>JAJRUI010000009.1 GCA_024277875.1 Deferrisomatales bacterium
CAGGGTGAGGCCGGTGGCGTAGATCTTGGCGAACGTCAGGGCGAGGACCAGGCCGCCGGCCAACTCCCCGGCCAGGGCCCGTTCGATGTGTTCGTAGCCGTCGCCCAGCACCTGGGGCAGCTAGATGCCCACGGCGCCGGCCAGGGCCGCGCCCACCACCGGTTTCAGCCGGTCCGGGATCTTCAACCCTGTGAACAGGTCGGACAGGGCGTAGAAGCTCCGGATGAAATGGACGGCCACGAGCCCGACCACGACCCCGAGCACCAGGTACAGCACCACCTCCCAGTGGGTGGCCAGGGTGTAGTAGGGCACCGAGAACGCAGGCCGGTCGCCTTCGATGCTCCGGGTCACCAGGGCGCCCAGCCCCGAGCTGATCACGATCGGGGTGAAGCTCGAAGCGGAAAACGAGCGCAGGAGCACGATCTCGTGGGCGAAGAACACCCCGGCGATCGGCGCGTTGAACGTACCCGCGATCCCGGCGGCCACGCCGCACGCCACCAGGGTGCGCAGCCGTTCCTGCCCCACCCTCAGGAGCTGGCCCACCAGGGAGCCCAGGGTGCCGCCGATCTGGGCGATCGGCCCCTCGGTCCCGGCCGAGCCGCCGGTTCCGATCGTGATCGCGGAAGCCAGGGATTTGACCACCAGGGTGCGGGCCCGGAACACGCCGCCCTTCAGGTTCACGGTCTCCAGGAACCGGGGCAGGCCGTACCCGCGCACCTCTCCCGGGAACAGGACGTCCAGGGGGGCGAGCAGGGCGGCGCCGAACGCGGGGATCAACGGCAGGAGCAGCAGGGCCGGGAAGCCGGCCTCCAGGCCGAGCAGCTTCCATCCCCCCTCGAACACCAACAGGTGGACCCCGTCGATCAGGCGGCGGTAGGCGATGTTGCCCAGGCCGGCCAGCAGGCCCACGGCCACGGCCATGACGAGTACCGCGGTGTTCTCGGACGGGCGGACCCGGTCGAGCCACCGGTGCAGGGACGCGATCCATCGGTTGGCGGAGGTTTTACGCGACACTGTTTTTCCCCGGGGGCGGGCGAAACCGCAAGCGCCGCATCATACGCCCGCCGGTTGCCGTGCTCAACCGGGCGGGGTGTCGTCGCCGCCCGTGGTGGCGCGCTCCCGGAGCACGCTCACGGCCTTTTCGGCCGCTTCCAGGATCCGCTCGGCCGCCTTGCGGACGCCGTCGGCCCCTGCGTCCGGTGCGTCTAGCAGCAGTTCCGCGTGTCCGGTGATCACCATGAGCAGGTTGTTAATCGTGTGGACGAGCTTGCGGATGTCCGGCGACGCTTCGGCCCGGGGCGCACGGGCGAGCCGCTGGGGGGGGCGCCCGGCGTCGCCCACCAACCACCGGCGGAGGGTGTGGAACAGGTCCCGGCCCCGGTACGGTTTGGCCAGGTAGTCGTCCATCCCCGAGGCGATGCACCGGTCCATGTCCTCCGGGGTGGCGTGGGCGGTCAGGGCGACCACGGGTACGCGCCTCCCGCCCCGGCCCGTCTCGAGCCGGCGGATCTCCCGGGTGGCTGCGTACCCGTCCATGACCGGCATCTGGCAGTCCATCAACACCAGGTCCACGCGCTCGCGCCGGAACGCGTCCACCGCCTCCGCCCCGTTGGCAGCCCGGACCACGTCGCACCCGAACCCGGCCATCAGGCGTTCGGCCACGTCGCGGTTCATGGGGTTGTCCTCCACCAGCAGGATCCGGGTTCCGGCGGGAAGGCGTTCAGCCGGCTCCTGCTCGGTCGGCGACGCCACCGCCGCGGGATCGGCCAGCGCGAACGCAAGTTCGAACCGGAACACGGTGCCCTTGCCGGCCCGGCTCGCCACTTCCAGGGTCCCGCCCATGGCCGCCACCAGGGAACGGGAGATGCTCAGGCCCAGCCCGGCTCCCCCGTGTTCCCGGGTGGTGGACGCGTCGGCCTGGTAGAACGGGTCGAAGACCCGGTCCAGGGCCTCTTCGGGGATGCCAACGCCGGTGTCCTGTACTTCGAAGCGGATCCGGACCCGGCCGTCCTCGTCCCCCACCCTGGCCACGCGCACCCGGACCTCCCCTTTCGGGGTGAACTTGACCGCGTTGCCCACCAGGTTGTTCAGGACCTGGGCGAGCCGGACCGGGTCGCCGCGCACGGCGCCCGGCAGGTCCGGGGTCGCCTCCCCCAGCACGGTCAGTTGCCCGTCCGTACGGGCGCCGGAGAACATGGCCACGGTGGCGTCCACGACGCCCCGGAGGTCGAAGACCTCGTCCCGGAGTTCGATCCGGTGGGCCTCGATCCGGGAGAAGTCCAGGACGTCGTCGATGATCCCCAGCAGATTCGTGGCCGCGCTGCGGATCAGGAGGCTGTGGCGCCGGGGTTTGGGGGGTAGGTCCTCCCGGACCAGGAGTTCGGACAGCCCCAGCACGGCGTTGAGGGGCGTGCGCAGTTCGTGGCTGATGTTGGCCAGGAACCGGCTCTTGGCCTCGCTGGCCGCCTGGGCTCGGCCCAGGGCGTCGTTGAGGCGCTGGAGCAGAGCTGCCACGTACAGGGGAAGCAGGACCAGGCCGGCCAGGATCCCCCACATCATCTCCGGGACCAGCCGGTACACGGGCGGCCGGGTCGCGATCACCGACCCGAACCCGGCCACGGCCAGGGCGGCTGCCCCGGCCAGGTACCGGCGGCCGTACCGGAACCCGTTGCCGAAGATCACCCACAGGTACAGCACGAACAGGGGACCGGCGAGTCGCGCGTCCAGGTGCAGCCCGATCGTGATCGAGCCTGTGTCCAGCACCATGCCCGCCACCCGCCGGACCGGGCTCGGGGCGGGACGCCGGATGATCGACGCGAGGATCCCGAGGGCCGCCACGCTGAACCCCGCGCAGGTCCACAGGATCCGGGTCTCGGCTTCGGTGAGCCCCCGGTCCGCCCACGCGGTGGCCACCAGGTACACGATCGCCGCGCCGCCGAGCAGGAGCCGGCACAGGGCCTGCTCGTACTCGGTGTTCTCCCGGCGGCCCGGCAGCGAAGGCCGTTCCTGCCCGGCCCCCCGGCCCCGGATGCGGTCGGCTGTCATTGCGTTCCCCAAAAAAATGGTCCCACCCGAGTGTGACGGGCCGGCCGGCCGAACGCAAGGGGGGAGGCGGTGGGGAACCCCGGAAAACGGAAAAGAACGGGGGAGGGGTGGACCAGACCCCTCCCCCGTCCACAGGAGGAACGGGAATCGGTTGTTCGCGACTCCCGAGGCACTCTTCCTGCAAGTCGGATGCCTTGTGCCGCCCGTTCGTGCTCTGGAGCAGCCTTTGCGCTCGAAAAAGCGCGGCTCCGCCGGTTCGCAGCGGGCGGCGTCTCCGGGCGGTGGCCCCGGGGCCTGGAGACAGTTCTACAGGTGTGTCCGATAGTCTGCGCTCCGTCCGCGGGTTTGCCGCGCCCGCCCGGGCCTGGCAGGCCGCGACGGATCCCGACGAACGGCCCGTCTGGGCCCAAACCAGCGCCGTGGCACAGAAGAAAGGAGGTGAAGGTTCCGGCGCCCGGCACACAACCCGGTCATCGCGAGAACACCAAAGAGGAGAAGACACATGAAGGCTGTCTTTCGCTTGCTGGCACTTGCTGCCGTGGGAACGGTCGTCCTGTCCGCTCCCGCCGTCGCAGCCGTGGATTTCTTCGGTACGGCCAAGATCAAGCCGACCTTCTACAAGAACTTCGATTTCGACGGGGACAAGAGCGACGCCCCGGCCCTGAACGAGGGGGGATGGGCGTCGGGCGAACACATGCGGGCAGAACTGCGGCTCGGCTGGAAGGCGTCCGGCGACGCGTGGAAGATCAAGATGATCGCCGAGGCCGACGTGATCATGAACAAGGACAACGGCGACCGTTCGTTCTACGTGGGGGCGACGAAGGAGAACCAGCCGAACGCGGGCGGGGAGTTCGGGATCGAGCGGGCCGAATTCCTGTACGCCTTTTCTCCCATGTTCGAGTTGGAGGCCGGATGGGACATCCGGTACCTGGACCTGAAAACGGGCGGCCTGCTCTACGGCGACGACCACCCGTTCCTCGGCCTGCGAGGCAAGCTGTCCGAACAGTTCAGCTACGAAGTGCTGTACATGCCGATCCAGAACAACGATAAGATCGCGACCAACGACAACTGGAAAGCCGGAGACTGGCGGGTATACTCGGCCAAGCTCAACGGAAGCTTCGACACCGGCGCCGGCAAGGTGACCCTGAGCCCCCTGGTCGCGTACAGCGACAACTGGGCCAAGCAGGCCAAGGTCACGTACTACGGCATCGAGGGACTCGGCCAGATCGGGCCGGTGACGCCCAGCTTCGAAGTGATCGGCGCCAGCGGCGAGTTCAAGGACGGGGGGCCCGACATCTCGTCGTGGGCCGCGTTCGCCGGCCTGGAGGTGCCCGTGAGCAAGGCGTTCAGCCCCTACGTGGCGCTGCGGTACACCCGGGGTGACGACGACAAGGACGACGACGACGTCAACGGGTTCGTGGGGATCACCGACATCGGCCGGTTCACGCCGTTGATGGGCATGGACGGCAACATCCTCGGTGAACACCTGGCTTCCGGGGCCAGCCCGTACGGCGCCTCCCTGTACGCGTACGCTCCCGAGCGTGCCGTGGGTGGAAACGTGTACGGCGGCATCGGCAACGGGGGGTCCGGGAACAACCCGGGCCAGCGCCTGGTCGCCGTCGGCGCCAAGGGCGACCTGGGCACGGTGGTGTCCAACCTGTCTTACAAGACCCAGGTGTTCTTCATCTGGTACGACAAGACGGGGAACCTGGAGAACGTCAAGGACCCCGGCGAGGACGTGGACAAGTACGCCGGCACAACCCTGGACCTCCAGCTCAAGTACCGGTTCTCCAAGAACTTCTCGATCGACAACATCGTGTCGGCGTTCGTTCCGGGCAGCGGCATCGAAGACCAGGTCGACGCCAGCGACACGGCGTGGTTGAACATGTTGACCTTTGCCTGGGCGTATTGATCTTTTACGGCGTTCGGCGGTTGCGCGGGGCCCCGTGGGGCCCCGCGTGTCGGCCGCGCCGGGATCTGCTACGATCGAGGCGGTCCGGATCGGTGCCTTCTCTCAAAGGATTCTCCCATGGTGCGCGCCTGCCGTCTGTTGCTCGTCTGCATCGCCGTTCTCGTCGCTTCGGCCGCCGCAGGGGCTGCCCGCCTGTGGCCGTCGGCGATGGAGGTGCTCCGGGGATGGGACGGCGCCCGGATCGTCACGCTCCGGACCCCCCTGGCCGACCCGATGGGGTCTCCCGACGTCCAGGAACTGTTGTCGCTGCTGCTGGCCGAGGGGTATAAGGTCGTCCCGGGCCCTGTGGACGCGGTGGCTGACGAGGGGCTGATCCTCGATCTGAGGTTCCGCGGCGACGTGCCGGTCGTGGCGGTGCGCCGTGCCGGGGACGGGGCGGTGCTCGCGTTCGAGATCGGCGCCCCGGCGGACGCTTCTCTCCCCCCTGCCGTTACAGCGCCCCTGCCGGTTCGCGTTGCCCCGACCACGATCTCCCTCGATGCCCCGGCCGCGTCCGTGGCCGCGTTTGCCGAAGGGGCGAACGGAGCCCTCGAGGTCGTCCTCCAGTTCGACGATCGGGTCGCACTCGTGCGGTGGATCGGGGGGCGGGTGGAGGAGATCACCTCCTGGCCGGTTCCGGTGCGGCCGTCCCGAGCCGTACGGGTGTCGTCTGGCGACCTGGACGGTGACGGCGTCCCCGAGGTGGCCGCGGTGTGGGTCGAGGACGTGCAGGGGATCTACGACGGGGTCGACTCCCGTCTCCACGGATGGGTGCTGGGCTGGGAAGACGGCCGGTGGGTGGTTCGGAGCTCCGACCTGAAATCGTTTCTCCGGTTCGCAGGGGGGCGACTGTACGCGCAGGCGCGGGGGAGGCACGAACTCCATGCCGGCCCGGTCCAGGAGGTGAGGGCGGGGCCGGACGGGTACCGGCTCTCCCCGGATCCGGTCCCGTGGGCCAAGGGGGAGTGGTTGCTGTCGGCAACGCCCCTGGCCGGGGGTGAGTGGATCGCGTGGCGCGACGGCAGGCGGCCCGCCCTGTTGGCTGCCGACGGGAACCCGCTGGCCAGCGGCACGGTGCCCGACGATCTCGGGTCGCCCCGGGGGCCGGAGGTGGCCGTGCGCCTGGAGAACCCCGAGTTCCGGTCTGGTTTCGAGAAAGAAGACCGGGTGTACGAACGGTATCTGCCCGTCCCCCGAAGGGTGGTGGCGGACGACGGCCGGATCTACACGGTGCGTTTTGGCCGGACGGCGGGGGTACCGTTGGTGGGGACCCCGTCCGGGGCCGACGCCGTGGTCCGCATCGTCCGGGACGGCAGCGGGTTGCGGGTGGAGCGGCCGTACGCGCCGGTGGAGGCGTTCGTGCTGGACTTTGCGCTGTTCGAAAACCGGGTCGTGCTGCTCCTCAACGACAAGGCGGACGGGTCCAGCAAGGGGTATCTGTCCGTGCCCGGGACGTCCGCCCGGCCGTAGGCGGGCCGTTGGCACGCCGCGCGCTCCCTGTTCCGTCCCTGCCCGAGCCCTGCCAGGGCTGTTCGTCGGCGGTTCTGCCGGGATCGCCGGGCGCTGTCTCCCGTGGTCTCGCCGGACACTCGTGACGCCGTTGCGCGGTGCCGTCCTGCCCCCGGTGGGGGGAGGGTACTGGACGGCTAATACATATGTTTATTGTGTGGTATAATACAGCCTCTTGGCTTGTTTTCTTGATCATATAAGTGTATATACAGGACCCACCCCGGCTGCTCCCGTGGCGGACCCTTGACGCGAACACGGCCTCCCCATGGAAACCACCCGACGCAGTCTCGCCAAGGCCCTGTCGTGGCGTTTCGTCGCCACCCTGATCACCACGGCGATCGTGTATGCGGCCACCGGCCGGGGTGAGTTCGCCGCCACGATCGGGCTCGTGGACACCCTGATCAAGTTCGCGGCCTATTTCGCCCATGAGCGGCTGTGGAACCGGGTGCGGTACGGCCGGGAGGTCCGGGAGCCCGAGTACTATATCTGAAACCGGTTGCCGGCAGCGGACTGGGAAGGGCGGCGAGACCCTGGCCGGGATCCCGAGGCGTCCGCCGTGATCCCGCGCTTTCCGGATACCCTGTTCCGGGGGAACCGTGTACCCTTCCCCGTTCTGGGGGCGGTATGGGTCCCAATGCTCGGGAGTGCGGGTGCGGCACCGGCGAAGCCTCGACCCCTTCCCTCGGCCCCGGTGCCCCGAGCGGGCGGCTCGGAGGAAGCAGCGATGAAGATGGAGACCCGGCTCGTTCGCGCGGGGCTCGGGACCGACCCGGCCACGGGCGCGGTGAGCACCCCGATCCACCCCAGCGCCACGTTCGCCCACCCCGGGCTCGGCCGGACCACCGGGTTCGACTACTCCCGCACCGCCAACCCCACGCGCTCGGTGCTGGAGCGGGCCCTGGCCGACTTGGAGGGGGGCGCGGCCGGGTTCGCGTTCGCCTCGGGCATGGCTGCGCTCACCACGGTGTTGCTGCTCCTCCAGGGCGGCGACCACCTGGTGGTGTCCGACGACCTGTACGGCGGCACCTACCGGGTGCTCGAGGAGGTGCTGCGGCGCCACGGGCTGGAGGCGTCGTACGTGGACACCTGCGACACCGGGGCGGTGGAGGCGGCGCTGACCCCCCGCACCCGAATGCTCCTGGTGGAGTCGCCCACCAACCCCCTGCTCAAAGTGGCCGACCTGCCGGCCCTGGCCGGGCTCGCCCGCAGCCGCGGGGTGTGGCTCGCCGTGGACAACACGTTCCTCACCCCCTACTTCCAGCGGCCCCTGGACCTGGGCGCCCACCTGGCGATCCACAGCGCCACCAAGTATCTGGGGGGCCACAACGACCTCCTGGCCGGGTGCGTGGTGGCCGGCGACCAGGACCTGGCCGACCGGCTGGCGCAGGTGCACAACTCCGTGGGGGCGGTGCTGGATCCCCAGACCTCGTGGCTCCTCGTCCGCAGCCTCAAGACCCTGGCCGTGCGGCTCGAGCGCCAGGCCCGCAGCGCCCTGGAGGTGGCCCGGGCCCTGGCGGAACACCCCGGGGTGGCCCGGGTCTACTACCCGGGGCTCCCCGACCACCCCGGCCAGGCCCTGCTGGCCCGGCAGGCCACGGGGTTCGGGGCGATGGTGAGCTTCCGGCTTCGCTCGGCCGACCGGCTCGACGCGTTCCTGGAGCGGCTCGGCCTCGTCACCTTTGCCGAGAGCCTGGGGGGGGTGGAGTCCCTGGTGACCGTGCCGAGCCGCCAGACCCACTGCGACATCCCCCCGGACGTGCGTGCGCGCATGGGCGTCACCGACGACCTGGTGAGACTCTCGGTGGGCCTGGAGGCCCCGGACGACCTGATCGAGGATCTGGACCAGGCCCTCGATGGAGGCAGCCCATGAGCGATCGAAAGACCCGCCCGGCGACCCGCCTCGTGGGGGGGCGCGCCGAGGTGGACCCCGCCACCGGCGCCCTGGGGGTGCCCGTCGTGATGGCGAGCACCTTCCACCACCCGGACCCGGCGAGCCCGGGGCCCTACGACTACTCCCGCTCGGGCAACCCGACCCGGGGGGCCGTGGAGTCCCTCGTGGCCGACTTGGAGGGGGGCACGGCCGGGTTCGCGTTCGCCTCGGGCATGGCCGCGATCACCACCGTGCTGGCGCTGCTGGGCCAGGGGGACCACGTGCTCACCACCCGGGACCTGTACGGCGGCACCTACCGGGCACTCACGGGGCTGTTCTCCCGGTTCGGGGTCGACGCAACGTTCGTGGACGCCACGGACCCGGCCGAGATCGAAGCGGGCCTCAGGCCCGGGACCCGGATGCTGTGGCTCGAGACCCCGTCGAACCCGCTTCTCCGGATCACCGACCTGGCCCGGGCCTGCGCCCTGGCGCGGGAGCGCGGGGTGCTCTCGGTGGTGGACAACACCTTCATGACCCCCCTTCGCCAGCGCCCCCTGGACCTGGGGGCCGACGTGGTGGTCCACAGCGCCACCAAGTTCCTCGGGGGCCACAGCGACCTCATGGCCGGGGTCGTGGTGGTGGGGGAACCCGGCCTGGCCGAGCAGGTGAAGTACCTGCAGAACGCCCTGGGGGGCGTGCTCTCCCCCCACGACGCGTGGCTCCTGCTGCGGGGGATCAAGACCCTGAAGGCCCGGTTCGACGCCGAGGAGCAGGCGGCCGCAGACCTCGCCCGCCGCCTGGTGGGCCACCCGGGGGTCGAACGGGTGTTCTACCCCGGGCTCCCCGGCCACCCCGGCGCCGGCGTGCACCGACGCCAGGCCTCGGGCCCCGGGGCCGTGGTGAGCTTCGACGTGGGGTCCGGGGACCGGGCCCTGGAGGCCCTGCGCGCGGTGCGGATCCCGGCTGTTGCCGTGAGCCTCGGGGGGGTGGAGTCGATCCTGTCGTACCCGTGGGCCATGTCCCACGCCGCCATGCCCCCGGAGCACCGCCTGGCCTTGGGCATCACCCCGGGGCTCCTGCGCCTGTCGGTGGGCCTGGAGGACCCGGGCGACCTGTGGGAGGACCTGGATCGGGCCCTGGACGGGCGCTAGCAGGTTGCGGAAAAACCCACGGATGGGGTTTTTCCGCATCTTGCTAGTCTCCCCGGCTTCTGCCAGCCGGGCCCTGGTGCCCGCGGCCCAGCGGGATTTCGACCGTTCGGACGGGCCCTTCGGGGAACCGGGCCCACACCACGTCGCCCCCGAACCGGTCCACCGCCGCCTCCCCCACCAGGCGGTCCTGCGCGTCCAGGAGGGGGAAGAGCGCGTAGCCGTGGTACACAAGGGGGGGGCCCGGTACCAGGCCAGCGGCTGCCACGGCCTCGCGCGAGCGCTGGCGTGCCTCGGCCAAGGGTACGGGTTCCTGTATGCGGCGGGGGTCCCGGCGGGCCCGGTGCCCGTACTTCTGGTTCCACATCATCTCCGGGTACATCCCCGGGAACCGCTTGGCGCGGAGCGCGCCGTCGGGCCGGACCTCCAGGGCGAACGCCTCCCGCTCCCCGTCGGTCTCCCGCACGTACACGAAGTAGCGGTCCGGGGTCGCCACCACCCGGTGCACCCGGACTCCCTCGAGTCCCAGGGCCCGGATGTACGCCGTCACGTACCGGGCCGCCCCCCGGGCGTCGTCCACCGGCTCCTCCTGGAACCCCTCGGGCACGGATCCCACCGCCACCCTGCGGAGCACCTCGTCCGTACGGGCCTGCCCGGGGAGCGGTGACACCGTCGCCAGTACGGCCATGACTGCCGCCAGCAACAGGGCCCGGTGTTCTTTCGCGCTGCCGCCCATCCTCCCTCCTTTCCGGCCCCAACACGGTCTCGTCGGGCAGGCCGCTGCAAAAGCAGCCAGCGGTGCACCCCCTGGACGGGGTCTGCCAGCACCCTGCGGGTGGTGTATGCAGCGTGCCCGTACCGCTTTTTCCTCCCCTCCCCGGAGCGGCGGGCCGCTCACCGCGTGCAGCCTCCGGCCGCCTCGTCCGCCAGCGGCCGGCGGTGCTCCGGGTCGCCACAGGCCGGGCACCGGGGATCCCGCTCGAGCCCGACTTCCCGGAACGACAGGGAAAGGCCGTCGAACAGCACGAGCCGTCCCACCAGGAGTTCCCCAACCCCCAGCAGCAGCTTGAGCACCTCCAGGGCCTGGAGGCTGCCCAGCGCTCCCGCAACCGGCCCCAAGATGCCGGCCTGGGCGCAGGTGGGCACCGACCCGGGGGGCGGGGGCTCCCGGAAGAAGCACCGGTAGCACGGACCCCGGCCCGGGACCACGGTGAGGAGCTGCCCCTCGAACCCCAGGATCCCCGAGAACACGTACGGCACGTCCGCGGCCACGCACGCGTCGTTCACCAGGAACTTGGAGGCGAACGTGTCGGTGCCGTCCACCACGGCGTCGTAGCCGGTGAGGATCCCCGGTGCGTTGGACGCCGTGAGCCGCACGGGGTGACGGACCACCGCGACCCCCGGGTTCAGGTGCCGAACGGCGTCTGCGGCCGAGTCCACCTTGGCCCGGCCCAGGTCCGGGGTGGCGTGGATCACCTGGCGCTGCAGGTTCGTGGAGTCCACCACGTCGTGGTCGCACACCCCCACCGTGCCCACGCCGGCGGCGGCCAGGTAGAGGAGGGCGGGAGACCCCAGGCCCCCGGCTCCCACCACCAGAACGCGGCCCTTCCGGATCCTCTCCTGGCCCGCGCCGCCCACCTGGGGCAGGATGATCTGGCGGGAGTACCGCAGGATCTCGGCGTCGGTGAGGGTCACGGTCTCTTCCTCACCGTCACCGAGAACGCGTCCCCGCGGCGTTCCACGGCAAGGAGTTCGTGCCCCTCGTCCTTGAGGGTCCTCGGGATGCTCGCCACGGGCTCGCCCGCGGCCATGAGGATCCGGAGCACGCCCCCGGGCCCGACCTCGTCCAGGGCCATGCGCACCCGGACCAGGGTCATGGGGCACACTTCGCCGGTGATGTCGAGAATGGCCGCGCTCTCAGCGCTCATGGATGCTACCTCCCCTACCAGGGTGCTGAAAAACCCCGTCCATGGGTTTTTCAGCGACGGTCTCTCGGGGGCGGCCCCGTGACGCGCCCGAGCCCGGGTCACGGCTCACCGTGCCCGGCGTTCGAGCCGTCCGGCCTTCCTTACCGCATCACCCGGAACCCGGCCTCGGCCTCGGGGGTGATCCGGGTCCACTTCTCACGGGGCAGCCCCCCCAGCACCGCCGCCTGGAACCGCCCCACGCCGGCGCGGAGAACGGTCTGGCCGAGACGCTCCTTGCGCGCCCCGTTGTCCCGGTACCACGCCTTGATCCGGCCCACCGCGTCCAGGGCCTCCTCCCCGGCCAGGAACTCGGCGATCCGGATGCCGACTTGGCGCTCCCGGCCCCACCGCCCGCCGGCGAACAGGTGAAGGCCCGTCCGGGGCGTGTCCATGGCTGCCAGGGGGCAGGCCTTGGCGCAGTCGCCGCAGGCCACGCACCCGGCGCGGTCGATCACGGCCTTTCCGTCCACGATCCGGACGGCGTCCAGGTGGCACGCCTCCACGCACACGCTGCACCCGGTGCACGCCTCCGCGCGGACCGCCGGCTCGGCCACCCCCACCAGGCCCACGTCGTTGAGCTGGGGCTTGGAACACGTGGACGCGCACCCGGCCACGGCCACCTTGAACTTGTGGGGCAGCACCGCGCCGTCGTTGAACCGCCGTTCGATCTCCCAGGCGAGCTGAAAGGTGTCGAGGTTGCCGTGAGGGCACACCGTGCCCTTGCACGCCACGGTGGTCCGCATCCTCGGGCCGCACCCGGCCAGGGACACGCCCGCGTCTGCCAGGGCGCGGCTGATTTCCGGGAACCGGTCCCCCGAGATCCCGGGTATCTCCACCCCGAGACGGGCCGTGAGATACACCTCGCCCCGGCCGTACGCCCTGGAAAGGCGTGCGAGGGACTCGAGGAGGCCTGCGGTGAGGATGCCAGCCGGGACCTTCAGGCGGGCGGAGTACTTGTTCTCCCCCACGGTCTTGATCATCCCCGTGAGTTGGGCGTCGATCACCTTGGGCGTGTAGAACTCGGACGGGTCGACGGACATCGTGGGGATCTCCCCGGGGCGAAGTGGACGGGACGGGACCAAACGGGTGTGACAAGGATGTCACCCGATTTTCGCATCGTCAAGATAGACATTTCTGGCCTGCTGCCAGATGGATTTACTTGTGTTTGTGTGCTTTTCGGGGGCCCCGGCCGGTCCCCACGCGTTTGACGCGGCACGACCCCTGGTTTAGATGGAGGGGGCGGGGGTCGCGCCGGGCCGCTTTCGAACGGTGAAAGCGCTGTGGGCATGTAGACTATTCTGCACAAGGCGTGGGATAGCCTACACGTTTTGCCCTTATTCCGCGGCTGTCCGGGCTTTTCTCGTGGAACGGGCCTTGCTCCTGTTCGAGCCGCCCCCTCCGGCCGACCCCTGCGCCGGGCTGCAAACGAAGGAGTCTCCGCCCATGACCCACGACCTACACCACCCCGAGTCCGTTGCGTCCCCAGACCAACTGGACCCCGTATGCGGCATGGCCGTCGCCCCCGACGCGCAGCATCGCCTGGAGCACGGGGGGCGAACCGTCCGATTCTGCAGCAGCCGGTGTCTCGAAAAGTTCAGGGCCGACCCGGCCGCCTTCCTTTCGCCGGACGCACGGGTGGCCGAACCAGAGGAGGCGGGAGAGGCGCCGGGCGGTTACACCTGTCCGATGCATCCCGAGGTGACGGCCAGCGGGCCGGGTTCGTGTCCCAAGTGCGGAATGGCCCTGGAACCCGTGGTACCCGCCCTTCCGGAAGCCGGCTCGGCCGAGTACGTGTGTCCGATGCACCCCGAGGTGGTCCGGGCCGAGCCTGGCGCGTGCCCGATCTGCGGAATGGCCCTGGAACCCCGGACCCCGTCTGCCGAGCCCGAGGGGAACGCGGAACTGGCGGACATGCGCCGCAGATTCTGGACGAGCGCTGCCCTGACCGTGCCGGTGTTCCTGGTGGCGATGGCCGACATCCTTCCCGGTCGCCCCCTCGAAGGGGTCGCGTCGCCCCGGGTCCTCGGGTGGATGGAACTGGTGCTCACCACGCCCGTGGTGCTGTGGGGGGCGTGGCCGTTCTTCGTGCGGGCCGTGCAATCGGTGCGCAACCGCAGCCTGAACATGTTCACCCTGATCGGGCTCGGGGTCGGGGTGGCCTACGGGTACAGCGTGGTGGCCACCCTGTTCCCGGGTGTGTTCCCCGCGTCCCTGCGCGGTGCGGACGGCCGGGTGGCGGTGTACTTCGAGGCCGCGGCCGTGATCGTGACCCTGGTGCTCCTCGGCCAGGTGCTCGAACTGAAGGCCCGCAGCCAGACCGGAGCGGCGATCCGGGCATTGCTGGGCCTCGCGCCGAAGACCGCCCGCCGGATCCTGCCCGACGGGACCGAACAGGACGTTCCCCTGGACCAAGTCCAGCCGGGCGACCGGTTACGGGTGCGGCCCGGGGAGAAGGTGCCCGTGGACGGCGTGGTGGTGGACGGCCGCTCGACCGTGGACGAGTCCATGATCACCGGCGAGCCGATCCCGGTGGAGAAGGCTGCCGGCGACGCCGTGACCGGCGCCACGGTCAACGGCACGGGTTCGCTGGTCATCGAGGCGCGGCGGGTGGGAGCCGAGACCCTGCTCGCACAGATCGTGCGCATGGTGGCCGCGGCCCAACGCAGCCGGGCCCCGATCCAGAAGCTCGCGGACCAGGTGGCCGGGTACTTTGTGCCCGCGGTGATCGGGTCGGCCGTGATCACGTTCGCCGTGTGGGCGGCGCTGGGCCCCGATCCCCGCCTGGCCCACGCCCTGATCAACGCGGTGGCCGTGCTGATCATCGCGTGTCCGTGCGCCCTGGGCCTGGCCACCCCCATGTCGATCATGGTGGCCACGGGCAAGGGCGCCACGGTGGGCGTGCTGTTCCGGAACGCGGAGGCGATCGAGCACCTGCGCAAGGTGGACACCCTGGTGGTGGACAAGACCGGCACGCTGACCGAGGGCAAGCCCCGCCTGGTGGCGGTCGAGACGGTGGGCGACCTGGCGGTGGACCGCCTCCTGGGCCTGGCCGCAAGCCTGGAGCGGGGCAGCGAGCATCCCCTGGCCGCTGCGATCGTGGCGGGCGCGGAGGAGCGCGGGGTGGAACTGGCCCCGGTGGACGAGTTCGCGTCGGTGACCGGCAAGGGGGTGACCGGACGGGTTGGAGAGGCGAGGGTGGCCCTGGGTACCCGCAGGCTCCTGGAGGATCTCGGGATCGACCCGGGGGCGCTGGCGGGGCGAGCCGAGGCGCTGCGAGCCGAGGGCCAGACCGCGATGTTCGTGGCCGTGGACGGCCGGCCGGCCGGCTTGCTGGGCGTGGCCGATCCGATCAAGGAGACCACGCCCGAAGCGATCCGCCAACTCCACGGGGAGGGGATCCGGATCGTGATGCTCACCGGCGACAGCGCCACCACGGCCCGCGCCGTGGCTGCGCGCCTCGGCCTGGACAACGTGGTGGCCGAAGTGCTTCCCGAGGACAAGGCCCGGGTGGTCAAGGAACTCCAGGAGCGGGACGGGCGGTTCGTGGCCATGGCCGGAGACGGCATCAACGACGCCCCGGCCCTTGCCCAGGCCCACGTGGGCATCGCCATGGGCACCGGCACGGACGTGGCCATGGAGAGCGCCGGGGTGACCCTGGTGAAGGGCGACCTGCGGGGCATCGTGAGGGCCCGGGTCCTGAGCCGGGCCACCATGGCCAACATCCGCCAGAACCTGTTCTGGGCGTTCGCGTACAACGCCCTCGGGGTGCCGGTGGCCGCGGGGGTCCTGTACCCGGCGTTCGGCGTGCTCCTGAGCCCGATGATCGCGGCTGCGGCCATGAGCTTCAGTTCGGTGTCCGTGGTTGCCAACGCGTTGCGCCTGCGGCGGCTGTCCGTGTGACGGACCCCGTGGCCGTGGACGCTCCAGGGAACCCGACGCGGAAGCTGGTCGCCCTGGGGGCGTTGCTGCTCGGTGTCAGCCTGCTGCACTTCTCCACGGCGACCGTGGGCCACTGGGCCCACGCGGGCCACGTCTTTTTCCGGAAGCTCTACTTCATCCCGATCGTCGCCGGCGCGATCTGGTTTGGGCCGGTGGGGGCGGCGGCCGTGGCAGCGGTTTCGGTCGGAATCTACGCCTTCCACGTGTGGCTGAACTGGGCGCCTGGAACGCCGGAACGGGTCGACCAGGTCGGCGAGATGGGCAGTTTCCTCGTGCTGGCGGCGGTCGCCGGCGTCCTGGTGATGCTCGAACGCAGGGCCGAACGCAAGGCCGAGCGCGTCAGGCGCAGCAGCGAACGCCAGCGGATCGGCACCGCCGTGGCGGCCCTCGCCGAGACCCTGGGGGCCCGGGATCCCACGACCCTGGCCCACTCCCGCCGGGTGGCGGCTCTGGCTGCGGCGTTCGGGCGGCACCTGGGCCTGCCGGCCGCAGATGTCCGTTCCCTGTACCTGGCGGGGATCGTCCATGACATCGGGAAGATCGGTGTCCGCGACGACGTGCTCCTCAAGCCCGAGACCCTGACCGACGAGGAGCGGGCCATGATCATGGAGCACCCCCGGATCGCGGAGAAGATCCTGGCGCCCATCGGGTTCGAAAAGGTGGTCCGCTACGCCGCCGTGCACCACGAGAACGTGGACGGCACGGGGTACCCGGAGGGGCTCCAGGGCGCCCAGATTCCGCTGCCCGGCCGGGTCCTGGCGATCGCGGACACCTACGACGCGCTCCTGTCGGAGCGTCCGTACAAGGCTCCCCTGGACGCCGACGGGGTGCGCCGGGCGATGGACGCGATGGCCGGCACCAAGCTGGACAGCCGGTTGCTCCGGGCGTTCTGGGCGTTCCTGGAGACGTACGAGGGGCCGCCGCCAGGAGCGGGGGCGTAGCAGGCCGCTGAAAAAGCGGCCTGCTAGCACCCCACGGAGGGGGTGCCAAATCACGAGAGCTTAAAACCCGAGTGATTTGAAAGGCATCGACGATTCCGCAGGATGGCGGAATCGGACGTTTCGTAGAAACGCCCAACGGGCGAACCCCATGGAAGGGGCGAGCCACGGGGCCGTCCCCGAGAGGTCGTGGCTGAAAAACCCATGGAGGGGGTTTTCAGCATCCTGGTAGGGGTCGGCGTTCAGCGGCCGGTGTGGGGACACGGTGAGGCCGCGTCCCGGATGCGGAGCACGCTGCCGGCCGGGGGCGGATCGGGCAGCTGGATGCGGGCGCGGAAGGACGTGGTCTGCCGCCCCCTCCTGCTGGACCGGCGCGGCTCGGTGCACGCCGCTGCGAGCACCGAGCCGTCCGGGCCGGTCAGGACCAGTTCGATCCGGTGGCGCACCAGGCTGCTGCTGTTCCGGGTCGCCCGGCCCTGCACGGACAGGCTGCCTTGCCCACGGACCACCCGGATCCCGGAGATCCTGGCCCGGGTGCTTTCGACCACCACCCGCACCTGGGGGTCGGGCTGGGCCCGGCCCGGCAGCGCGCCCGCGAGCAGCAGTCCTGCGGCGACGGCGACCGTTGCCGTCCACGTCCGTGCCGCTTGTCCTAGCGGTAACACGAGATCGCCCTTTCGTAGGTTTTCTGGAGACGTTTCAGGTCCGCCTCGATCTCGGTCTTGAGCCAGGACGCGGCCTCGGGGCTCTTTTTGGCCCGCTCCACCTTGGCCAACAGGGCCTCCCTCGCCCGGTAGTACTCCCGGCGCCCCTTTTCGAACGAGCACCGGGTCAACGTGTCCACCTCGGACGCCCGGCTGGTGAACCGGCGCATCTGGATCTCCATCTGGCGAACGGCGAACGTGGTCTGGACCAGGTAGTCGTCGGAGGCCGCGGCAGGAGCCGGGCCCAGCCAGGCGCCCCGGCCGGCTGGCACCGGCAGGGGAGGGGCTGCGAACAGGGCGGCAGCGAGCAGCAGGGTGCAGGTCGTCTTCTTCAACATGGGACACCTCCGATCCGTGGTCCGGGTCCTCGATGGATCCGTCACCCCGGTTATGTATTCAACGATCGTGCCCGCCCCGACAGCGGGCAGGGGACAGGACTGGGGGATATCGTACACCGCTTTCCCGCAATCGCCACGGCACCGCCCTGTTTCCGGGCGTGCCGGCTCCGGGCCAGCCGGCACGGCTCCTGCATTGTAGCGGGTTGCGGAAAAAGCAACCTGCTACGCGCCCCACGGAAGGGGCGCCAAATCACGAGGTTTGAAAAGCCGAGTGATTTTGAAGACCCCGACGGGGCCGTCCCCGAGAGGCCGTCGCGGAAAAACCCACGGACGGGGTTTTTCCGCATCCCGGTAGACCCGCAGGACCGGGCGTCAAGACTGTTGACAATCCGTTGCAGGAGGTTAGGGTCCCCGAACACCGGGCAACGGCTCACGAGACAGGAGGACCCCCATGGGTGACGGTGTGGAACGACGGACCTTTCTGAAGACCGGCCTGGCCGTGGCTGCGGGAACCGCTGCGGCAGAGCTGGCCACCCGGGCCGAGGCCGCCCTGCCCCGGACCGCGCCGGCCGCTCGCGTGGCATCGATCGCGCCCCGCCCCCTGTCGCCCGCAACCACTCCGGACCCGGGGCACCAGCAGCCCCTCCCGGCCGGGGGGCGGACCGTGGAGCGGCCGATGCACGGCCTGCCCGAGGTGGTGGAACCCACCGGGGCGCCGGCGGACGACGAGGTGGCGTACCTGACGTACGACATCGACCTGCAGATCGCGCGTCACACCCCGGTGACCGGGGTCGAGGCCCACATGCTCGCGTTCAACGGAGCGGTGCCCGGCCCCACGATCCGGGTGATGGAGAACGACTGGGTCAAGGTCCGTTTCAAGAACCGCACCGAACTGATGCACACGATCCACTGGCACGGACTGGACGTGCCCTACACCATGGACGGCGTGCCGTGGGTGACCCAGGACCCGGTCCGTCCCGGCCAGACGTTCGTGTACCGGTTCCAGGCCCGGCCCGCGGGCACCCGGTTCTACCACTGCCATTTCGGGACCCTGCTCCACATGCAGTCGGGCATGCACGGCGCGTTCATCGTGGAAAAGCCCGACGACCCGATCCGGCGGCGGTTTCCCTACACCCGGGACTACACCCTGATCCTGGAGAGCTGGGACCTGAACTTCATGCGCTCCGAACTCAACGCGATGCTCCGCCGGATGAAGGAGCGCATGCTCCTGATGAAGATCGGAAAGCTCGACGCCGAGACCCAGGGGGTATTCAAGACCCACGAACAGTTCGAACGGGCGCTGGAGAGCGGGTACATCCCGCCGTACACCACGCAGCGGGTGGCGGGCGAGGGGCGGGCCGGCCTGGACTTCAACTTCTTCGGGATCAACGGCAAGTGCTACCCCGACACGGAGCCCCTGTTGATCCGCCGGGACGAGTGGATCCGGATCCGCCTGATCAACGCGGGCCAACTAGAGCACTACATGCACCTGCACGGTCACCAGTTCTACATCGTGGCCGAAGACGGCAACGACCTGCCCGAACCGGTCTGGCAGAACACGGTGCGGGTGTCGCCGGGCAAGACCGCTGACATCGTGGTGTACGGCGACAACCCGGGCTACTGGACGTTCCACGACCACGACACCCGGCGGGTCACCAACAACGGCATCTACCCCGGGGGCATGCTCACGGTGCTGGCCTACGAGGATCTGGACGGGCCGTATGTGCCGCGGGTGGCCCTGGACGAGTAGCAACCGACCGGACGGGAGGACGACACCGATGAACGACGCAACGGGAAGGGCGCTGCCGGGGTTGGTGCTGCTGGGGGCGCTTTTCGCCTCTGCTGCGGCGTGGGCCGCAGACGTGGGAGCCGACGTCGCGCCCCGGATCACGGTGGGCGGGCGGTTGATCTCGACCCTCGACCTGGGCCGGGCGTACGGCCAGGGACGGGACGACGAGGACACGGCGGACGTGGACGTGGCCGACTCGAGCCTTCTGGTGCGGTTCGACAAGCGCCTGTTCGACCAGAGCGTGGGGGGGGCGGTGCTGGGGCTGGAGTTCCCCGACCCCGACGCGGACTTCGCGGACACGGTGTACTACCACCACGTGTTCGCGTTCCTGTGGGACCGCAACTACCGCATCGAACTCGGACGCACCAAGCTGCGCAACTACCTGGTGGAGTTTCCGACCCTGCGCGACGACGACCTCCTCTGGTTCACCGAGACGACCAACGGCCTGTCCAACTCGAACACCGAGGAGTATCAGCAGTTCGGAAACCACCTGGCCGTGGACCTGTTCGCGCCCCGGCAGTACCTGGCCGGCACGTTCTACCTGGCCCAGCGCACCGAGACCGAGGACGACGGCTCGGTGAAAGACGGGTTCGACGTCAACGGTGGGGGCGTCCAGTTCCAGCGCACCGTGCCCGCCGCCCTCAAGTTCTCGGGCCGGGTGCGCCAGGCGGGCGTGGGTTGGGACGTGCAGCGGGTGGACGTGGACGGTGGCGCGTGGAAGAACGCGTTCGTGGCCGGGGGCGTGGTGAACCTCACCCTGGACCCGGCCGACCACTGGGAGGCCATGGCCCAGGCGATCTACGACCTGGGCGCCGGGGACGAAGGGCTCGGCACCGTGCGCACCCGCGCCCTGGCGCGGTCGGTCTCGGTGGTGGGGGCGGTGAACTTCCGCAAGAGCACGTTCCAACTCCTGCGGTGGAAGGCGGGCCTGACCGGCGCGTACAAGCGGTACACGCAGGAGGGGGACGGCGAGTGGAGCGTGGTCCCCACGTTCCAGTACCGGCTGGGTGACGGTGTGGCAGCGGTGGCCCAGTACCGGTACACTGGCCGGTCGGCGGACCTGGTCAGGGCCGTGGGGTTCGACCGGGAGCACCGGGTGCAGGTGGGCCTGACCTTCGATTTCGAGGCCGGGTTCAACGACTACATCGGGGAGCGCCAATCGATCCTGAACCTGGAGCACGGATTCGTGCGCTGACGACCGCCCGGCTGGGCGGAGAAGGAGAAGGACATGATCTCATGGAAAAAGCCGATCGTGGCTTTCGTGACGGGCTTGACCCTCGTGGTCGCGGCCGGGGCCTACGCCGCGGACGGCCTTGAAGCCGTGAAGAAACGCGGTGTTCTGGTCGTGGGGGTCACGGACAACGCGCCGCCGTTCAGTTACCGGGACCGGGGCACCGGCCGGCTCCTCGGGTACGACCTGGACTATCTGGCCGAGATCGCCGACGTGCTGGGGGTGGGGCTGGAACCGAGGGTTCTCGCCGAGTCCAACCGGCTGGACGCCCTGCTAGAGGGGCGAATCGACCTCCTGGCCGGCGCCCTGACCCACAGCCCCAGCCGGGAGATGGTGGTCGCGTTCACCGACCACTACCTGGTCACCGGCCAGAAGTTCCTGGCCCGCAGGGGAACGATCCGCAGCCTGGCCGACGTGGCCGGCAAGAAGGTGGGCGCGATCGTGGGCACCGCGTCCGAGTTGTGTGCCCGGGACCGGTGCGAGGGAGGCACCATCGTGCCGTTCGACGACTACATCCAGGGCATCCAGGCGTTGCGCGAGGGCGTGATCGACGCGTTCACCTCTGACGAGGCGATCCTGGCCGACCTGCTGGTGCGCCTGCCCCGGGGCGATTACGAGATCCCGGACGTCCTGCTCTCCAAGGAGGAGTACCACTTCGCGGTCCGCAAGGAAGACACGGCCCTTCTCGAAGCCGTCGACCGGGCGATCGCCCGGATCGAGGACGACGGGCGGGCCCGGGCCCTGCGCAGCGAGTGGTTCGCCACGGGAGAAGACCTCCCCCCTCCGGCCTACGGTGCGATCCTGCGGCGGGCCGCAGCCGGGTCCCGGTTCCTGGGCATCGGACTGAGCGGGTTGTTTTACCCGGACACCGAGGTGTCGATCTACGCGATCGACGGCAACTACCTGGGCAAGGGGCGACTGGCCAGCGTGGTCGGGGACGAGTTCTACGTGGACGTGGGCGCCACGATGGCCAACCTGATCCGGCCGGGGTTCCTGGTGACCCGCAACATGACCGAGCAGATGGCCCTGGACATCCTGGTGCGCAGGCGCAACCTGCTCCGGAACGTGGAGCAGCAGTCCCAGAAGCTGCGCGAGGAGGTGCGCGCCGAAAGCTCCCGGGAGGCGGCGGCCAAGGAAAAGCGGGCCCGGGAGATGGACACCGTGCGGGAGCGGACCCGGGTGTCGGTCCAGCGGGAACGGGCCGTGTACTTCCGGGGGTACGGATACCGGGGGTACCGGGGGCACCGGGGGCACTGAACCGTCGGGCTCCGGCGGAGGGGGGCGGAGGGCGGCCCGGGCAGACGGGTCGCCCTCCGCTGTGTCCGGAGCCACGGGCCGCCCGGCCGGGAAACCGCGGTCCTCCTTGATCTTCCGGGGGATGGTGGTGTAGCGTACCCGCCTTTCTGGCCGCCGGTTTTTCGAGGCCTTCCGGAGGGACCTCCATGCTCGAGCAGATCCGACAGAACGTCCGCAACCCGTACATCCAGGCCATGCTCGGTCTGGTGATCCTGGTGTTCATCTTTTTCTTCGGCTGGAGCATGCGCTCCCAGCAGCCCAACTACGTGGCCAAGGTCAACGGCGACACGATCGACTACCGGTCCTACCAGAACGCCTACAACAGCCTGGTGAAGCTGTACCAGGACGCGTACAAGCAGGACCTCACCCCCGAGCGCATCCGCCAACTGGGCCTGGGCCGCCGGGCGTTAGACCAGCTGATCGACCAGGTGCTCCTGCTCCAGGAGGCCGACCGCCGGGACCTGGAGGTGACCGACGAGCAACTGGCCGCCGCGATCCAGGGGGTGGCCGTGTTCCAGGAGAACGGCCGGTTCAACAAGGACCGGTACCTCCAGATCCTGTCGGCCAACCGGCTGACCCCCCTCGAGTACGAGCAGTCCCGCAAGCGGGAACTCCTGCTCCAGGCAGTGGAGCAGGCGATTCGGTCCAAGGTGGAGCTGACCGAGGACGAGGTCGAGCAGGAGTACCGGGACCGCAACACCAAGGCCGACCTGGACTACGTGGTGTTCCTGCCCGGGACGTTCGAGCCGGACGTCGCGGTCACCGACGGGGCCTTGGCCGAGTACTACGACGCTGAGCAGGAGCGGTTCCGGACCCAGGAGAAGCGGTCGGCCCGGTACCTGCTGGTGGGCCCCGAGCCGTTCATGGCCGACGAGCCGGTGACCGACCAGGAGGTCCAGGACGAGTACAACTGGCGGGCGTCCGAGTTCGCGGTTCCCGAGGCCGTTCGGGCCCGGCACCTGCTGCTGGAGGTGCCCGAGGACGCCACCCCGGAACAGGAGAAGGCCGTCCGGGAACGGATCGAGAAGATTCGCGAGCAGATCCTCGGGGGTGCGGACTTCGCCGAGCTGGCCAGGAAGTTGTCGGACGACCCGGGCACCCGGGACAAGGGCGGCGACCTGGGCTTCTTCGAGCGGGGACGCATGGTGCCGGCGTTCGAGGCGGCTGCGTTCGCCCTGGAACCCGGCCAGGTGAGCGAGCCGGTGAAGACCCGGTTCGGGTACCACCTGATCCAGGTGGAGCAGCACCGGCCTGCGTCCCAGAAGAGCCTCGACGAGGTGCGCGACCAGCTCGTGCGGGACATCCAGCGCAGGAAGGCCCTGGAAGATGCCTACAGCGCGGCCGACAACCTGTTGATGGATCTGGAGGACGGCAAGGCCACCTGGGACGACCTGGCCGGTGAGTACGAGGTGAAGACCACCCCGCTGGCCCCCAAGGACGCACCGATCGAGGGAGTGGAAAAAGCCGGCGCGTTCCGGGACGTGTTGTTCTCCCTGTCCCCGGACCAGCCCGGCCAGCTCCTGGAGACCCCGGCCGGTACCTATCTGCTGGCCGTGGCCGAGGTCAAGGAGGCCGCCGTCCCGCCCCTGGACGAGGTGCGCGACCAGGTCGCGGCCCGGTTCCGCCAGGCCGAGGCCAGACGGCTGGCCGGCGACCGGGCCCGGGCATTCGCCGAGAAGGCGGTTGCCCGGGGGTGGGACGAGGCGGTCTCCGAGGCCGGGCTCCCGGTGAAGCGCACCGGTCCGTTTCCGCGCAAGGGGGGGGCCGTGCCCGGGATCGGGTGGGCCCCCGCGATCAAGGAGGTGGTGTTCGGCCTGGAGAAGGGCGCCCCAGCCCCCGAGCCGTTCGAGGTGAGCGGCGCGTACTACGCGGTGCGGCTGGCCGACAAGGTCGAGGCAGACCTGGCGGGCCTGGACGCCGAGCGCGAGAAGATCCGGGCCGAGCTGCTGCCCCGGAAACAGGCCGAGGCGTTCCAGGCGTACCTGAAGAAGCTCCGGGACAAGGCCGACATCGAGATCAACGAGGATCTGCTGTTGTGATCCCGGGCCCCCTGCCGCCGGTTTCGCTCTGCCCCGGCCACGGCCGGGCCGTCTTCAGGGCGCTAGGAGCACCCCGTCCACGGCCCGGGACGGGGGTGCGGCCGGGGGCTCCCCGGCCCGCAGGGCCCACAGGGTGTTCACCCTCCGGGCCGTTTCCGGCGCGGCCGGCCCGGCCCACTGCCACGGCCCGGCCCCCGGGCCGGTGACCACGCTCGCCACAGACACCCCCGCTTCCAGGAGCAGGCTCCCCAGGGTGGGGGTGCCGGGCGCGGTTTTAAGGGCGTGCAGGTTGCCCACCAGCACTGCCACCCGGTCGGCGCCCCGGGCCAGGGCGTCCAGGACGCCGTCGGCCATGGCCCGGTCACGCACCGCGCTGCGCCCGGCCGGGGCGTCCAGGGCCAGCACCTCCAGCCGGCCCGGGTGTTGGCGGGCCAACTCGCCCAGCCGCCCGAGCAGGGCCTGGTAGCTGGGGCCGTCCACCACGGATGGCGCGACCCCGCCGGCCGGCCCGGTTCCGGCCGTTGCCGCGTCCAGCCGCTCCTGGCGGTCGGCGGGGATCTCGAGCCCCGCGACCACCCGTTCCCCCCGGTCCAGGTACCCGGCCACCACCCGGGCGAACAGCCGGTGCCCGGCCGGCCGGCGGTGGCGCTCCCCCACCAGCACCACGTGGGCCGGCCCGGCGGCTTCCACGACCCGTTCGGCAGGGGTCGCGGCCGCGGCCGGCCCGGCCAGGACCCCCCACACGACGAACGCCCGGGCCAGGCCCGGGCGCCACCAGCGGCCTCCGTGCACGGTTCGGTCCCTTCCGTGGAACTACCCCTTCGTGTCGAGCAGCTCTCCGAGCATCTCGTCCGCGGTCCTGAGGACCTGGAGGTTGGCCTCGTACCCGCGACCGGAAACGATCAGGTCCGGGATCTCCCGGGCCAGGTCCACGTTGGAACCTTCTAGCGGCCCGGCCTCTCCGGGCCTGGCCGGCTGCGGCACGCCCGGCGCGCCCACCCGCTCGACCCGGGCCTGGACCCCGGCGGCGGTCTCCTCCTGCCGGACCTCCAGGCGCTTGTACCCGCGGGTGTCCGCGTTTGCGATGTTGCGGGCGGTTGCGTCGAGCTGGGTCTGGCGTGCTCGGAGCCCGGCGGCGGCGGTGTTGATCGCGGAAGTCACGGCGTCCTCCTGGGGCGGGAACGATCTCCTGCCGGTACGGATCGGCCGGGCTGCCGCCGTCCTTGAGCCCCTGCGTCAGATCGGGTCGCCCAGGCCCCGGGCCATGGCGTCCTCCACGAACGCGAGCAGGCTCTGGCCGTCCCCGTACGGGGTGGCTTCGATGCCTTTCGCCAGCAGGTTGGTGCCCACGATCCCGTCGTCCTTGTGCAGGAGGGCCCAGCCCCCCTTGCCGTCGTAGGTGAGGGCGTAGTCGTCGAAATAGTAGCGGCGGATCACGGGCTGGCTCACGGTCGGTCTCCTCGGGCGCCCTCGACCGGGTTGGTCAGCGCCCCGATGGGGTCGATCTCCACGGCAACCCGGTCCCCCGGCCGGAGGAACACGGGCGGTTTGCGCGCGAACCCCACCCCGGGCGGCGTGCCGGTGAGGATCACGGTGCCCGGCGCCAGGGTCGTGTCCCGGCTGAGG
>JAJRUI010000010.1 GCA_024277875.1 Deferrisomatales bacterium
CAGCACGGCCACCCGCCTGTACCCGGCCGCCCGAAGCCGCAAGGCCGCCTCGTCGGCCGAGCCGTCGCCGTCGTCCACCAAAACGTAGAGGACCTTGGGGTCCGGCGGGTCCTGGGGCCGCCCCTGGCTCACGCGCGCCCCGGGAAACGCCTCGCCCAGGTCCCACCCGCTTCCGAGCCCGGCTCCGCCCGCCCTGACGTCCAGGAGCATCACGTCCGTGCCGGCGGCCACGATCTCCTTCAACTCGTCGAAAGCCAGGCTCCGGATCCCGACGCGTGCCGCTCCCGGGGGCCGGGTGGACGCCATGCCGGCGGCCTCCCACGCCCCGAATCCGCCCTCCAGCGCCTCGGCCCGAATCCCCGGCCTCCGGTTCAGTTCCTCCACGGCCCGGGCGGTCACGTCCGGCCGCAGCCCGTCCCCGCACACCACGACGCGGCCGAACGGGGGGAGGCGCCGCCGCGGCAGCACCGGCGCCGGCACGTTGATCGCGCCCGGAATGTGAGCCTGCCGGAACGCCTTGTTGCCCCGGACGTCGATCACAGTGATCCGCTCCCCGGCGTCCAGGGCCCGGCGCAGTCCGGCCGCGTCCGTGGCCAGTGCCGCCCCCGCCACGGCCACGGCCGCCAGCGCGGGCAGAAAAGCTCTTCGGAACCATCGGGAGATCATGGCGTGCCTCCGGGCTGCCACGCGGTGACGTCCTGGGCCATGTCCAGCATGACCACGGCCACCCGCGGAACGGGAAAGTCCTCGCCCACCAACTGACCGTTGTGCACCGAGGCCGCGCGCCACCGGCCCGTGGCCGCCTCCAGCACCCGGACGGCCGTCACCCGGTCGGTGCCCAGCTCGCGGATCAAGCGGTAGGCCGTGTAGTCCTGGGGGAAACAGGTGTACCCCACCACGTTGATCCCTGCCTGGAGATCCATGCGGCCGCATGCGCCGGCACCCAGGTCCAGGATCTGGCCCCTGTCGAACCCAACCCACAGGAACGAGCCGGGCTGGAGGCCGAAGTTCACGCCTACCGGGCCGCCGCTACCCCAGATTGCGGTCTCGGCCACCGGTTCGGGTAGGAGCGCGGTGTACCGGGTGATCTCGGTCACACCGGCTTCGGCGTGCCACCGCTCCAGCAGGGAAAACGCATCGCCCTGCAGGCCGACCATGTCCTGGGTTACGGGCACCAGGTTCCGGTTGTCGAACACGGGTTGCAGGTCGGGAAGGCGCGCCCCCATCACCTGCCACAGCCCACTCCGGTCATCGGCCCACACCACCCAGCCCGAGGCCATGGCGGGCGTGGCCTTGTCCGACGAGGCGTTGGTTAGCTGGACGTTTGCCCGGTTCCAGAGGTTCAGGATCCGCAGGTTGTTGCGGGTCTCGCCGGCCGAATCCTCGGCGTAGAGAAGCCATTCGTTCCGCAACCGGGGACTGACCTCGTCAAACGGGGTGTTGGTGAGCCGGACCTCGATCCCCCGCAGGAGGTCATACCCGTACAGGTCCACCTGGAGGTTCCGGTTGTCCTCCCACACCACCCAGTCGCCGGAGATGTCCGGATGGAACTGCCCGCCCGGGTCGTGGGTCAGCCGCACGGACGAGGTGCCCTCCTCCAGGTCCATCAGGTAGATCTCGCCGTTGCCCACGTCCCGCAGGTCCTGCCACACCACGCGGCCGGCATGCACCGCCGGGTCCTTCTGGTCCTGCCTCGTGGGGTCCACGAGCCCCGCATCTCCCGTGATCAGGTTGTGGGCCCAGACCTGCCAGGTCGCATCCGGATCGCCGGCCGGCCGCCGCTGATACACCACCCAGGGCCAGTCCACGTCGGGCCGGGTCTCGTCCACGCCCGGGGTGTCGGTGACCGCCACCGGGGGATCCGGGCTTCCAAGCTCCCACGCCCGGACGTCCCAAGAGCCGTCCGGCCCGCGGTCCTGCCACACCACCCATCGGCCGTCCGTGCGGGGCCGCTCCTGGTCCCGGGTGTCCGAGGTGACCCACACCGGTGCCGAGGGCTCGGCTGTCAAGCGCATAGCCCGCACGTCCCAGTTGCCGTCGGAGCGCTGCTCCTGCCACACCACCCACCGGCCGGCCGCATCGGGCCGCGTCTGGAGCCCTCCCCCGGCCAGGGCCGCACCGTCCGGGAGCATCTCGCCCACCTCCACCAGGTGCAGCGCGCTAGTGGCCTGGCCCAGGGCGTCGCGAACCCACACCTGCACCGTGTACCAGCCCGGCGGAACCACGGCGCCGCCGTCGTCCCGGCCGTCCCACACGAACGAGACCGATCCCGGCCCCACCTCACCCAGGTCCACCTGGCGAATCCGCTCGGAAACCGGAAACTGCCAGCCGTATTGGGGAGCCACCTCCCACCGGACCGCCTGCCCCGGCTCGTCACCCGGACAAGCCTCGAGGGCTCCAGAGCGCGGCAGCACCTCCATGGTGTGGGCGCCCTCGCCCAACCGTTCCAGGGCGATTACGTCCGACTCGGCCGCTGGGAAGTACCCGCCGCCGTCCACCCGGTAGCAGTAATACGCCACGCCGGTGAACCGGAGGTCCGCGTTCCGGGAGCGCGTGGGTGTGGCCGGGACGCCCTGCGTGACAAATGGCGGAGCCCCGGGGTCCACCGTCCAGGACACGGTCACCGCCTGGTCCTCGGCCGGGTACTCGCCGTGGGCGCTCCGGCCCAGAACCGATACGCTCACCATCCCCGAGAGGCCGGTGAGGGCGAGGGGCTCGGAAACGCTCCGCTCGGTGCTCCACCCTCCTCCGCCCACTCGGTACCGGTAGAAGTCCACGTTCTCGCCGCCCAACGTGAGCACGGCGTCCGTGGCCGGGGTGGGCGACGCCGGAACCCCCGCCACGGTGACCCACCCGTAGGCACCCCGGTACACCTGGGCCTCGGCCGTGAGCGCGCCGCCCTCACCCTCGGGCTCGAACGTGATGCCCATCTCCGTGGATCGGACGGTCAGGGCGTCGCCCGCGAACACGATCCGGTCCGTGTCCGCCGAGAACCCCGCGATGCGGGGCGGGCCGCCGGCCACCATCAGGGTGGCCGTACGGTCCGGCTCCCGGTTGCCGAACACGTCCTGGGAGTAGAAGGTCACGGTGTGGGTCCCCGGGTCGGTGATCCGGAACGGGTAAGCGGGCCGGAAGTCCGGCCCAGCGTCCAGCCGGTAGTACGTGGCCACGGTGGACTCGTCCTCGGCGATGAAATAAAGCTGGGTGTCCGGCGTGATGTAGGCGACTCCGCCCGCCCTCTCCACAGGGCCCGCGAAGTAGAGCTCGGTCACCGGGGGCGCCGTGTCCGACTCCGGCGGCTGGTAGTACACCGTGTACTCGTACGTGCCCAGCCCCACGAAGTCGAAGATGTTCAGGTAGGCCAGCCGGGCGTTGTCGGATCGGCGGTAGCGCACGTTCGCCCATACGTTGTGGCGGCTCAGGACCTTGCCGTCCGAGCGCTCCACCCGGGCGATGGGGTAGCGGGCCTGGGCCGGGTCGTCCAGCCGCACGTACACCCAGTTCTCGAAGTCCGCGGTCACCCGCACCACGGCCTGGCGACCGTCGAACGAAACCACCTCCACGTCCGTGAGCCGGTTCACCGGGACCACGTTGCAGTCGCTCTCGTACATGAAGTCCGGAATGTTCCCGGGGTCGGGCACGGTGTCGGCCAGGAAGTCCAGGAGCTCGTCCCGGCCGGGCTGGTCGTTCAGCACCTCGTGGGCGATGAAGTAGGCGTCCAGGGAGTTGATGATCGAGGTCTCCCGGCCGCCCAGCTCCGAGGCGTGGGTGTACGAGGCCTGGAACTCCACGAACTCGCCCGAGAGCGAGGTGATCATGTCCCAGGCGCCCTTGCGGCACTGGCCCGGCTGGATGTCGCCCAGCTCGATGGTGAGGGAGGCCCGGTCCAAGGGATCGTCGTCCACCCGGGCGCCGATGAGCTGGGCCACCAGCAAAAGACGCTGCCGGTTCTCCACGATCCTGGGCTGCTGGGAGACCACCCGAACCTTCCGGGCCGGGCCGTACCCCGCGTTCTTCACCAGCACCCCCAGGGTGAACGGGATGGGCGTCTCCACCACGTCTGGGGTGGAGGGATCGTCGCCCTGCACGTCGCGGGGCTGGAAGTAGGTGATCTCGAGCTGGGGCTCGGGCTTCACCGTGATCGTGTCCGGAATGACCTCCAGGAGCTCCGGCGGGATGGGCTCGCCGTTGAGCGATCCGGCCAGTCGGGCGCCCACCCGGTAGGGCACCCCGTCGGGCGTGGTGCCGCCGGCCGCGATCTTGGGGATGACGAACCACTCGATCCGGGCGGTCTGGCCGGGCCGGATCACGCCGGTTCCATCGATCGCGTCGATGCCGCTCAGCTTGGGCGGTTGGACGAAGAAGAGGTCGGAAGCGTCGTGGGCCTGATCCTCGGTGGAAAGCTTCGGGTTCTCGAAGGTGAGCTCCGCCGAAAAGTCTGTGATGCTCGCATCCACCTCGTTGTTCGTGATCTCCAGGGTGGCCAGGAACCCGATCCGCTCCAGGGTCAGCTCTTGGAGGATCTCGATCTTCACCACCGCGCACACGCCCTGGAACTGCTGTGCCGCCCGGGCCGGGAGGGCCCAGAGGAGCAGGAACGCCGCGAGGCACGCCGTACCGACAGCGAGCTTCTGCATGGTCGCCCTCATCGCTGCCCCTCCTCCGCCGCCGCCGGAGAAACCGGGCCGGTGGCCCGAACCGCGGGCACGGCCGTGGCAGTACCCAGTTCCTGCCTGAGCTTCCAGGTGATCAGATCGTTCTCGCCCGCCCAGCACCGCTGGTGCACCAGGGCGTCGTTGGCGAAGTAGCTGCGGTAGCCGGCCACGTCCAGGTTGTACACCGTGGACGGCTGCTCGATGCTCTCGTTGGCCTCCACAACGCCCCGGACGCCCCCGTAGAGCACCAGCTCGTCGCCGAACGAGAGCGCCCGCGCAGGGGTCCAGCCCTTTCCGGCCACCCAGAACCGGTGCTCGTCCGTGGTCACGAGCCGCCTCACCCCGGCCGCCCCGCCTTCGGATCGGTACCGGAGCTCCCGAACGGCCTCCACCCGGCGCACGTAGGTCCTGTCCACCGGGGCGGGCGTGCCGTCCACGCTCATGACCCGATCGCCCTTCCGAACGTCCTGGATCGGCTTGACGCTCCCGTCCGCCATGCGTACCGGCGTGTCGGCCGCGAAGCAGACCGTTTTGGGTGGGAAGGACGAGCCCGGGCTGATGTAAAGATCACTACCACTGCGGAACGGCTTGGCGATCTCCTGGGCTAGGCAGGTGAGCGCGTTGGCGATCAGCCCAATCAGGTCCCGGGGCGCCTTCCAGACGTGTAAGAAGACCAGGAGCCCAGAGGCCACGGCCAGCAGGTTGCGGGCCTCCTCGGGCGTGACGAGGCAGAACGTGCGGCCCCGGAAGATGCTCAGCAGGTTGATCAGGGCCTCGGCCAGGCCCCCGAATCCGCCCGTGGTGCAGTCGAGCCAGGAGGCGACGCCGCCCGGCAGCGCCTGCACCTCGTCGTAGGTGATTCGGAAGGGGATCTCTACGGTCCCCATGGGCCCCAACTCCGGGATGTAGGTGATCAGGGGCTGGAGGGTGGCCCCGCCCACCTGGGCCGAGCTGATGGTCAATTCCTCAAGCTTGATCAGCCCCTTGTTCATCGCCTTAACCGTGAACGTGGCCTCGAACCCGGGCTTCACGTCCCGGAACTCCACCTGGGGCGGGTCGATCACAAGCACGGCCAAGGGCACGTGGGTCTGGAATGTCTGCTCCAGCTTGATCTCGTACCGGTCGGTGTAGGGCACAGGCACCACCGAGAAGTTGATGGTCACCAGGTTCCGGACCGGGAACACCTCTTCCACCACGGTCTGGCTGGGCACCACCGTGACCACGCCGGCCACGGTCTTGTGGCCGGGAGCCACTACCTGGTAAGACCACTCGCTCGCCTGGAGGCCGTACACCACTACCTCGCCGTTGGCGTCAGTCTCCACCGGGTCGATCTCCTGCCGGGTCTCGGGCTGGCGCATCCGTATGGTAGCCCCTTCAACCTTCTGACCCAGGATGTTCGTCACCACGAACTGGACCGCTCCGGTCTGGTCGGAAGTGACTAGGGCGTAGAGCCGCAACTCGAACGGCTGAACCGCGTTGGCGCCGGTGATCACGATCCGGTCGGCGTGGTAGCCGAACGCCGCGTCCTCGGGCGGGCTGAACACCACGTCGAAGGTGACCGCCTCCCCCACCCCGATGGTTCCCAGCCGGACCTTTCCGTCGGCGTCCCCGGGAAGGTTGGTGCTCATCCACGGCACGGTCGCCGGGAGGGTCATCTCGGCGTTCTCGAGCGGCCGAAGCCCGGTGTTACGGACCGTGACGGACACGCTGCTCATGCTGCCCTGGTCCACGCTCACGTCCACGTACCCGGCCGGGGGCGACTCCACGGTCAGCACCGGGATGGCCTCGGCCAACTCCACCGCTGCGGTGAACACGGCCGACGCCCCTTGCGAGGACACGAACCGGTACTCCACAAAGGCATTGTCCGGGGCGTCGAGGTCTGCCGAGAGCTCCAGTTGGACCGAGCCCTTCTCCCCGGGGGCCACGGCGAACCCGTCCAACGTGGCAGAGCCGTGGAGGGACGAGATGTCGCTCTGGTTTCCGTCCGCATCCACGGTGTAGGCGCGGAACTGGTAGGAAAACCCGTCCAAGGGCAGGTCGCCCGGGTTGTAGAGCTGGATCCGGAAGGCCAGGGTGTCGGCCTTGGATGTGCGGATCTCCCCCCGGCTCGGGATCGCGTACATCAGGTAGTACCGGAACCGATCCTGGTCGATGGCGTCGTACACGTCGGGGTGCGCGGCCCAGATCATGAACTCGCCGCTCAACCCCGCGGGCGGGGTGTAGTCCACCCGGTAGGAGCCGGCCGCGTCGGTGGTCACCTCCTGGTACCAACGGTAGCCGCGGACCTGGAACCCCAGCTTGAGCGGAACGTCCGGCACGGGGGCCCCGGTGTCGCGGTCCAGGGCCTGACCGGCGATCACCACGGTCTCGCCGTCGGCATACAGGTCCTTGTCCGTCTGGGCGGTGCCGTAGTACTCCGACAGGGTGATCCCCGACTGCATGGTGCCGGTCAGGGCCCCCGGCACCGCGGGGCCGCCCGTTCCCACGCCGTGGACGGCCTGCTCGGCGCCACCCACGAAGGTGATCACCGCGCCGGGCTCCAGGGCCTCGGGCACCAACACTTGGATGTCGGCGCACACGGTCTGCCCCGGCTCAAGGCTCACATAGGCCGTGGAGCCCGAGATCCGGGTGCCCGGCGGGAACCCGCGGAAGTACGCCTTGCTGACCTCCAGGCCCTCGGCGTCTTGCACCGCGACGAATAGGTCGCCCGGTTCGGCACCGCTGCCCCGGGCCACCACCACGTCCATGGAGGCGTATCCCCGGTTGTACAGGCAGACCCGCACCATGCTGTACCCGCCGGCCAGGGGCACGTCGTCCACCGACAGCTCGGCCACGATCCCGGGATCCTCGGCACGTCCCAGGGCAAAGGAACGCTGATAGGTCACGATCTCGCCCGTGGCGCCCGAATGGACCACCTGCACCCGGGCGATGCGGTCGTCGGCCGCGTCGCCCACCGGCATCACGGTCTCGCCGGAGTACACATCCCCCGGCCCGATCGGGCCGGGCAGATCTTCCGAGGTGGCGTACTCTTCGGTGCCCGACACCGTGGTGCGCACCTCGAGCCGGGCCGGACCGAACGGCTCCCCTTCGTCCCGGTTCTCCACAGACACCGCCAGCACGTTCAGATACCCGGCGACCAGCGGCTGCGGGGCGCCCGCATCGTCGGGGTTGGCCACGGCCTGGATGTGCAGCGGCCACACCATGACCGTGCGCGAGGGGCTCTCGTCGCCGGCCGCGTTGACCGCGCGGACGTCGTACACGGCCACCGTGTCGCCGGAGTAGGAGGTGTCCTCGAACGAGGGATCGGACACGGGGGTGGGGGTGAGCAGCACCCCGCCCCGGTACACGTTGAACCCCACAGCCCCGGAATCGGTGGAGGCCCAGCTCAGGACGGGGGCCGCGCCCTCTTCCACGAACACCGAAAGGTCGGCCACAGCCCCCACCGTGAGGTCGAACACGGCGGGATCCGAAGGGGCCTCGTTGCCCACCGCGTCCACCGAGGCCACCACGTAGGTGTAGGTACCTCCCACGCCGGGGTGGTCGTCCACCGCGAGGATCGTGCTGGTGCCGGCGATGGTGCGCACGCGGATCCCGTTGCGGTACACGGCGTAGCCTGCCGGCACCTCGGTTCCCGAGGGCGGATCCCAGGCCACCCGCACCCCCTGGGCCCCCAGGCTGACCCGTACGTTCTGGGGCGGTGGGGGAGGAGTGCGGTCCGAAAGCCCGGGAACGGCAGTCGAGGGATCGCTCTCGGCACCCAGCCGCTCGCTCGCCACGGCGTAGCAGTACATGCCGTCGGCCGGGGGCAGGTCCACGTAGGAGTTGCCGGTCAGCCCCTCTGCAACCCGCTCGGAGGGCGCCGCGTCGCAGGCCCCGGCCGAGCGGTACACCACGTATCCGGTGGCCCCCTCGGATGCGAGCCAGGAGAGTCGCACGCTCCCCCCCGCCAGGGCCCGGGTGGCCAAACCGGAGGGCACGGGGGCCGGATCGGGTACGACGCCGTTGTAAATCTCCAGCGTTGCGCCGGCCTCGACCCGGTCGCCCACGTTCCCTAACGCGTCCTCGCAGGAGAGGCGGAACCGCCCCACCCCATTGCCCATGGACGGATCCAATGCGAGCTGGCCGGCCCACGCGGACCCGGACCCGGCCAGCGGCACGGTCACCGGATCCCCCACGGGGGGAACATAGCGAAGCACGGGCACGGTGCCGGGCTTCACCGGCTCGTCCAGCACCAGGCTCACCGGCACGGAACGGGGATCCAGCACCTGGACCGGTTCGGACACCCCCACCGCGACCGTGCCCACCGGGCCGTCCGTGTCGATCACGAGCGTCGGCCCGGTCGGCTCGCCCGAGAACCCGTTACCCGCCGGGTCCACCCCCGACACCGTCACCTGGGTCGTGCCCGTGGGCGTGCCCGAGGTGATCTCGAAGCTGCCGGTGTAGGTCGTGTCGTCCACCCGGGCCAGCACCACGCTGGCGGGTGAGCGGGAGCCGTGGGGCCGGAGCACCAGGGAGGGAATGCCCCTCAGGGGCTCGCTTGAGGTCAGCGTGATCCCCACGATCCCCACGCCCACCGGCGGCTCCGGGTCGTACGACACCGCAAAGGCGGGGGGTGTGCCGTCGTAGGCGATCGGAAGGAGGTTGGACACCGGACCGGCGTTCCCGGCGGCGTCCACGGCCACCACACCGTAGTACCAGCTACCGTCGGGGGTGTTCTCATCCAGGTAGTCGGTGGCCCTGACCGCGTCCGCCACCAGGACGGCCGCCGCCGGATCCGTGAACGGCGATCCGCTCCGGTAGATCCGGTAGCTGTCGGGCACCTCCCCGGTCTCGGCCCACTTCCAGGAGAGCAGAACCCCCTGCCCGGCCTGGGGCTCGGCCGAGAGGAGCTCCGGTGCGTCCGGCGGGGCGGAGTCCAGCACCACGGTCACGGGGGCACTGTCCGCGCTCCGGCCCACCGAGTCCTCGGACACGGCCACGAACCGGTTGGATCCCTCGCGAAGGGCGATACCGGTGAACGCGAACGCGCCGGTCTCGTCCGCCGGGCCGTTGCCCACCACGAACCCATCCCGGCTCACCCGCACCGGCGCCAGCGGCTCGGCCGTGCCCCGGATGTCCACCGTGCCACCGGTCACGACCAGCCCGTCGGCCGGGAAGGTGATCGCCGGCGCCGGGGGCGGCACGAGCTGGATCAACACGTTGCGCTCCGCGGCGCTCTCGTTCCCTGCCGTGTCGCGAGCAAGCAGACGCACCCGGTGCACGCCGTTCGTGAGATCCCGCACGTCCCACCGGAAGGCCAGTACCCCGGTGTCCGAGGAGGACACCACGGTCCCGTCCACCTGGAACTCCAGGGCGGCGATGCCCAAGGCGGCCGTGGCCGATCCCGTCACCTCCAGGGGCCGTCCGACCTCCTGGCCCTCGGTGAGACTGAAGGCCTGGATCTCGGGGCCTTCGGTCACGTAGGTGAGGGTGAGGGGAACCGGGTCCGAGAGCGCGCCCGTGGGGCTCTTGAACTGCGCGAAGATCGTCTTCTCACCGCCCAGGGGCGAGAGCTCGAACGTCACGTGGTTCGTGAACGGCTCGAAGAACGCCCCAGGGAAGGTGGAGTCCTCCCTCAGGCGCACGGCTTCTGCGTTCCGGGAGGCGAGCACCAGATCCACGAGCTGGCTCCCCACCCGGGTCCGGCCGTCGGCCGTGGCGAGGGCGGGGGTGAGCACCGGCTCGTGGTCCAGGAACGGATCCCAGTCCACCGGGCCCTGGATCGATGCCCCGATCACGCCCGGATCCGGCGAGCCCCACCAGTTGGCCTCGGCCCTGAACGCCCCCGTGCCGTCGGAGCGGGCGTTCAGGGCGTTGCTCTTGAGGACCGAGCCCGTGAGGGCGAGGCTTCCGTTCGTGGCCACCTCCGCCCCCACGTCGTTGTACCGGAGGAGGGCCGCGGAGGTGGTGAGGCTTCCGTTCTCCGCCACCAGGAGGCCGGCCCCGTTGTTGTTCTCGGCGGTGAACGCCTCCACCGTGGGCGAGGCCGCGCGCACCTGGAGGCCCTTGCCGTACTCAAGGAACACGTGCCGCAGCACCGATCCGGTGTCGTCGCTACCGAGCACCACGCCTTCCCAGTCCCCCGCCTGGGGGGTGCCGCCGGGGCGAGCTGCCTCCGAGGTGAGCACGATGGGCTCGAACGGTGTGCCCTGGGCCACGATCCGGCCGTTTCGCACCTCCAGACCGGCTCCCTGGGCGAAGTACAGGGTGGTGCCCGGCTCGACGGTGAGCACCGCGCCACCGTCGACGACCAGGGTCCGGACGATGTCGATCTGCCATTGCGCGCCGCCTCCGATCACCGTGTTCTCGGTGATCACGCCCGAGTACGGATCGCTCCACGAGCCGGTGGTGACCGCGTCGTTCTGTTCGCCCGCGGTGTTGTACGCCACCACGGCAAAGTAGTACGTCCGGGTTCGGTCCAGGCCCACAGCCTCGTATTCGCGGCTGTCCGGCGGAAGGTCGGCCACCGGCGTCACCCCGGCCACCGAGGAGAAGTCTGCCTCGGCCCGGTACACGCGGAACCCGGCCAGGCCGCACAGGCCAGCGGTGTCGTAGCCGGCCCAGGAAACCACGGCGGCGTCCGGATCCGCCCCGGGCCTCACATCCACAGCGACCGGCGGCGGCACGGGTTCGTCGATGAGAATCCCCACCGAGGTCACGGTTGTGTTCACGTTGCCCACCCGGTCGAAGGCGGCCACCGCCACCTCGTACGGCACCTCCAGCCCCAGATCCGTGAGATCGGCCGACCGGGCCGTCGCCGGAAGCAGCCGCGCAAAGGACCGCCCGTCCACGGTGGTGAAGGCGCCGTCCGTGCGCACGTACAACTGGAACCCGGCCAGGTCGGCCGGCGGCGCGTAAGCGCTCCACGACAGGGTCGCCCGGTCGCATCCCACCGGGCCCACCGACACATCGGGGTTCGGCGGCGCGGTGGCGTCCACGGTGAACCGGTAGGCGTCCGGAGCGGGCTCCATGGGGTTGCCCGCGTGATCCCGCGCGGACGACACGCCCACGGTCCACTCCCCGTCCATGCCCGCGGTGAGGGGGATGAACGGGGTGGTATAGGTGTCGTTGGGGCGGAGCGTGGTGCTCCAGGTGCCGCCCGCAGGCACCGACGGCGCCACGGCGCCCGTGCCCGTGATCTGCAGCACCGGCTCGAAGCCCGTATCCATGGCCGAGTCGAACCGCACCGTGAGCCGGTAGGTGTCCACCGCGTTCACCGGGCTCAGGTAGTTGGCCTCCACCACGGCCACCCGGGGCGACACCGTGTCGGTGCCCGGCAGCGGCAGGGTGATGGTCCCGACCACCGGGTTTCCGGCCCGGTCCGTCACGAGATCCGTGGGATCCACGGTCTCGCCGCCGCGCACGGTGTGACCCTGGGTGACCCACACGGTCACCTCGGTGGCGTCCGCGTTCCAGGTGATCCGGTTCACGTCGCCGTATTTCCGGCCTGCCGGTGGCAGGTTCCAGTTCGCCTCGGTGGTGCCGTCCGACAGGGCCGAGGTGCGCATGGGCTCGCTGAACGCGAACACGTACCGGTCGCCCGGCGTGACCGTGCCGCTTCCGTCCGCCTCGTCGAACCGCACCGACACGATGGTGGGGGGCTCGGTGTCCCGGCCCTTGAGGCGCTGGGTTCCGGTGACCGGGTTGCCGGCCACGTCCCGCACCAGGGAGCTCGGTACCACCAGCTCGTTGCCCACCACGGTGAACCCGTCGGACACAGCGACCGTGAGGCTCCGGGCATCCGCGCTCCACGCCGCCGGCACTGCGGTTCCGTACCGGGTGCCGCCCTGGGGCCGCAGGTGCACGTTGGCGTCGGCGGTGCCGTCCCGGATCGCGGAGGTGTCCATGGCCTCGCTGAACCGGAACACGTACCGGTCGCCCACGCTCACCGAGCCGTCCCCGTCCGCGTCCTCCCAATCGAGTCCCAGAAAGGCCGGAGAAACGGTGTCCGCGGAGGGAAGCGTCTGGATCCCGATGGCGGCCTGGCCGGCTGTGTCGGTAAGGCCCGAGGGCGTGACCGTCTCGCCGCCGGACACGGTGAACCCGTTGGTCAGCGTGACCACGACCGTCCGCTGGTCCGCTGTCCAGCGCACCGCGTTCACATCACCGTACGAGGCGCCGCTGTCCGGCGGTAGCCGCAGGTTGGCGTCGGGGGTGCCGTCCTGGACGAGCGAGGGGTCCAGCGGCTGGGTAAAGGTAAACCACAGCTCGTCCCCCACCGAGTAGTCCCCGCTTCCGTCCACGTCGTTGTACGCTACGCGGTCGAACCGCGGCGGGGCGATCTCACCCGTCTCCTCCACGATCCACACCTCCGAGACCGAGGCCCGCAGCGAGCTTTGGGGGTCGTCGTGGACGAACCGGAGGGTGAGGTTCCCGTCGGCGTAGTACCCCTGGGGAAGGATGAACCCGTACTGGGTGGGCTGGTTCGGCATTCCCAGGGTCCCGTGGAGTGGGCTGCCGGCACCGTCGGTGAGGCTCTGGAGGCTTCCGCCCGGATCGGCGTTGAAGTACGTCACGTACAGCCGGTACCGGGCCGCGGAATCCAGGCCGGTGTACGCGATCTCCACCGCGTTCCTGTCGTACACCATGGTGCGGCCCGGCGAGCGGTTCGTGGGATCCCACTCGTCCGACAGCGTGCCCTGCACTAAGGTGGGCTGGGGCAGGGACCCCAACTCGGTGGGGGCGCCCGCGCTGAAGTTCGTGTACACGTAGTCTAGGGGAGTGTCGGTCACCCAGGGGTCGAACGCCACGTTACCGGTGATCCCCTGGCCCGTGCCGTCCGGGTTCTGCTCCGGGTGGTAGGGACCGGTGCCGTCCACATCGCCCCACCAGGTCTGACGCTGACCTTTACCCATAACCGGTTTGGCTGGACACCGTCGGGCCGCGAATTTGTGGGACCCCTGTCATGAGGCACCACATGGCCGTGATGTCGTCGAGGCGCTGTAGCCCCAGCCAGATCGTCTGGGTGCCCGGGTTGC
>JAJRUI010000011.1 GCA_024277875.1 Deferrisomatales bacterium
GGCTGAGTGCCGGGGGCAGCGTGCGTCGGGTGCTGCACTCACGCACGGCCGGAACCAAGCCCCTTGCCCCTCGCTGCCGCTGAAGTGCGCCCGTTTTGTCGCCGGGTTAACAAATCCAACGAAAGTATTGCCAGCTCCCCACCCTTCCCCTTGGGTAGTGCGGGGTGGGGGTCTGGTGGAGCGCCGGGTGCGGCCCCTTGACTCGCCGCGCCGTTTGAACGTCCGGATCGTCTCCGAACGCCAAGGGTTCCGAGGTCGAGGCCCGGGCCGATCGGCAAACAGCGGCATCACAAGGCGCGGCGATCGGGTGCCGCCATTCGCGCCCGGCCGGAAGCAGGCCCCAGGCCCGCCGCGTCGGCCAAAGCATCGGTATCCGGCAACGTTGCCTTCCCCGCTGCCGGGCCCCGCAGGGGCCTGGCGGTGCTTTCCATGCTCAACGATCGGAACGTTCCTTGACAACCCGGGCAGCGGCCCGCACCCCGTCGGGCAGGCCGGCCAGGGCGTGCACCAGGTCCTCGGGGCCCACGGTGGTTCCGTCGTCTCGCCGGCGCACCCGGACCACCAGGTCTGCGCCGTCCCGCCACAGGCCTTCCACGAACTCCCGGGCGTCCAGCACCCGATCCTTCTTGTGCTTGCGACGCTTCACCACCTGGAACGGCGCGGCCGCCCAGAACGAAGCCACCCTCGCGTCCCACCCCCCGGCCCCGGCTGCGGCCCGATCGGCCTCCGGCGTGGGGGTCACCCGGTACTCTTCCCGGGTACCGCCGCCGGTCAGCCCCTTGGTGTCGGGGGGCAGCACCCACACGGCCTCGATCCGGAGGCCTTCGGGCAGGTGCTGGTTGGCCCGGCGCTGGATCTCGGCCAGGGGAGGGACCTCCCGCACCTTCACGTCACCCACCTCGGCCAGGCTCTCGGTGCCCAGGGGCAAGGCCGGGCCCAGGGTCATGCGCGGCTGGGGGTGGAACCCCCGGGAGTACACGATCGGCACCCCGGCCGCCCGCAGCGCCCGGTGCAGGGCGGCCACGGTTTCCAGGTGGGCCAGCAGCGACGCAGGGCCGACCTTGGAGAACCGCAGCCGGAGCCGGGGCGGGGGATCGGGCTCATCCGGCACCGGCGGCGGAGACGGCGGCGGATACGCCAGGGGCTGGCCCGTCCGGGGCCTGACCCGGTCGAAGTCGCACAGCCCGCACCCGTGGCAGTTCCCGTCCCGGCAGTCGGCCGTGGCCGCGCCGGCCCCGGCCCGCTCCCATTCCCGGCGGAGGAACCCCGGGTCCAGCCCCACGTCCACCCCGTCCCACGGCAGGGGGCCGTCCGGATCCCGGGCGGCCAGGGCTCCGGCCAGGTCGAGACCGGCCCCGGCCAGGGCCTCCTGCCACGCGTCCCAACGCAGCTCGGACGTCCAGCTGTCCATGCGGCACCCCAGCCGGTACGCAGCCAGCACGGCCGCGCCCACCCGGCGGTCGCCCCGGGCGATCACCCCCTCCAGGGCGCTCAGGCGGGCGTCGTGCCACTTGAGTTCGACCCGCTTGACCCGCTGCAGGCGCTCCCGGAAGAACCCCTGGATCTCCCGGATCTCGTCGAGGCCGATCTGGCGGACCCACTGGAACGGGGTGTGGGCCTTGGGCACGAAGTTCGACAGGCTCACCGTGACCCGGCCCCGGCCGGCCGGCATCTCGGCCGCCACCCGGCGCACCAGGTCCACGATGCCCTGCCGATCGTCCTGGGTCTCGTACGGCAACCCCACCATGAAGTACAGCTTCACGGCTTTCCAGCCGGCATCGAAGATCCGGCGCGCGGCGCCGAGGATCTCCTCCTCGGACACGTTCTTGTTGATCACCGCCCGGAGCCGGGCGGTGCCCGCCTCGGGCGCCACGGTGAACCCGGTGCGCCGCACCCGGCGGACCTCCTCGAGCAGCCGGGGCTCGAGGCTGTCCACCCGGAGGCTGGGCAGGCTCACCGACACCCGGTCGCCCGCGTGCTCGTCCATCAGCGACACCAGCAGCGGCCCGATCCCGGTGTAGTCCCCGGTGCTCAGCGACAGCAGCCCCACCTCGTCGAACCCGGTCGCCCCCAGCCCGTCCCGCACCAGGTCGCACACGGCCCGGCCGGCGCGTTCGCGCACCGGCCGATACAGGTACCCGGCCTGGCAGAACCGGCACCCCCGGGTGCACCCCCGGGCGATCTCCACGGCCAGCCGTTCGTGCACCGTGGAGATGAACGGCACCAGGGGCCGGGCCGGGGGGCGCGCGCCGTCCAGGTCGGGCACCAGCCGGCGCCGCACCCGGATCGCCGGGTCGAACCCATCGAACCGGCCGCCCCGGTACCGGGGCCGGACCCTGGACGGCACGTACACCCCGTCGATCCCGGCCAGGGCGTCGAGCCGATCCGCCCGGCCGGGCCCGGCAGCGGCCACGGCCTCGACCGCCTCCACGAGCCCCTCCTCGGCCTCGCCGATGAACAGCGCGTCGAAAAAGTCGGCCAGGGGTTCGGGGTTGGCCGCCACCGGCCCGCCGCCCAGCACCAGGGGGTCTCCCTGGCCGCGGTCCGCGGCCAGGAGGGGCACGCCCCCGAGGTCGAGCATGGCGAGCACATTGGTGGCCACCAGTTCGTACGGCAGGGTGAACCCCACCAGGTCGAACTCCCGCAGGGCCCGGCCCGACTCCCGGGTCACCAGGGGCCAGCCCCGGGCCCGGAGCAGCGCCTCCATGTCGTGCCACGGCGCGTACGCCCGTTCGGCCAGGAGCCCGTCGCGTCCGTTCACGGCCGCGTACAGGATCGGCAGCCCCAGGTGGCTCATGCCGATCTCGTACACGTCGGGAAAGCACAGGGCCACCCGGCACCGGGCCGCGCCCCAGTCCTTGACCACGGCGCCGGCCTCGAGCCCCTCGTACCGGCCCGGCTTCTCCACCTCCAGGAGGGCCCGTCCGTACCGCATCAGTGCATCCGCCCTTCCTCGGGGCCGCCGCCGCGGGCCACGCCCAGGGGGTCCCGGAGGAACGCGTCCTTGCACGCCGGACACAGCAGGTGGCCGTGGGACTGGTACACGTCCCGTTCCAGCCGCACCGGGTCCTCTCCGTCCACCTGGCGCATGAACGCTTCCAGGTCGTCCAGCCCCCCCTCGGCCGGGAGGGCCCCGTCGAAGTCCGCGGTGACGTGGATCGTGACGAGGTATTTGAGGCTACCCGGCGCCAGTTCGGCGCCGCAGCGGTCGCAGATCATCGAAGATTCGAGGCTCAAGATTCAAGGTCCGGGGTTTGGGGTTCGAGGTTCAATGTTCCACGTTCAATGTTCGAGGTTCGAGAGTGCGTGGGGGCGGTCACGCGGCCGGGCCGAGCAGCCGGCGCAGGGCCGCGCCGGTGTGGGACGCCGGGCACGCGGCCACCGCCTCGGGCGTGCCTTGGGCCACGATCCGGCCGCCTGCTTCACCGCCGTCCGGCCCCAGGTCGATCACGTGGTCCGCGGTCTTGATCACGTCCAGGTTGTGCTCGATCACGAGCACGGTGTTGCCCTGGTCCACCAGGCGGTGGAGCACCTCCAGGAGCTTTCTCACGTCGTCGAAGTGCAGGCCCGTGGTGGGCTCGTCCAGGATGTACAGGGTACGGCCGGTGGCCCGGCGCGACAGCTCCTTGGCCAGCTTGACCCGCTGGGCCTCGCCCCCCGACAGGGTGGTGGACGACTGGCCGAGCCGGATGTACCCCAGCCCGACCTCCTCCAGGGTGGTCAGCCGGGTGCGCAACGCCGGAACGTTGCGGAAAAACTCCCGGGCGCGGCTCACGGTCATCCCGAGCACGTCCGCGATGGTGGCGCCCTTGTAGCGCACCTCCAGGGTCTCCCGGTTGTACCGGCGGCCGCCGCACTCGTCGCAGGTCACGTACACGTCGGGCAGGAAGTGCATCTCGATCTTCAAGAGCCCGTCGCCCTTGCACGCCTCGCACCGGCCGCCCTTCACGTTGAACGAGAACCGTCCCTTGGCGAACCCGCGCACCTGGGCCTCTGGCAGCCGGGCGAACAGGTCCCGGATCGGGCCGAACAGCCCGGTGTAGGTGGCCGGGTTCGACCGGGGAGTGCGCCCGATCGGCGACTGGTCCACGTCCACCACCTTGTCGATCCACTCGATCCCGTCCACCTCGTCGTGGGCCAGGGGCCGGGCGCCGGCACCGTGGAGCGCCCGGGCCAGCACCGGGTACAGGGTCTCCACCACCAGGGTGGACTTGCCCGAGCCCGACACCCCGGTGACGCAGGTCAACAGCCCCAGGGGGACCTCCGCGTCCACCTCCCGGAGGTTGTTGCCCCGGGCTCCCCGGATCCGCAGGCACCGGCCGTCCCCCTCGCGCCGGGCCGCGGGCACGGGCACAGACAAGCGCCCTGAGAGGTACCGGCCGGTCAGGCTGGTGGGATGGCGCTCCACCTCGGCCGGGGTGCCATGGGCCACCAGTTCGCCCCCCCGCTCCCCGGCGCCCGGTCCCAGGTCGATCACGTGGTCCGCGGCCCGGATCGTCTCCTCGTCGTGCTCCACCACCACCACAGTGTTGCCCAGGTCCCGCAGTTCGAGCAGGGTCCGGAGCAGCCGGCCGTTGTCCCGGGCGTGGAGCCCGATGGTGGGCTCGTCCAGGATGTACAGCACGCCGGTCAACCGGGAGCCCACCTGGGTGGCCAGCCGGATCCGCTGGCTCTCGCCACCGGACAGGCTGCCGGCCGCCCGGTCCAGGGTGAGGTACCCCAGGCCCACCGCCTCGAGGAACCGCAGGCGTTCCCGGATCTCCTTGAGGACCCGATCGGCGATCTCGGCCTCCCGGGCCGGCAACTCGAGAGCACCGAAGAACCGGGACGCACCCGCCACCGTGAGGGCCGCGACCTGGTGGATGCCGAGCCCGCCCACGGTGACCGACCGGCTCTCGGGCCGGAGCCGAGCGCCCCCGCACGCGTCGCACGGCCGGGATTCCAGGAACGGGGCCAGGTCTTCGAGCCCGTCCTCGCCGTCGGCCTCCCGCAGCCGCCGCTCCAGCCGGGGGATCACGCCCTCGAACGCCTTGCGGAACCGGTGGGACGACGACCGGCCTTCGTACGCGAACGCCACCTCGTCCCGGGTGCCGTAGAGGATCGCCGTGCGCACCGCCTCGGGCAGTTCGGACCACGGGGTGTCCAGGTCGAACCCCAGGTGGCGCTGGAGGGCGCCCAGGGTCTGGCGGAAGAACACCCCGCTCTTGCCGGACCACGGCGCCACCGCACCGCTGGCCAGGCTCCGGCGCGGGTCGGGCACGACCCGGTCCGGGTCCACCGCCAGTCGGGTTCCCAGCCCGTCGCACGCCGGGCACGCGCCGTGGGGCGAGTTGAACGAAAACGCCCGGGGGCTCATCTCGGGCAGCGACACCCCGCAGTCCGGGCACGCGAACCGCTCCGAGAACAGCAGCCGCTCCTCGCCCCCATCGCCCCGGGGCCGGACCGCCACCGCGGCCAGGCCGTCGGCCCGGGCCAGGGCCAGCTCGAGGGCCTCGGCCAGCCGCGTCCGGGCGCCGGCCTTGACCACGATCCGGTCCACCACCACCTCCAGGGTGTGGTTGCTGTGGCGCTCGAGCGCGATCTCCTCGTCCAGGTCGCGCATCGCGCCGTCCACCCGGATCCGGAGGAAGCCGGCCCGCCGCAGTTCGTCCAGCAGGGCCCGGTGCTCCCCCTTTCGTCCCCGCACCACCGGCGCGAGCACCTCGACCCGCGCGCCCTCCCCCAGCCCGAGCACCCGGTCCACCATCTGGGTCACGGTCTGGCTCGAGATCGGCCGGCCGCACGAGGTGCAGTGGGGCGTCCCCGCCCGGGCGTACAGGATGCGCAGGTAGTCGTGGATCTCGGTGACCGTGCCCACCGTGGACCGGGGGTTGCGGCTGGTGGTCTTCTGCTCGATCGAGATCGCCGGGCTCAGCCCCTCGATGGCGTCCACGTCGGGCTTGTCCATCTGCTCGAGGAACTGGCGCGCGTACGCCGACAGGCTCTCCACGTACCGGCGCTGGCCCTCGGCGTACAGGGTGTCGAACGCGAGGCTCGACTTGCCCGAACCCGACAGCCCGGTGATCACCACGAGCCGCTCGCGGGGGATGTCCAGGGACAGGTTTTTCAGGTTGTGCTGGCGGGCACCCCGGATGCGGATCGCTTCGTAGGCCACGGCGGTGTCGGTGCTCCCTGGGATGGCGTTGCAGCGGCCGGTCAGGCGACCGCGCCGCCCACCAGACGGCGGCCCGCGTCCAGGAGGCCGGCCGCGTCGCCGGTGGACCGGGCCTCGGCGTACAGGCGCAGCTTGGGCTCGGTGCCCGACGCCCGCACGAGCAGCCACGAACCGTCGTCGCGTTCGAATCGGACCCCGTCCACCCGGCGCACCCGGACCACCGCACGGCCGGCCAGGTGGTCCGGGTCGGCCAGCCCGGCGATCCGCTGCCGGACCGCGTCGGCCCGGTGGACGGGCAGGGGCAGGTCGCGCCTGACGTAGGTGAAATACCCGGTCTCGGCGAACACCTCGTCGAGCCACGCCCGCAGCCCCCGTCCGCCCCGGGCGACGCCCTCCACCAGCAGCAGGGCGTTGAGCAGGCCGTCGCGTTCGGGCCCGAACGCGGGCACGCCGATGCCGCCGCTCTCCTCGCCGCCGATCAGGGTGTCGTCCCCGAGCAGGGCCTCGCCGATGTGTTTGAACCCGATCGGGGTCCAGTCCACCCCGAGCCCCCGGGGCGCGGCCAGGGACTCGGCCATGGCCGTGCCCGACACCGACACCACCACCCGCCCCCGCAGGGCCTTGGCCTCGTGCAGGTAGTGCAGGAGCACGGCGAAGATCCGCTGGGCCGAGAAATACGCGCCCCGCTCGTCCACCGCGCCGATCCGGTCGGCGTCCCCGTCGTTGGCCACCCCCAGGGCGCACGCCCGGCCCGCCACAGCGGCCATCAGGCCGCCCAGGTGGGCCTCCAGGGGCTCTGGGGCCATGCCGCCGAACCCTGGATCGGGCGCGGCCCGCAGGGGAACCACCTCGCACCCGGCCTCCTCGAGCAGCCGGGCCAGCCACGGGCTGCCGGTGCCGTGCATCGCGTCCACGGCCACCCGCAGGCCGGCCGCGCCGATTGCGTCCCGGTCCACGAACGACCACAGCGCGGCCCGGTACGCGTCCCACACGTCCAGGGGGGTCACCAGCCCGTCCCGCCGGGCCGCGGCCAGGTCGGCGCACGGCACCGCCTCGCCGTCGGGCACCTGGGCCAGGCGCTCCTCGATCCGGCTGCTCACGGCCGGCCGGGCCGAGCCCCCGAACGCCTCCTTGAACTTGATCCCGTTCCACTCGGGCGGGTTGTGGGACGCCGTGATCACGATCCCGCCGGCCAGGCCCAGGTGCCGCACCGCCCACGACACCAGGGGCGTGGGCACCGGCTCGGGGGCGAGCCACACCCGGATGCCCCGGGCGGCCAGCACCCGGGCGGCCTCGGCCGCATACCCCTCCGACCCGAACCGGCGGTCGTACCCCACGGCCAGCCCCCGGTCCGCCTCGCCCCGGGCCTCCAGGTACCCGGCCACCGCGGCCACCACCCGCCGCACGTTGGCGTAGGTGAACTCCCGGGACATCACCCCCCGCCACCCGTCGGTACCGAACCGGATCCTCACGCGGCACCTCCCCGGGCGAGCCGGCGCCGGGCGATGGCCTCGGCCCAGCGCAGGGCCGCCCGGAAGCTGTCGGGCCGCGCCGTGCCCCGGCCGGCCAGGTCCAGCGCGGTGCCGTGGTCCGGGCTGGTGCGGACGATCGGCAACCCCAGGGTCACGTTGACCCCGTCGTGGAAGTGCAGCAGCTTGAACGCCACCAGCCCCTGGTCGTGGTACATGGGAACCACCGCGTCGTACGCGCCGGCCACGGCCGTGGGGAACAGGCTGTCGGCGGGCAGGGGCCCGGCCGCGTCGATCCCCTCGGCCCGGGCGCCGGCCACAGCAGGGGCGATCACCCGCGCCTCCTCATCCCCCAACACCCCGCCCTCCCCCGCGTGGGGGTTCAGGGCTGCCACCGCAATCCGGGGAGAGGCCACGCCCAGGTCGTCCCGGAGGCCGTGGTGCGCGGCCCGCACCGCGGCGAGCACCCGCTCGGCGGTCACGGCCCCCGGCACCCGGGCCAGGGGCAGGTGGGTGGTGGCCAGCACCACCCGCAACCGGTCGCCGGCGAGCATCATGTGGGCCCGGCCGCCGCACAGGTGCTCCAGGAACTCGGTATGGCCGGGAAACGGCCGGCCGGCCCGGTGCAGGCCGGCCTTGGTGAGGGGCGCGGTGACCACGGCGTGGACCCGGCCGTCCAGGGCCAGGCGGGTTGCCGCCTCCACGGCCCGGGCAGCCACCCGGCCCGACCGGTCCGTGGGCCGGCCCGGGGCCCAGTCCGGCGGCTCCGCCGGCCCGGGGTCGATCGTCTCCCACCGATCCGGGCCGGCTCCCGGCCCGGCCGTCTCCGCTGCCCTGGCCCACACTTCCCGGGGCCCCACGAGCACCGGGGTGAACGTCCCGGGGCCGGCCTCGGCACCCGCCGCCCGAAGCGCCACCTCGGGCCCGATCCCGGCGGGCTCGCCGCAGGTCACCGCGATCCGCAGGGGGAGGGGGCCCGCAGACCCGCTCACATCTTCACCTCGATCCGGGCCTTCTCCCGGAGCGACCCGATCCACGACTGGAACAGCTCCTGCTCCCGCTCCTTGAAGTACCGGGCCTGGACACGGTCGCGGACCTCCTCGAACGGGGGGATCCGGCCCTTCTGCCGCTGGTCCACGTAGAACAGGTGCAGGGTTCCCAGCAGTTCCACCGGCCGGGACACCTGCCCGTCTTCCAGCCCCTCGATCGCGGCGGCCACCCCCCCGGCCAGACTGCCCACCGGCAGGAACCCCATGTCGCCCCCCTCCACGGCAGCCGGCCCCACCGACACCAGCCGGGCCAGGTCCTGGAAGGACTCCCCGGCCAGCACCCGTGCCCGCACCGCCTCGACCCGCTCCCGGCTCGTGCCCTCTGGGAACTGGATGTGGTACAGGTGCACCGCGTCTGGATCCCGGAACTCGGGGATGTTCTTCAGGTAGAACTCCCGCAGGGCCATGTCGCTCACCGACATCCGGGCCCGCAGCACCCGGCTGACCAGCTTCATCTGCCGCAGCCGGGCCCGCACCTGCTGCACGTACACGTCGTAGTCCAACCCCTGGGCTGCCAGGGCCTCGGGGAGCTTGTCGCGGTCGAGGTTGTTGCGCTCGCAGATGTCGCAGATCGCCTGCTCCACCTCCTCGTCGGTCACCTCGATCCCGAGCCGGGCCGCCTCCTGCTCCACCAGCGCCCGCTCCACCAGCTTTTCCAGGGCCAGTTTCTCCGCGTCGGCCCCGGCGGACGCCCCGGTCTGCCGGAGCAGGGTCGCGGCCTCGGCCACCTCGCTGCGGGTGATCACCTGCCGGTCCACCACCGCGGCCACCCCGTCCACCACCACGGCGCGGGCGTCCACCGCCGCCACGACCACCAGGCCCCATACCGCCCACAGGAAAACGCGTTTCATCGGCACCTCGCCCCCCGAAAAAAGCCCGGAATCACGACCACTTTCCGGGCAGGACGAACTGTTGAAACTAGCACATCACTCGAGGCGGTTCAACAGGTCGCGGGCGTGGGACAGGATCGCGGCCGGATGCAGCTCGCCCACGGTCCACAGCACCCGGTGGTCCGGGGTGATCCGGAACCGGGCGGGGTCGGCCTGGACCACGGCCAGGACCTCGCCGGGATCCACGCCGGGCCGCTCGTCGAACGACAGCACCAGGTCCCGGCCGGTGTAGTCGTACGCCGTGGCCCGCAGCGCCACCAGGCGCCGCCGGATCTTCATCACTTCCAGCAGGTTGTCCACCACGGCCGGCACCGGACCGAACCGGTCCACCAGCTCATACCGGACCTCGTCCACGTCGCCCTCCCCGGCCACCCGGGTCAGGCGCTCGTACAGCTCCAGCCGTTCCCGGGGGTCCTCCACGTAGTCCGCCGGGAAGTGGGCGGGCACCTTGAGCCGGATCTCGGGCTCCGGCGGCCGGTCCACCGGCTCGCCCCGCAGGCGGTGCACCGCCTCCTCCAGCAGGTCCGCGTACAGGTCGAACCCGATGGCCGCGATGTGGCCCGACTGGGCCTTGCCCAGGAGGTCGCCCGCGCCCCGGATCTCCAGGTCGTGGGTCGCGATCCGGAAGCCCGCTCCCAGCTCGGCGAACTCCTGGAGGGCCTGGAGCCGTTTGCGGGCGTCGGCCGTCAGTTCCCCTTCCCCGGGCACCAAAAGGTACGCGTACGCCCGCAGGTTGGACCGCCCGACCCGGCCCCGGAGCTGGTACAGGTCGGCCAGGCCGAACCGGTCGGCCCGGTCGATCAGGATCGTGTTGGCCCGGGGGATGTCGAGCCCCGACTCGATGATCGCCGTACACACCAGCACGTCGATCTCCCCGGCCACGAACGCCTCCATCACCGGCTCGAGTTCCCCCTCGCGCATCTGGCCGTGGCCCACGCCCAGCCGGGCCTCGGGCACCAGGCTGCGCACGTGCTCGGCCACCTCGGCGATCGTCTGCACCCGGTTGTGCACGAAGTACACCTGGCCGCCCCGGCCCAGCTCGCGCCGGATCGCGTCCCGGACCACGTCGTCGTCCAGCGGCGCGACCACGGTGCGCACGGCCAGCCGGTCGACCGGCGGGGTCTCGATCACCGACAGGTTGCGCACCCCGGACAGGGACAGGTTCAGGGTGCGGGGGATCGGGGTGGCGGACAGGGTGAGCACGTCCACCTGGGTGCGCAGCCGCTTGAGCCGCTCCTTCTGGGCCACGCCGAACCGTTGCTCTTCGTCCACCACCACCAGGCCCAGGTCCCGGAACTTCACGTCCCGCTGGAGCATCCGGTGGGTGCCCACCACCACGTCCACCGCGCCGCTGGCGATCCGCTCCCGGATCCGGCGCTGGTCCGGCGGGGTCACGAAGCGGCTGAGCATCTCCACCACCACCGGGTACCCCTCGAACCGGCGGCGGAACGTACGGCAGTGCTGGGCGGCGAGCACGGTGGTGGGCACGAGCACCGCGACCTGGCGGCCGTCGGCCACGGCCCGGAACGCGGCCCGCACCGCCACCTCGGTCTTGCCGTAGCCCACGTCGCCGCACACCAGGCGGTCCATCGGCCGGGGGCCGCCCATGTCGGCCATCACGTCGTCGATCGCCCGGCGCTGGTCCGGGGTCTCCTCGTACGGGAAGGTGGCCTCGAACTCCCGGTACGCCAGGTCCGGGGGATCGTACGGCGGCCGCTGCGCGGACTGCCGGCGGGCGTACAGCTCGAGCAGCTCGTGGGCCATCTGCTCGATGCCCTCCTGGGCCTTGCGGCGGGTCCGCTGCCACCCCTTGCCGCCGAGCTTGTCCAGCCTGGGCAGGCCGCCCCCCGGCGCCGCGTACTTCTGGACGAGGCCGATCCGGGTGACCGGCAGGTACAGCCGGTCTCCGCCGGCGTACTCCAGGTGCAGGTAGTCCCCCTGCTCCCCGGCCACCTCGAGCCGCACCAGGTCCCGGTACAGCCCCACGCCGAACTCCACGTGCACCACCGGGTCGCCGGGCCTCAGGTCGGCCAGGCTCGAGCGCAGGCCGCCGGGCCGGCGCCGGGGGGGACGGCGGACCTTGTCGCCCAGGATCTCGGCCTCGGCCACCACGGCAAGGCCCTTGGCCGGGAACCGGAACCCCTGGGACACCGGCCCGACGGCCAGGTGCACCCGGCCGTCGGGCTCGGGCTCGGCCGGGAACGGCTCTGGCCCGCCCAGGGGCAGGTCGTAGTCGGCCAGCAGGTTGGCGAGCCGCTCGGCCGAGCCCGGGCTGCGGGCCACCAGCCACACCCCGTGCCCCTTGCCGCGGGCCTCGGCGATCTCCCCGGCCAGGGGCGCCAGCATCCGGTCGGTCCCCCGGCTCTGGCGCAGGGCAGCCACCAGGTCCCGGTTGGACCGGGTCCGGAACGACAGGGTCCGGTCTTCCGGCCCGGCGACCTCCAGTTCCTCCAGGTCCAGCCGGGTGCCGGCGGAAGCAAACCCATCCCAGCCGTCCGGCCCGGCGAACACCTCGGCCGCCTCGGGCACCACCCGGCCCTTTTCCACGGCCCGGCGGTACCCGGTGGCGATCTCGTCGAAAAAATCCCCGGCCCGCTCGTCCACCGCGCTCCGGCCCACGAACACCTTCAGCGTTTCCGGTGGCAGGTGCTCCCACAGGCACGGCGCGCCGTGCTCGAAAAAGTACGGGAACAGGGCGTCCCGGAGCGGCGAGAGCACCGACGCCCGGAGGTTCTCCACCGCCTCGGCCGTGGCGGCCCGGGACAGGCCCAGCTCCCGGGCCCGGCGCCGGAGCCGGCGGACGGCCCGGTCCAGCTCGGTCCGGCCGCCGGGCGCCTCCCGGGCCGGGAGCACCACCAGCCGGTCCAGCCGGCCCGCAGACCGCTGGGTGTCCGGGTCGAACGGCCGCAGGGAGTCCACCTCGTCCCCGAACAACTCCACGCGCACCGGCCGGGGGTAGAACGGCGGGAACAGGTCCACGATGCCGCCCCGCACGCTGGCCTCGCCCCGCTCCTCCACCCGGCCCACCACGTGGTACCCGGCCGCCACCAGGCGCTGGAGCAACGCGTCGCGGGACCAGGTGGCCCCCACCGACAACTCGAACGCGTGGCCGTCGAGTACGCCGGGGGGAAGGGTCCGGTGGAGCACCGCGGTCACGGGGGCCACCACGGCGTACGCGCCGCCCCGGCGCACCCGGGCCAGGGCGGCCAGGCGGCGGGCCGACACCTCGGGCAGGGGGGGGATCGGCTCGAACGGCGCGCTCTCCCACGGCGGGTACAGCACCACCCGGGCGCCGGCCGGGTGGTCCGCCGGGGGGCGGCCGGTGTAGAACGCCAGCTCGTCCGCGAACCGGCGGGCCTCGGACAGGGTGGCCGTCACCACCAGGCACGGCCCGGGCCGCTGCTCCAGGAGCCGGGCCAGCAAAAACGCCCGGCTCGACCCCCGGAGCCCCTGGGCGCGCACCGCCCCCGGCGCACGATCGAGGGCGTCCAGCAGGTCCCGGAGCCGGGCGCCCGGGCCGGCCGTCTCCGGTGCGTCCGGTTCCATCGGGCTCAGTCGCGCCCCGCCCGGAGCATCTTCTCCAGGGTGGTCACGGCACGGGTGCGCACCACCTCGGGCACCGTGACCACGTTGTCCAGGGTCTCGAGGCTCTCGAGCACGTCTTCCAGGGAGGTGAGCTTCATGTTCGGACAGATCAACGTGTCGCTGGGCGCCACGAACGTTTTGTCCGGGCTGTCCTTGTACAGGCGGTGGAACAGCCCGGTCTCGGTGCCCACAATCACCGCCTGCGCGGCGGCCTCCCGGCAAAACGCGATGATCCCGGACGTGCTGCGGATCTCATCGGCCAGGTCCAGCACCTCGGGCCGGCACTCGGGGTGGGCCACGAACGGCGCGTCCGGGTGGGCCTCGCGGGTCCGGAGCACGTCGTCGGCCCGCAAGCGGTGGTGGGTGGGGCAGTAGCCGTCCCAGTACAGGACGGTCTGGTCCGTGTTGCGGGCCACCCATTGGGCCAGGTTCTGGTCCGGGGTCAGGTACACCGTGGGCGCCCCGACCGACCGGGTGACCTTGACCGCGTTGGCCGAGGTGCAGCAGATGTCGCTCTCGGCCTTGACCTCGGCCGACGAGTTCACGTAAGTCACGATCGGCACGCCCGGGTGGGCCTCGCGCACCGTGCGCACGTCGTCGGCCGTGATCATGTCTGCCATCGGGCACCCGGCGTCCATCCGGGGCAACACCACGGTCTTGTCCGGGCTCAGGATCGCCGCGCTCTCGGCCATGAAGTGCACGCCGCAGAACACGATCACCTCGGCCTCGGTGCGGGCCGCCTCCATCGACAGCCCGAGGCTGTCGCCGGTGATGTCGGCCACGTCCTGCACCTCGGCCCGCTGGTAGTTGTGGGCCAGGATCACGGCCCGCCGCTCCCGGGCCAGGGCCCGGATGTCCCGGTGCAGCTTCGCGTCGCTCATGGGAAAACCCTCACAAACCGCTCGTGTCCAAAAAGGAAAACGGGGATGGTACGGCCCCCTTCGCGCCCCGTCAAGAACCGGGTCTTTCCCGGCCGCGATCCGGCCTTGACACCGGCCCGGTCCCGTGTATAATTCCGCCCTCGTGTCGCGGGGTGGAGCAATTTGGTAGCTCGTCGGGCTCATAACCCGAAGGTTGCAGGTTCAAGTCCTGTCCCCGCTACCAGCCACAAAAACGGGCACCCGGGAGCCGTCCCGGGTGCCCGTTTTCTCTGTCTCCATTGCCCTTGTCCAGAAAAGACAGGACGCTCCCTCACTGCCTGGTGCGCCCTCCCGTCCTTCCGGCCTCCGTCGCCCGTCGGCACCTCCGCGAAGACCTCACGCCCCAGGCCGGCGGTGCCCCGGGCCCTGTGCGGGAAAGAACACGAACCGATCGTCTAGTGCCTCTGGTTCGGCGACCACGCCGAGCAAATCCAGACCAAAAAGCGACGAGACCATCAGCCGGGCACGCTTCGGATCGACAGCCTCTGGCGGGGAGATACAAACCACGACCTCTCCGGTCTTGGACAGGCCGGCGCCAACGAATTCCACGTTCCTTCGTTCTGTTAAAATACTTTGAAGAACAGCCACCAGGTGGGTACCGACCTCGTATTCTGCCAGAAAGAGTGTCTGTATATGGGGAGCCAGCACATGCGCGCGGTTGGTGGAATAGAGCCACCGGTTCCCCTGGCGAACGCGTCGGACCAATCCGGCCTCTTCCAACGCCTTCAGAGCGAACAGAGCTGCTGAAGGGCGGACCCCAGCCAGCCGGGCTACCTCCCGACCGGTGATCCCGCCGTGCTGGGACAACACCCGCAACACCCGGATCTGGTTTTTTGTTCCGAGCACGTTCTCTAAAAACATAGATACTCCTGCCACCATCCAGCACGAAACAAGCAAACAGCTCTCCCCCCTCGGCCATCATCCCCGAATTCACTCCCCTCTCAGCACGGCCAGAACCTTGCCGGCCAAATCATCATGAGAAAAGGGCTTGTGAATCAAAGGGACTTTCGCCTTCATCACCTCTTGGTGGACAATTGCGCTTTCCGTATATCCGGTCATAAAAAGCAACCTGATCTGGGGGATGGTTTCACGGATCCGCCGAGCCAGTTCAGGACCATTCATGTGTGGCATGACAACGTCTGTCAACAGAAGATCTATCTTCTCTCGGTACTCTCCAGCCAAGAACAGCGCTTCACCAGGCCCCTGAGCCTCAAGCACCTGGTACCCGATCCTCTGCAACGCATCCTTCACGCTCGCCCGCACCCGGGGGTCGTCCTCTACGAGCAGAACCGTCCCGACTCCCGGAGCGGTGGCTTTCGATCCAACGACCTTCTTTGTCGCGGCCGACTCCGATTTTGGAAAATAAATCTTGAAAGATGTCCCCTTCCCGGGCTCACTATAGACCCAGATATACCCGCCACTCTGTTTCACGATCCCATAGACAGTCGCCAGACCTAGCCCGGTCCCCTTCCCCTTTTCCTTGGTTGTAAAAAACGGCTCAAAAATCCTGGCTCGTGTTTTTAGATCCATACCTATGCCGGTATCGCTAAGGGCCATCATCACATAAGATCCAGCTGGAACGAGACCCCCATGCACTTCGCTATAGGTCTCATCCAAATCTACGTTTTTAGTCTCAACAGTAAGAACACCACCTCCAGCCATGGCATCTCGAGCGTTGATCGCCAGGTTCAACAACACCTGCTCGATCTGCCCCGGGTCCACCAGGACGCACCACGGGTTGGACTCCAGACGAATCTCCATCAACACATCCTCCCCCAGAACGCGCTCCAGCATCTTTGTGACCCCCTGCACCACGGCATTCAGCTCCACGACCCGGGGCTGCAGGACCTGACGGCGGCTGAACGCCAGGAGTTGCCGCGTGAGGTCGGCGGCGCGCTCGGCCGCTTCCAGCACGTCTTCCAGCCGTTGTCTGGACGCCGTGGGGAGACCGGGTGAAGTGAGGAGGATTTCCGTTTGAACCAGGATGATCTGAAGCAGATTGTTGAAATCGTGTGCCACACCGCCTGCCAACTGGCCAACGGCGCTGAGCTTTTCCGATTGACGCAGTCGGTCTTCAGCCTCCACCAGCGCTCCGGCCAGCCGCCGGGTCCGCAAGCCGTTCGACAACAACTCCGACACCCGATCGAGAAGGTGGATCTCGTCGTCGTCGAACGCGTTCGGATCCCCGCTGTACACGACGAAAACACCGAGCACGTTCTGCCCGACCCGCAGGGGCAGAGCGAGAACCGACCTGTAGCCGCGAGCCAGCGCTTCCCTTCGCCAGGGATCGAACCGGGGATCGGCATCGATCCGGCGGACGATGCTCGGCTGGCCCGTTCGTGCGGCAGTTCCCGAGGGGCCTCGACCCGGAACACTGTCCTCCCACGTCATCCGAACCGCTTCCAGGTACCCCGCGTGGTGCCCGGCTACCGCCACGGGAAGGAGGGGTTTCCCCTCTCCATCCCCTTTCTCACCGACCCACACCATGCGGTACCCGCCCTCTTCCACCGCGATCCGGCAAAACGTCTCCAGCAGATCGTCTTCACCGTTCGACTCTCGAACGGCCCGACTACAAGCGGCCAAAGTACGAAGCGCCCGCACGCTGTTCCTCAGTCGCACCTCAGCTTTTTCACGCTCATCGAGTTCCTGGGCCAGGCGACGAGTGACCTCGGCCAGATTTCTGAACAACCGTTCACGTTCAACGGCATACCGCAAGGTTCTGGCCAGGCGGCCTGGCTCCAGATCGTCTTGGGATACGAAATCCTGGGCCCCGTACCGGAAAGACTCGAGGACCGTTCCGCCATCATCCGGGTCGGTCAAAATCACCACGGGGAGGGTTGGCGCTCCCTTCACGAATCGCCGGACGGCCTCAACACCCATTGCGTCCGGGAGCATGAGGTCGAGAAGCACGACATCGAAGAGTTCTTTCTCGGCTTGTTCCAGGGACTCGGCCAAGGTTGAGGCCACGACGACCTCGAAGTTCTCTCTGGCATCACCCCTCAGGACATCTTGTACGGACTGGCCGACACGTCGCCGGCTCTCCACGACCAAAACCTTCATAACTTCCCCCTCAACGGCAGAGAGTGACACTTACCTGCAGGCACCGGTCGAGAACAGGTAAAAGGAAGTCATGAAAGTCCACAGAAAACAGAAGGAGCAAGTCGTGCACCGCCTTGCCGTGCCAGACAAGACGTCAAAGTCAGACATATGACAAATTCACACCAAGCCACAACCAACACATCAGGCAAGGAGAGAAATGATATTACCAACACGCTGATCCAGGCACCAAACGACAAACCCAGTGTCCACGGGTGGCTCGAAGCAGGACATCATGCAACCACACGAAAACACAGTAGGCCGGGGCGCGCAAGGCAAACTCAACGCTCAGCACAAAACTACCTCGCATCTCCTCGATTGCAACACGCCTCCAGGTCCAAACGTCATGTGTTCAAAAAAATGTACGTTTATTTGCCAACAACGAACAGCTACGAGAATCAGCTGCGACAGAAACAAATCATCACCCCTTGACAAGACAACAACTTATTGGCGGACACCCGATCACCAACACATTCAGTCATGTTTTTTGCTCCTCCGAAACAAGTCCAAAAACAGAACAAAGCCGGCCGGGAAACAGGCCGCGGGGCCAGCGTCTTTGCCCTTTCCGCAAGGCCCTCCTTTTCCCGGAGCCCCAGGCCTCCAACGGCAAACGACCCAGCCCGTCTTCGTAAAGGTGGGGTTGAAGAAGGCGGTTCGCAAGGCCACGGGAGACGACGGTACCGGTCAGGAGAACGCGCCCCCTGGACGAGCCGGGCGCTCGCCAGGAACAAGCGCCTCCGGCCTTCTCTCCTCGACCCCAGGGAGTTCGTCCACGGCTACGAAGTGAACGGGGCGTGGGAGGAAGCCGTTGCGGATCCGAGGAGGGGGGCAAGCTGCGGGGATCGACGAAGAAGCCGCTCACGGGGGCCGAGCCGGCCCGCCTGCTGTAGCCGGATGCCGAAAAGCCCGGGCCGTGGTTTTTTCGGGCTCTGTTCCGATCTGTGTGGGTGTGTTGAAATGGGCTCACCCCAGCCCGTAGAGGGTTGGCCGGCGGATAGAGGCGGGGGGGGAGGGGGGGGATCGAGGGGTGAGCGAGTTGGAGAACGAACTGTTCACAGTGGCGTTGGGGTTGCGGGCACTTTGGGAAGTGGTGGCCGTCCGGTTCGACCCGGAGGAAGGCCAGATCGGATCACGCCATGTCAAGTGGTGTAAGAAGGCAACCGCGCCATCCTCGGGTTTTGGTTCAAGCCGTTTCGGGTAGCTCCGGTGATCTTGGTGCCGACGACCCTCGGCCCAGAACCATCTGAATCGTCTCCAGGCTCATGTACCGGCGCGACACCTGCCACTCGTCGTCTCTTTCCACCAGCACCGCCACGTTCACCACCCGGCCCAACTCCCGGCTCTTCACCACCAGCGCGCCCAGCCACAGGTACGGGTAGGGCCCTTCGTCCAACGGACGCCGACGGAAGGTTTCGATCGCGGCGTCTAAACTCCTGGCCATCTCGGAGACCTGTGTCTTGGACAGCCCCTCGATCCCCAGGGCATGGGCGATGCCCTCCACCTTCCGGGTCGACACCCCCATGACGTAGCACTCGGCCACCACCGCCTCCAGGGCTCGCTCGGCTCGCCGCCGGGGCTCGAACAACCACTGTGGCAGGTAGGTGCCCTTGCGCAGTTTCGGGATCGCCAACCCCAGCGTGCCCACCCGGGTGTCGAACCGCTCTTACACCACGTCCGGGGACTCTACTGCCCTCGGGGGCACTTCCAGTTCATGGTGCACGAGGGCACGGTGACGGCGGAGGTGTTTTGCACGTTCTTGAGGCGGTTGGCTGCCGGGATGAGGAGATGGACGGGAAGATCGAGTTGTTTTCCCTTCCGCCGTACTCGCCGGAACTCAACCCAGACGAACTGGTGTGGTCGCAGGTGAAGCGGCGAGTGGCCCGTGAGTTGGTGCACTCGGAGGAGGACCTGAAGGCTCGTGTCCTCTCCGCCCTGCGCTCGTTGCAGCGGATACCGGACAAGATTCGAGGGTTTTCCTGGCCCCAAGTTGTCGATATGCCGCGCAGGGAACTGGCAATACTTTTGTAGGATTAGTACCCACACGATTTGAAACAGAACCCTCTCTTGTCAAGGGCTCCGTTGTTGGTTTTTTGTTTGCATTTTATACACCCAATGCCAGCACATCAGGCAACACTTTTAAAGGTGTTAATAGCGGGATTCCAAAAAAAAACCGGCTCGGACCAGACCGGGCCCACCAGGAGGCTGGGCGGGCCGAACTGGACGATGCCCGGCGCACACACAAGAAAACGGGCACCCGGAGCGAATCCGCGTGCCCGTTTCTCGTCTCTTTCGCGGGAGTGGCCGTTGCTCACTCCGCCGTCGTCGGATCGATCGTGGTGCGAACCTGCTGGACGCTGTCGGCAGGAAACCCTCCCCGCCGGGCGTGCTCCCGGATCATCTCAGCGCTCGGCGCCACGTATACGCAGTAGATCTTGTCGTCGGTGACATAGCTTTCCACCCACTGGATCGTGGGCCCCATGCTCTCCAGCACCTCCCGGGACTTCCGGGAGATCCCCTGGAGTTCCTCTGGGGTGAGCTTTCCCGCATCGGGAATCTTCCGTTCAATGACGAACTTCGGCATGTCGAACTCCTTTCGTCCTGCGGGCTTTGCCAGGCCGCAACAGCGCGCGCCGGCCCGGCTGCGCGTGACAGAGAGACCGGGCGCGCGGCCCTCCCTTGCCTACTGCACGAAGTCGAACACCTGGTCGAGTTCTTCGTCGGGCACCGTGAACACCGCGTTGTGCGGCGGCAGCGGCTCGGTGCGCATCCACTCCGGCAGCCGGTCGTCCGCCTCGGTGAACCCGGCCGCACGGTTCCAC
>JAJRUI010000012.1 GCA_024277875.1 Deferrisomatales bacterium
AGCTTTTGGACGAGGGCGAGCAGGTAGTCCTTTTCGAGGTCGCCCAGGACGAAGCCGGGCAGCGCGGTGCGGGAGATGACGTGGTAGGTGGCCGACTAGCCGAGCAAAAGCAGGCGCGGGATGCGAGGCATGGGAGCACCTCCGGGCGGGCGCCAAGGACCTGAGCGAAACATGCCACGAAAACCTGGCTCGTCAAGGATTGTTTGCCTGTCCCCTTTTTGTTCCTTTTTGTTCTTTTTGTTCTTTTTGTTTCTCCGGCCGGCTCACTCCAGCCGCACCACCACCCGGTCGATCCGCCGGGTGGCGGGGCCGACCACCACGGGGGGTGACGCGCCCCGCACCGCGCGAGTGCCGGGGCCGTCGGGCAGCCGGGCCGCGGCCCGGATCCGCCACGTGCCCTCGGGCAGGTGGAGCAGGAACGAGCCGTGGTACCCGCTGCGGCCCGTGATCCCGGCCGGCTCCCACCCGGCCGGACCCTGGCGGTCCACCTCCAGCCGGACCTCTTCGATGCCCATACCCCGGTACGCCACCTTGCCGGCCACGGCCGCGGGCCGGGGCGACCCCGGACTGCACCCGGCCACGACCACGAGGAGCGCCAGCGCCCACCGCACGGGCGCCCGGCCGCGGGTTCCCGGTTGAGCCGAACGGGTCGGCGGGTTTACCATGGACAAAACCTTTATTCTACCGGTCGAACGCGGCCGGAGCGTTCGACCGAGGAGGCAACCGATGGACGGCAAGGGGATCGGTATCACGCTCACCCGCCACATCTACGAGTCCCAGCAGGTGCATCCCGAGGCCACGGGCGAGTTCAGCGACATGCTCAACCAGATCGCGTGGGCGGCCAAGGTGGTTTCCCGCGAGGTGAACAAGGCCGGCCTGGTGGAACTGCTGGGCCTCACGGGCGAGAAGAACGTCCAGGGCGAGCAGGTCCAGAAGCTCGACCGGTTCGCCAACGAGGTGTTCACCTCGGTGATCTCGGGCAGCGGCCACTTCTGCATCATGGCCAGCGAGGAGATGGCCGAGGCCCAGCCGATCGAGGCCAGCGCGTACAAGACGGGCCGGTACTCGATCGCGTTCGACCCCCTGGACGGCTCGTCCAACATCGACGTGAACGTGAGCATCGGCACGATTTTCGCGATCCACCGCCGGGTGACCGAGGGGCAGGCCGGCACCGAGGCCGACCTGCTCCAGCCCGGCCGCAAGCTGGTGGCCGCGGGGTACGTGGTGTACGGCAGCAGCACCATGCTCGTGATGAGCACGGGCAACGGGGTGCACGGGTTCACCCTGGACCCGTCGGTGGGCGAGTTCCTCAAGAGCCACCCGGACATCCAGATCCCGGCCCGGGGCAAGACCTACTCGGTGAACGAGGGCAACTTCCCGTACTGGTCTGACGGCGTGCGGCGGTATGTGGCATACATGAAGCAGAAGGATCCGTCCACGGGCCGGCCGTACGGGTCCCGGTACATCGGGTCGATGGTGGCCGACGTGCACCGCACCCTGCTGCGGGGCGGGATCTTCATGTACCCTGCGGACTCCAAGGACCCCCTCAAGCCCCACGGCAAGCTCCGGCTCCTGTACGAGTGCTCGCCCATGGCGTTCCTGATCGAGCGCGCGGGCGGCGCGGCCAGCACGGGCCGCAGCCGGGTACTGGACGTGGAGCCCGAGACCCTGCACCAGCGGGTGCCGTTTTTCGCCGGGTCGGTGGAGAACGTGCGCGAGGCCGAGCGGTTCATCGCCGAGCACGACGAGGACGGCTGAGGCGGCCGGCTCACCCGCCGATCCGGCCGTCCCGGCCGGCCCACTCCCGTTCCCGCAGGGCGTTCTTGCGGATCTTGCCGGTGCTCGTCTTGGGCAGCTCGCCGAACGCCACGGCCTTGGGGCACTTGAAGTGGGCGATCCGCTCCCGGCAGAACGCGACCAGGTCGTCGGCCGTGGCGCGGGCGCCGGGCTTCAGGGTGACGAACGCCTTGGGCACCTCTCCCCACCGGTCGTCGGGCACGCCGATCACCGCCACCTCGGCCACGGCCGGGTGCTTGTACAGGGTGTTCTCCACCTCGATGGTGGAGATGTTCTCCCCGCCCGAGATGATGATGTCCTTCTTGCGGTCCTTGAGTTCGATGTAGCCGTCCGGGTGCTGCACGGCCAGGTCGCCGCTGTGGAACCACCCGCCCCGGAACGCCTCGGCCGTGGTGTCGGGCTGGCGGAAGTAACCCATCATCACGTTGTTGCCCCGCATCACCACCTCCCCCAGGGTCTGGCCGTCCGCCGGCACCGGCTCCAGGCGCTCGTCCACCACCTCCAGGTCCACGGCGTGGGTGTAGGCCACCCCCTGACGGGCTTTGATCCGGGCCCGGTCCTCCACGGGCAGCCCGTCCCACTCGGGGTGCCACGCGCACACGGTGTGGGGCCCGTACACCTCGGTCAGTCCGTACACGTGGGTGATCCGGGCGCCCAGCTCCTCGATCTGGGCGATCAGGGTGGGGCTGGGGGGGGCCGCCGCGGTGACGATGTGCACCGGCCGCGGGAACCGGTAGTCCGGCGACGGCCGGCCGGCCGCGATCATCCGGAGCACCGTGGGCGCGCCGCACAGGTGGGTGACCCCTGTGCGGTAGATCTCGGCGAACACGGCGCCGGCGGAGAACGACCGCAGGCACACCTGGGTGGCGCCCACCGCGATCACGGCCCACGGAAAGCACCACCCGTTGCAGTGGAACATCGGCAGGGTCCACAGGTACACGCTGTACGCGGACAGCCCGGTCTCGATGATCTCGCCGTAGCTGTTGAGCGCGGCGCCCCGATGGCTGTACACCACGCCCTTGGGATCGCCCGTGGTGCCCGACGTGTAGTTGATCGAGATCGGCGACCACTCGTCGGTCACCCGGAACTCCACGGGCGCGCCGGACGCGCCGGCCAGGAACGCCTCGTACTCGGGCCCCGGCGGCGCCCAGGTCTCGCCCTCAGCGGCCGGGTCGTGCACGTGCACCACGGTCTCGAGATCGGGCAGGCCGGCCAGCACGCCGCGCACCACCGGGGCCAGTTCGGTGTCCACCAGGAGCACCCTGGCCCCCGAGTGTGCGAGGATGTAGCGAACCTCGGCCGGGGAAAGCCGGGTATTGATCGCCACCAGGAGCGCGCCGGTGGCCGGCACGCCGAAGTGGGCCTCGAGCATGGCCGGAACGTTGGGTAGCAGCGCGGCCACCCGGTCGCCCGGCGTGACGCCCGCGTCCCGGAGCGCCCGGGCCAGCCGTCCGCACCGCTCGGCGAACGCGCCGTAGGTGAGCTGCCGGTCGCCGTACACCACGGCGGGCCGGTCCCGGAACACCCGGGCGCTCCGCCGCAGGAACGCCAGGGGGGTGAGGGGCTGGTGGTTGGCTTCGCACCGGTCCACGGCGGCCTCCTGTACGGGTGGGGTTGGCGGTTCGGTTCCTCTCCCCCCCGGGCGGCCCCCGCCGGCGCCGGTCAGGCGGGCGGGTCGTCCCCGGGCGCCCAGCAGTGGGGGTCGGGGGCGTCGAACGAGCCGGTGGCGGCAAACGCCCGGGCCGTGCATCCGCCCAGGCACGCGTCGAGGCTCGCGCAGGACCGGCACTTGCCCGTGGGGGTCTTCTGGCGCATCTTCCGGAGCACCGGCGAGTCGGCCCACACCGTTGCGACCCCGTCCCGGAGCACATCGCCCGCCTCCACCGGGATGAACCCGCACGGGGTGGCCACGCCGTCCGGCTCCAGGTGCAGGGACAGCTTGCCGCAGGTGCTGCCCTTGACCGCGCCGGGCCCGGCCGCGCCGAGCAGCGCGAGGATCGGGTCGTCGAACGCGAGGGTGGCCGGCGCCCCGGCCCGGTACGCCAGGGCGTCCTCGTAGAACGCGCGCCACCCGTCCGGGTCGAGGTCGAGTTCGGCCCGGTTGTCCTTGCCCCGGCCCGAGCACTTGAAGTTGTGCAGGTACACGGTGCCGGCCCCGTGGGCCGCGGCCAGCTCCACGATCCGGCGGTACTGGCCCACGTTGCCCCTGAAGATCACGGTGGACACGGTGGCCGGCACCCCGGCCGCGGCCAGGTGGTCCAGGGCAGCCACGGCCCGGCCGAAGCTGCCCGGCCGGCTGCGGAACCGGTCGTGGACCGCCGGGTCGGCCCCGTCCAGGCTGATCCCCACCGAGGCCAGCGGCACCTCGGCCAGCCGGCGGGCCGCGTCCGCGTCGAGGAGCCACCCGTTGGAGTTCAGGCTGACCCGCAGGCCCCGCTCTGCCGCGGCCCGGGCCACTGGCCACAGGCGCTCGTCCAGCAGGGGTTCGCCGCCACCGAAGTTGACGAACGCGACCCGGTTCGACGCCAGGTCGTCCACGATGCGCAGCAGGTCGGCCAGGGGGAGTTCGGGCCGGGAATAGCCCCGGGAGTAGCAGTGCCGGCAGTCGAAGTTGCACCGGTACGACAGGGTCCAGTTGACCGTGAGGGGGGCGGACAGCTCCATCACCCGGTCCCGCCGGACTGGAGCCGCAGCCACCCCTGGTCCACGGCCTCGGCCACGAACGCGTCCACGTCCCGGCGGATCTCGTCCAGGGGGGCGTCGTACCGGCGGGCCAGCTCCCGGGCCACCGCGTCCAGGTCGCGGACGCCGTCGCACAGGCACCAGATCTCGCCGGCCACCAGGTTGAGTTCGTGCATCTCGCCCCGGACGACGAGGAGCACCCACCCCAGGTCGTCCGCCGGCTCGCCCGCGGCCTGGGCCCTGAGGATCGCGTCCTTCTGGGCGGGCTCGTCCCGCCACACCACGGCGGGGTCCCGCACCGGTACCCCGTTCACCGTTTGGGCTCCGAGCCCCACGGCGCGGCCAGCACCGGGTCGGTGCGCACCCGGCCGAGCCCTTCGCTGTCGGCCCCGTCGTAGATGCGGTCGGCCAGGCCGCCCTTGGCAGCCGCGGCCCACCAGTTGGACTCGGCGTCCACGTCGTCGGTCTGGGCCTCGCCGAGCTTCAGGTCGTACTCCACGTCGTCGAAGTTGTTGTGGCGCACCACGGCGCCGGCCACCCCCTGGCGGAAAAAGATCCCGGTCAGGTTGCCCACGAACGCGTTCTCTTCGATCACGGGAGCGCCGTTCAGGCACCGGATGCCGATCCGGTTGTCCTCGAACCGGTTTCCCCGCAGGGAGATCCGGCCACCCTGGAACCGGACGCCGCCGTAGCTGTTCCGGAACACCGACGAACGCACGTCCACGTCGGCGTCGTGGATGTGCAGGCCCCACGGTCCCCGCTCGAACACGCAGTACCGCAGGTGGGCCTCCTTGGCCCCCCGGATCTCGATCATGTCCTCCAGCTCGTTCTGGCGAAGGCTCACCGACGTGAACGTGATCGGCGCCTCGGGGGTGCCCGTGGCCACCAGCCGGCCCTGGACCAGGAGCCACGGCTCGGGCTTGGCGCCGGCCGGCAGGTCGGGCAGGTCGAAAAACACCCGGGTGCCGGGCAGGATCGTGAGGGTCGCGGTCCGGGTGACGATCAGGGGACGGACCACCCGGACATCCCCCTTCCAGGTGGTATCGGTGTACAGGATGTGGGCGTCCACGGTGCGCACGGCCGGGGGTACATCCACCCTGGCAGGGGGCCTCGTTCCCACGCATCCGGCCAGGGCCAGAACGGCCGCGGCAGCCAGGCACAGCCATCGGGTTCTCATGCGATCCGCTCCTTTCGGGTCAGTGCGAGCCCCAGCACACCGGCCAGTCCGAGGAGCACCGCGACGCGCCCCGCGGGCGGCACTCCGGCGGTCGTTCCCCCCAAACCCCACGACTGGACCAGCGCGGCCCCGAGCACCATGCCAACGCACACGGTGGCGGCGTCCAGGTCGCCCTCGCCGGCCCGGATGATCTGCCGGAACGGGCACCCCCCCGCGATCACGGCCACGAGCCCCACGAGCCCCATGCCCAGCGCGCTCCACGCCCACTGGAGATGGGCACCCGGCTGGTCATAATAGCCAACCGAAAAACTGCCTGTAAAGGCGTTCACGAGCACGGCCGCGGCCACCACGGCGACCACCGCCGCGGCCGGGGCGGCCGCCCGGAGGAGAAACGCGTCCCGCACGGCGCCGGTGATGCAGAACCGGGTCCGCTGGCACGCCGCTCCCAGGACGAGCCCCGCGACCAGGCTGACGGCGGCGGGCGCGTGCTGGGCGCCCCCGCCGGTGCGGCTCTCGATCAGGGCGCCGGGCACGAACGCCAGGCCGGCCAGCACGGCCACGGCGACCACCACACCCGCAGGCACGAGGACCGGGGCTGGCCGCTCCGGCCCTCCCAGGCCCAGCTCGCCCCGGCCGAGCAGCGCGATCCCGAGCCGCACGCCCGCCACCAACCCCACCGCACCGGCCACCGCGGTGAGATCCCCCCCTGCCAGCCGCAGCATCGCCTTGACCGGGCACCCGATGAACACGGCCGACCCCACCGCCATCAGGAAACCCAGGCCCAGCAGGTGCAGCCCCGGCCCCCGGGCCCGGGCCCGGAACTCCCGGGCGAGGACCGCGGCAGCAGCGCTGCCCAGGAAGAACCCCAGCAACTCGGGCCGGATGTACTGCATCCGGGGGTTCCCGTGGAGCCCCAGGGCGCCGGCGGCGTTCTCCAGGAAACACGAGATGCAGATGCCGGTGTTGACCGGGTTGCCCCACACGGCCAGCAGGGCCCCCGACAGGCCGAGCAGCGCGCCCGACGCCACCGTCCACCGGTGCGCCCGCCACAGCCCCCTCACTCGCACCCCCCGGCGATCCGCCGCTGCAGGTAGTACAGGTCCCGCACCTCGGGGGGCGGGTTCCGGGCCCACGGCCCGCTGCGGAGCGCCTCGAGGCGGCCGGCCACCACCTTGCCGGCTCCGAACGCCGCGCCCCGGTCGTACACCGCCGGCTCCCGGTCCACGGCCGCGCGGTAGTGGCGCACCGCGGCCGGGTACGCACCCTCCTCGTACGCCAGCTCCCCGAGCCAGAACTCGGCGTACCCGGGAAACGGGCCGTGCTCGGCCCGGCGCCTGAGGTCGAACAGGGCCCGCTCCCGCCGGCCCGCGGCCAGGGCCGTGCGCACCCCCAGGAACGCGTCCTCCACCTCGGCCGCGGGCGCGGGCCGGCCGGCGCACGGGTCGGGCCGCCCGGGCCTTGCGCCCACGAGCCCCCGGGCCTCCACCCCGGCCCACGCTAGACACGCGGCCACGGCAACGGCCAGCCAGCGATCCCGGATCGCCACGGCTCAGTACTCCTCGTACGGCGGCATCCGCGCCGCCCGGGCCCACGCGCGCACCGGGTCGTACTCGGCGTCGGACACCGCGCCGAACCCGGTCAGGAGCGCCCGTTTGAGCACGGCCAGCCGCTCCCCGCCCACCTCGGCCGTGGTGCCGGGACCGATCGCCAAGAGGGCGTCCCGCACCCGGTCCACCCACGGCTGCGGCACGCCGGGAGCCGCCGCCACCGTGCAGTACGGCGCCGGGTCGCTCCGGGCCAGCACCACGAAGTCGTCGGCCGAGATCCTGCCATCCGCCGCCATCTCCTCGAGGTCGATCAGGGGCGCGGCCCCCGCGTCGAACGCGCCGTAGAGCACCGCGTAGATCGCCTTCTCGTGCTTCCACGCGCCGTGGGGGATCGCGTAGTAGCCCAGGTCGGTCTCCGGGTCGACCCCACCCTCCAGGAGCAGGGCGTAGGGCGCCAGGAACCCGAACGGCGCCCACTGGGGCCCGAACACGAACCGCTTGCCCGCGAGGTCGGCAAGGGTCTCGATGCCCGACCCGGCGCGGGCGATGATCGCGCCCCGGGTCTTCACCCCGAACGAGCCCCGGCGGTCCGCGGCCACGAGCCGGGCCCCCTGGCGGGCCTTCAGGATCACGTACAGCAACGAGTTGGTGTGGGTGAAGTCCAGGTCCCCCCGCTCGAACGCGTCCTCCACGTCGGCCGTGTCCAGGTACACCGGCTCGAACCGGGCGCCGGTGGCCTCGGACAGGTACGCGGTCAACGGCGCGAACCGGTCCCGGGTCTCGGCCGTGGAGTTGCAGATCATGTACCCGATCCGGAACGTCCGGGGCTCCCCCCGGCAGCCGGACACAGCGAGCAGCAACAGGGCGGCCGCGGCGAGCCGGCGACGGGCCGGCGCCCGGTCAGTCCGCACGGAGCACCGCCTGCCGGGCAGCGGGCCGGGGCTCGGCCCCGCCCGCTGCGGCGTCCCGGTACGGCCCGGACGCGTACAGGGCGGGAACCCGGCCCAGGGCGCGCGCCACCAGGGAGAACCGCAGGTCGTCGGGCACTTCGGGCCGGAGCCAGAACCGGGCGGGGCCGACGCCGGGGATCTCCCCTGCGCCGCGCACCACGGCCCCGGCCGGGGCCGGGCGGTCCGCGGGCACCACGACCACGTCCACCGCGTGGGCCTGGAACGGGGCGACCGGGTCGCCGGCCACCGCCACGAACTCGGGCTCGACCCCGGCCCGCTCCTCCAGGTAGTACCCCAGGGCGTACGCGGCCAGGGCGCCGGCCCGGCCGTCGGGAACGCCGATGCGCAGGCGGTTGCCGAAACACGCGCACACGACGCCGGCCGCGGCCAGCACGGCGGCGGCGGCCAGCACGGACCGGTGAAGAGGTCGGCTCACAGCACCTTCCCGGGGTTGAGGATTCCCAGGGGATCGAACGCCTGCTTGATCCCCCGCATCAGGGCCAGGCTGCGCCCGGGCAGGAACCGGGCCAGGTACGGGCGCTTGAGCACCCCCACGCCGTGCTCCCCCGACGGCAGGCCGCCCAGCGCCCGGGTGGCGTCCATCACCGCCTCCAGGGCCGCGGCCCGGATCTCGGGCCACGCGGCCCGGTCCGCCCCCACCCGCAGCAGGTTCACGTGGACGTTGCCGTCCCCGGCGTGGCCGAAGCACGCGGCCAACAGGCCGTGGTCCCGGCCGATCGCCTTGACCGCGTCCACCAGGGCCGGCACCCGGGACCGGGGAACCACCACGTCGGCCTTGCCGATCTCGCCGCTCCACGCCCGCAGGGCCTCCCCCAGGCACCGCCGGGTCTCCCACAGCCGGGCTTGCTGGCCCGGGTCCTCCCCGGCCAGCACGTCCAGGGCGCCCTCGGCCTCGGCGACCTCGGCCACCCGGACCATGTCGGCCTCCAGGGCGTCGGCCCGCTCGCCATCGAGTTCGAGCAGGGCGTACGCGGCCGCTGCCTCCGGGCCGGGCAGGTCGCGGCCCAGGTACCGGCGGGCCGCCTCGATGGTTACCTCGTCCATGAACTCGGCCACGGCCGGCACGATCCGGGCCCGGATTACCCGGGCCACGGCGCGCACCGCGTGCCCCACCGAAGGGAACGCCGCGAGCACGGTCACCCGCCGGGCGGGCAGGGGCACGAGCCGCAAGGTGAGGCGGGTGATCACGGCCAGGGTGCCCTCGCTGCCCACGAGCAACTCGAGCAGGTGGTAGCCCGTGGCGTTCTTGACGTTCTTGCCGCCCAGAGCGAGGCGCTCGCCGTCGGCCAGCACCACCTCGGCCCCCAGCAGGTAGTCCCGGGTGACCCCGTACTTGACGGCCCGGGCCCCGCCCGCGCCCACGGCCACGTTGCCGCCGATGCTGCACGCGTCCAGGCTCGCCGGGTCCGGGGGGTAGAACAGGCCCCGGCCCCGGGCCGCCTCGTGCACCGCCGCGGTGATCGCGCCGGGCTCGCAGGTCAGGGTGAGATTGTCCTCGTCGACCTCGAGGATCCGGTTCATCCGCTCGACGGACAGCACCACGCCGCCCCCCACGGCCAGGGCGCCGCCGGCCACCCCGGTGCCCGCGCCCCGGGGCACCACGGCGAACCGGCCGGCCGTGGCCCACCGGAGCACGGCGGACACCTCGCCGGCGGTCCGGGGGCGCACCACGGCCCACGGCTCGGCCTCGAGCACGGTGGACTCGTCCCGGCTGTACCGGTCCAGGGTGGCGGCCGCGGTGCTCACCCGGCCGGCCCCGAGCCGGGCGGCGAGGCGCTCCAGGTCGGCCGGGGTGGGCGTGTTCAGGGGTCCGGGTTCGGGCAACGGCGGGCACTCCCGTGGCTGTCCAGGCTTGTGGTGCGGGAACCTCGCGTCTAGGCTGGGAGCCCATGGACGCTCAACTGCCCGCTCCGGATCCGTGGGTCGCGGACCTGACGGCCGCGTGGGCGGCCGGCAGCGTCCAGCCGGTGCTGGACGTGGCGTGCGGAAGCGGCCGGAACGCCCTGTGGCTGGCCGCGGCCGGCCTGCGGGTGGTCGGGGTGGACCGGTCGGCCGGCGCCGTGGAACGGGCCCGGGCCACGGCCCGGCGCCGGGGGCTCGCGACGGCCCGGTTCCGGGTGCGGGACGTGGAGGCGGCCGGCCCGCCGGCAGGCCCGTGGGGCGCGGTGGTGGTGTGCCGGTACCTGCACCGCCCCTTGCTGCCCCGGCTGGCAGAGGCCCTGCGGCCCGGGGGGTGGCTGGTGTACCGCACCCACCTGGCCCACCCCCTCAGGGCCCCGGACGCCCGGCCCCGGCGCAGCGCCTTTCTCCTGGCCAGCGGCGAGTTGCTGCGGGCGTTCGGGGGCCTGGAGGTGCTCCGGTACGAGGAGGCGGCCGGGCCGGACGGCGCGTGGGCCGGCCTGGTGGCCCGCCGGCCCTACTCTTCGTAGGCCACCACCCGCAGGAGCCCGATGGTGGCGCCCCGGTCGTCGGTGACCGGCATGTCGCTGGCCGCGACCAGGCGCGCGTCGGGCCGCTCGGCGAAGAAACCGTTCACCTCGGCGTCCAGGCGCGCGATCTCCTTGTGCACCTGGAACACCTGCATGTCGGTCCCGAACGTCTTGACCTTGACCATGCCGGCCTCAGTCCACCGACACGACCGATTGCACCCCGGGCACCTCGGCCTTGATCGCGGTCTCGATGCCCCGCTTCAGGGTCATCTGGCTCATCGGGCACCCGTGGCACGCGCCGGTCAGGCGCACCTTGACGATCCCGTCGTCGGTGACCTCCACCAGTTCGGCGTCGCCGCCGTCCGCCTGGAGGTTGACGCGGACGCGGTCGAGCACGGCACGGACTTTTTCTTCCATCTCGGATTCTCCTCGCGGGGCGTTGGGGCGGGACGGGCCCGCCGCGATCAGGCGCCGAATCTAAAGCCAACCCGGGCGCGTGTCAAACGGCGCCCCTTGCCACCCGCCGAGAACGTGGTAGACCTTCGGGACCGGACGGGACGGTCGGCCTTGACAAGTATAACCCGTAAGGTTATAAATGGCGACCGTTCATTTTTCCCCATCACAACGAGGAGGCAACGTCATGAGCAAGACCCTGGAAAACCTGCAGGCCGCGTTCGCGGGCGAGTCCCAGGCCAACCGCCGCTACCTGGCCTTCGCCAAGAAGGCCGACGAGGACGGCCATCCCCAGGTCGCCAAGCTGTTCCGGGCCGCGGCCGCGGCCGAGACCGTCCACGCCCACAACCACCTGCGGGCCATGGACGGGGTGGGATCCACCGCCGACAACCTGGACGCCGCGATCTCGGGCGAGAACCACGAGGTGGTCGAGATGTACCCGGCCATGATCGCGGACGCGGAGGCCGAGGGGGAGAAGCAGGCCCTGGCCAGCTTCAAGTGGGCGTTCGAGGTGGAGAAGACCCACGAGGCCCTGTACCGCAAGGCCAAGGAGACCCTGGGCCAGGAGGGCGAGGCGTTCGACTACTACGTGTGCCAGGTGTGCGGCCACACCCACGAGGGCAGCGCCCCGGACAAGTGCCCGGTGTGCGGCGCCCCGGCGTCGAGGTTCGAGCGGGTCTCCTGACCGATCCGCCGGTTCCTTTCGGACCACGAGAGGGCCGCCCCGAAGGGGGCGGCCCTCTTTTTCCCGTTCCGGCCGGTGCCTTCGGCTACGCCTCGTCCGCGGGCAGTTCGAGCAGGTCCACCCCGGCCATCTGCTGGATCACGCGCATCACCTGGCACGCGTATCCGAACTCGTTGTCGTACCACACGTACAGCACCACGTTGCGGCCGTCGGATCCGTTGACGATGGTGGCCTCGCCGTCCACAACGCCCGCGTGGCGCGACCCGATCAGGTCGGAGCTGACGATGTCCGGGCTGTTGGTGAAATCGATCTGGTTCTGGAGCGGGCTGCTGAGGGCGGTCTGGCGCAGCACGTCGTTGAGTTCGTCCCGGGTGGTGGGGGTTTCGAGCTGGAGCTTCAGGATCGCCAGGGACACGTCCGGGGTCGGCACCCGGATCGCGTTGCCCGTGAGCTTGCCCGCCATCTCGGGCAGCACCTTGGCCACGGCCTTGGCCGCGCCGGTCTCGGTGATCACCATGTTCAGGGGCGCGGACCGGCCCCTCCGGGCCTTCTTGTGGAAGTTGTCGATCAGGTTCTGGTCGTTGGTGTACGCGTGCACCGTCTCCACGTGGCCGGTGGCGACGCCGAACCGGTCGTTGAGCAGCTTGAGCACGGGCACGATCGCGTTGGTGGTGCACGAGGCGGCGGACACGATCCGCTCGTCCGGGTCCAGGGTCTGGTGGTTCACCCCGTACACGATGTTCGGGATGTCGTCCTTGCCCGGGGCGGTCAGGAGCACGCTCTTGACCTCGGGCCGTTCCAGGTGGCGGCCCAGCCCCTTGCGGTCCCGCCACAGGCCGGTGTTGTCCACCACGATCGCGTTGCGGATACCGTAGCGTTCGTACTCCACCTGTTCCGGGCCCTGCGCGTACAGGATCCGGATCAGGTTGCCGTTGGCCACGATGGCGTTCTCCTCCTCGTCCACGAAGGTGGTGCCCCGGAACGGGCCGTGGACCGA
>JAJRUI010000002.1 GCA_024277875.1 Deferrisomatales bacterium
CAGGCGGTACGACTCGCTGAACGGCAGCCGCTCGCCGCTTTGCAGGTGGAGCATGTCCCGGTTGTCCGCGTCGTGGCAGTCCAGGCACCACCGGAACTGTTCCGCGTGGTGGAGCTGGATGTCGCCGTGCTCATCCTCCAGCTCCCGGGGCGTGGGGTCCGTGTCCATGTCGGCGTGGCAGTTCTCGGCGCACGGGTAATAGTCCTCGCTCAGCGGCGGGGGCGGCACCGGGTACTGGTCGTCCTGGGCCTGGACCAGCGGCACCCCCGGCCTTGCGAACAGATACACAAGGGCGGCCAACACAACCCAGCGAAGTCGCATGCTCGAACTCCCTCCTCAGGTTGGGGTCGTGAAACGCTCGAATCCGCTCGGAAACGGATGAAACACTCGGAAAACGGGACGGGGAGCGCGTGGGTGGATGCGGGGCAGCCCGCGGAAACCCCCTGCCCGGACCGAGGCGCGGATGATAGGAGAGAGGTTTCCCGGTGTCAAGAAGTTTTCGGGCTGGCGGGGGATTGCGCGGTTTATACCGGGGTTATCGGGTCGCCTCCGGCCGCCTGCGGCGCCCTGCCCCGGCCGCCGGACCCGGCTGCGGCACGGGGACCGGGCCATCCGGGCCGTTTCAACTGTTTCACCCGTCGCGCCGGCCCGTCTCAGCCCTCGGCGCGGCGGGTCTTGGGCCGCTGGTTGGCCGGGAGCACCCGCTTCCGGAGCCGTACGCTCGCGGGGGTCACCTCCACCAGCTCATCGGTGTCCACCCACTCCAGGGCCCGGTCCAGGGTCATCTCCCGGGCCGGCACCACCCGCAGGGCCTCGTCCGACCCGGCGGCACGGATGTTGGTGAGCTTTTTCTCCCGCGTGACGTTCACGTCCAGGTCGTTGTCCCGGCTGTGTTCGCCCACGATCATGCCCTCGTACACCTCGACCCCGGACCCCACGAACAGCACGCCCCGGGCCTGGAGGTTGAACAGGGCGTACGCCGTGGTCCGGCCCCGGCGGTCCGACACCAGGGCGCCCGCGCCCCGGCCCTGGATGGGCCCCTGCCACGGCGCGTACCCGTCCAGGATCCGGTTCAGGATGCCGGTGCCCCGGGTGTCGGTGAGGAACTCGCTCCGGATCCCGATCAGGCCCCGGGACGGCACCCGGAACTCGAGCCGGGTCCGGCCGTGGCCGGTGGCCTCCATCTGCACGATCTTGCCGCGGCGGGCGGCCATCTTCTGGGTCACCGTGCCCACGAACTCGTCGGGCACGTCGATCACGGCGAGCTCCACGGGTTCGTGCCGCGCCCCGTCCCTGTCCCGGACCAGGATCTCGGGCCTGGACACGCTCAGCTCGTACCCCTCCCGGCGCATCGTCTCGATCAGCACGGCCAGCTGGAGTTCGCCCCGGCCCTTCACCTGGAACGCGTCCGGGTCCAGGATCTCGAGCTGGAGGCTCACGTTGTGGAGCACCTCCTTCTCCAGCCGCTCCCGGATCTGGCGGGAGGTCACGTACCGCCCCTCCCGGCCGCCCAGCGGCGACGTGTTCACCGAGAACACCATGGACATGGTGGGCTCCTCGACCCGGATCCGGGGCAGGGGCCGGGGCTCGGCCGGGTCCACCAGGGTGTCGCCGATGCCCAGTTCCTCCAGCCCGGCCACGGCAACGATGTCCCCGGCCACGGTCTCGTCCACCTCGACCCGCTCGAGCCCCTCGTGGGTGTACACCACGGCCGCCCGCGCCGTGCGCACCCCGTCCTCGCCCGCCACGCCCACGGGGGCCCCGGCCCGGAGCCGGCCGCTCACGACCCGGCCCACGGCGAGCCGGCCCACGTACTCGTTGTAGTCCAGGTTGGTCACCAGAACCTGGAGGGGCGCGTCCGGGGTGCCCGACGGCGGGGGCAGGGTCTCCAGGATTGTCTCGAACAGGGGCCTGAGATCCCGGGAGCCGTCGCCCAGCTCCCGGTGGGCCACGCCCTTGCGGGCGTCGGTGTACAGCACCGGAAACTCGAGCTGGTCCTCGTCGGCGTCGAGGTCGATGAACAGGTCGTACACCTCGTCCAGGACCTCGGCGGGCCGGGCGTCGGACCGGTCGATCTTGTTGATCACCACCACGGGCTTGAGCCCCAGCGCCAGGGCCTTGGCCATCACGAACCGGGTCTGGGGCAGCGGCCCTTCGGCCGCGTCCACCAGCAGGAGCACCCCGTCCACCATCTGGAGGGTACGCTCGACCTCCCCCCCGAAGTCGGCGTGCCCCGGGGTGTCCACGATGTTGATCTTGACCCCCTGGAACCATACGGCCGTGTTCTTGGCCAGGATAGTGATCCCCCGCTCCCGCTCCAGGGCGTTGGAGTCCATGACCCGCTCGGCCACCTTCTGGTTCTCCCGGAAGGTGCCGCTCTGCCACAGCAGGGCGTCCACCAGGGTGGTCTTGCCGTGGTCCACGTGGGCGATGATCGCGATGTTGCGGAACTGGGCGGGCATGGGGTCCTCGCTGAACGGGAAGGAAGCCGGCCTGTATACACCCGGGCGCCCGGCCGGGGCAAGCGGGATCGCGCCGGCGCCCCGGGAAACCGCCCTCACCCCCACAGGGCTTCCCGCAGCCCCGACGCCCGCTGGACCCGGCGCGCCACGGTCCGGTGCAGCGCGCCGGTCGTGGCCCACACCTCTACCGAGGACCGGGCCCGGGTGATGGCGGTGTAGAACAACTCACGAGTGAGCACCGGCGCGTCCCGGTCGGGCAGCACCAGGAGCACCCGGTCGAATTCCGAGCGCTGGCTCTTGTGCACGCTGGTCGCGTACGCGGTCTCGTGGGCCGGGATGCGCGCCGGCGAAAACGCCCGGAGCCCGCCGTCCGGTGACGGAAAAAACACCCGGAGGCCACCGTCATCGGCCACCGACGCGATCCCGGCGTCGCCGTTGTACAGCCCCAGGCGGTCGTCGTTGCGGGTGACCAGCACCGGCCGGCCGGGGTACCACGTCCCCCGCGGGCGGATCCAGCCGGCCGCCTCCAGGAGCCGCTCGACCCGGGCGGCCAGCCGGCCCACCCCGTGCTCACCCCACCGCACGGCGCACAGCACCCGGAACCGGCCGAACGCGTCCAGGGCCCGGCCCGGGCCAGCGGCCCGGGCCACCGGGCCGTAGCCGCGCGAAACCGGGCCCCGGAGCGCATCTTCGAGTTCGGGCGGCGCGGGAAGGGGGCGCAGCGACGCGTCCGGGAACCGGCCGGACGCGAGCAGCTCCACGGCCGCCGGATCCCCCTCCTGCACCGCCCGGCTCACCGCGTGGATCCCGCTCGCGCGACCGAAGCGGTAGTTGCGCTCGAGGACCACGATCCCGTCCCGGAGTCCCCCCTGTTCTCCGGCCGGTGGACCGGGGAGATCCCCGCCGCCGACCCGGGCGAGAAGCCGCCGGAACGCGGCCGAGAAACCGCCGGCCCGGGCGCCCGAGCAGATGTCGCCGAGCACGGCCCCGGCCTCCACCGAGGCGAGCTGGTGGTGGTCGCCCACCAGGATCAGCCTGGCCCCGGGCCGCAGGGCGTCCACCAGCCGGGCCATCAGGGGCAGCGCCACCATGGACGCCTCGTCCACCACCACCACGTCGTGGGGGAGCGGAGCGCCCGCACCGTGGCGGAACCCCCCGTCGGGGCTGGCACCGAGCAGCCGGTGGAGGGTCTGCACCCGGTCGGGCAACCGGTCGGCCGCGTCATCCGGGTACGCCAGGGCGTCCCGGGCCTGGCGGATCGACGCCTCGAGCCGGGAGGCCGCCTTGCCCGTTGGCGCGGCCAGGGCGATCCGCAGCGGGTCGTGGGGCCGCTGGCCCGCGAGCAGGGCGAGCACCTTCACCACCGTGAAGGTCTTGCCCGTGCCCGGGCCCCCGGACACCACGCAGAACGCCCGGCTCACCGCTGCCACCGCGGCCACCCGCTGCCAGTCCACGCCGTCCGGCCCCGGGAACAGCCGGGAGAGCCCCCGGGCCAGTTCCGTCTCGTCCAGCCCTGCCGCTGGACGGGCGGTCCGCTCCCGGACGAACCGCGCCACCCGCTGCTCGTCCTCCCAGTACCGGTGCAGGTACAGGCGGCCGGCCCGGTCCAGCACCAGCGGGGCGAACGCGCCGGGCTCCCCCACCACCGGGCAGCCGCGCAGTGCCTCGATCCAGGCATGCCGGGCTGGCACGGCGTCCACCCCCGGCACCGCGTCCGGCGCGCCGAGGTCCAGACACACGTGTCCGGCTTCCACCGCCCGGCTCACCAGAAGGGCCGCCAGCCGCAACTCGGGGCAGGGTTCCCCGTTCAGTTCCTCCAGGAACCGCGCGAACTGCCTGGCGACCGGCGAAAACGGGTCGGCCGGCCCGCGGATCGGCTCACCCATCTGCCGCCCTCCCCTGCTCCAGGTAGCGGGCCAGTCCCTCCACCACCGCCTCGGGCGGGCGGGCCCGGAACACCCCGTACCCGCCCTCGCCGCCGGGCATCACGCCCCGGAGGAACACGTACACGGCACCGCCGAAATGGTCGTCGTACCGGTACCCGGGCCACCGCTGCCCCAGGTACCGGTGAAGGGCTGCCGCGTACAGGAGGAACTGCAGGTCGTAGTGGTGCCGGGCCATCTCGGCCGCCATGGCCGCCCGGTCGTAGTCCTCGACCCGGTTGCCGAGGTGGTTGGACTTCCAGTCCAGCAGGTAGACCCGGCCGTCGTGCCGGAACACCAGGTCCACGAACCCCTTGAGCAGCCCGCGCACGGCCGGGAACCCGAGGCGCGCCACCCGGCCGGCCAGGTCTTGCGGCACGGCCGGGTCCGCGCACCGGGCCAGGCACCGGGCCAGGCCGGCCGGGGTCACCCGGCCCACGGGCAGGTGGAACTCCAACTCGGCCAGGCGGTCGGCAGCGGGCAGCCCCCGCAGCCGGAACGGGACATCCGGCCCCAGGACCCGTGCGTCCAGCACGCGGGCCACCAGGTCGGCCACCACCCCGGACCACTCCCGCCCGATCCCGTGGGACGCGAGCCGGGCCCCGGCCAGGGCCAGGACCTCCTCGCGGTCCGGAGCGGCGTAGTCCAGATCCTCGAACACCGCGTGCAGGCACTGGCCGGCCCGGCTGCCCCGGGGAAACGCGAAGATCGTCCCGTCCGGCGGCGCCCCCCCTTCCGGCTCCCCTCCGGTGCCCTCGTCCCGGTCCGGCCGGTCGGCCCGGTCGTGGCTGCCTGACACGAAGCCCGAGAAGCTCGTCACCCCCCAGTCCCGGGGGACCGCGGGGGCTGCCGGGGGTTCGGCGAGCACCGCTTGCGCAGCACCGTCCGGCACCCACGACCGACCGTCCGGCCGTGGGGGAGCCGAGATCCCCACCCGGCCGCCCGAGCGGGACGCGACCCCGTCCACGGCCGCCTGGAGATCCGGCGCGTCCACGGCGCCGAACGCCCCCTCCAGGGCGTCCACCAGGTGGGCCGGCCCGGCCGTCCGGACCGGACCGGGAGCGTGCAACAGGTAGGCCAGGGGCGAGGTGGCCGCGCTCGCGTACCGCCCCCAGGCCACGTAACACCGCTGGCGCGCCCGGGTCAGCGCCACGTACAGCAGCCGCACCCGTTCGGCCAGGGCCTCCCGTCGCGCTAGGGACACGGCATCCCGGAACCGTTCGGACCCGAGATCCAGCACGAGCCTGCCGGCCCCGCCCGGCTCGTGGTACCGGGCCGGCTCTCTCTCGTCCCTCGAGCGCTCCCGCAACCCCTCCCACGCGAACGGGCACAGCACCACGGGGTATTCCAGCCCCTTGCTCCGGTGGACCGTGAGCACCTGGACGGCCTCGGCGTCGGTCTCCAGCCGCAGCTGGTACTCCTCCCCGTCGGGACGTTCCGCCAGCTGCCGGCCCAGCCACGCCACCAGCCCCTCGGGCCCCAGCTTGTTCTCCACGGCGGCGCGCTGGAGCACCTCCACGCAGTGGAGCACGTTGGTGACCCGCCGCTCGCCGTCCCGGTACGCCATCAGCCGGGCCCGAACCCCCTGCTCGGACAGCAGGGCGTGGACCGCCGCGGCGAACCCGCGCTCCTCCCACCGGCGGCGATAGCGGCCGAACGCGTCGGCCCACCGGTCCCACAGGGCCGGATCGTCGGCGACCTGGTGGATCGTGCGGCCGTCCAGGCCGAGGATCTCGGTGGCCAGAGCCGCGCGCACCCGGCCGTCGTCGGACGGCTCGGCCACAGCCGCCAGGAGCCGGTATAACTCCCGGGCCTCCCGGGCGTCGAACAGGCTCTCGGCGCTGTGGATCACCGCGGGGACCCCCCGCCCTTTGAGCGCGGCTGCCACCCAGCGGGCCTGGGCGTTGGTCCGCACCAGCACGGCCACGTCCCCCGGTCCCAAGGCACGCTCCCCCACCTGGAGCCTCCCGGCCCGGCCGCCGTGGAGCAGGGAGACCACCTCCTGGGCCACGGCCCCCACCAGGCTCTGCGTGGCCCGGTCCTTGGCGAGCGGCTTCTCCCCGGGCCGGTCTTCCCACCAGATCCGGAGGGGCTGCGGGTCCGGGGCGCCGGCCTCGACCAGGGGGGTCTTGCCCTCGGCACGCCCCGCTGCAACCGCTGCGAACCCGATCTCGCCCAGCACGAACGGGGCCTGGCCCGCGCCGAACACGGCCTCCACCCCGTCCAGGAGGGCCTGGGAGCTGCGCCAGTTGCGGTCCAGGGTGAACCGCTGGTCCGCGTCCCGGGCCGCGCCGAGGTACGCGAACAGGTCCGCCCCCCGGAACCCGTAGATCGCCTGCTTCGGGTCGCCGATCAGGAACAGGCGGGGCTCGCCGGCCTCGGCGAACACCGTCCGGAAGATCGCGTACTGCACCGGGTCGGTGTCCTGGAACTCGTCCACCAGGGCGGCGCGGTACCGGGTCCGGAGCGCCACGGTCAACCGCCCGCCCCCCGGCCCCTCCAGGGCGGACAGCAGGTCGGACAGCAGGTCGTCGAACGACCGCACGTCCCGGACCGTCCGGCGGGCCGCGACCTCCCGGCCGACGAACGCCAGCAGGTCCGCCCGGAGGGCCCGGAGCCGGTCCTCGTACGCCCCGCGGAGGTGTTCCAGGGCCTGGTGGAGCCGCCCGCACGCGTCGAACACCGGGTGGGCCGGCGGACGGCGGCCCTTCCTGGTCCCCGCCTCCAGGAGCGGCGGCGTCAGCCGCTCCAGCCCCTGGACCGGCGCCAGCGGGTCGCCGCCGGCCAGGTACCGGTCCAGCTCGGCCAGGTCGGCCCGGACCCGGGCCAGGCCGTAGCGCGTGCGGCTCAGGTCCGGGGACTCCAGGAGGAGCCGGGACACCGCGTCCCGGTGCGCCGCCCACAGGTCGCGGACCGCGCCGAACGCGTCCCACACCCGTTGTTCGGCCTGAGACGTGTCCGGGGCGGGGCCGTCGGGCACGACCACGAGATCCCGGGCCCGGCCGTGGGCGAGCGCGAACGCGGTCAGCCCCTCCAGCCCCACACCGCTCCCGCGCAGGTACCGGGCGAACGGGGCCGAGGCGTCGTACACCCGGCACCGCCAGAAGTCGGCCACCACCTCCCCCACCAGGGCCTTGTGGTCGGTCACCAACTCGGCCTGGAACGGCGCGCCGCTCTCGAACGCCGCCTCCTGGAGGGCCCGCAGGCAGAACCCGTGGATCGTGTGGATCGCGGCCCGGTCGAACCCCCGCACGGCCGCCCGGAGCCGGCTCGCCGCCTCGCCGTCCGGGACCGGGCACCGGTCCACCAGGCCCCGGAGGAACGGGTCCGCTGCCGGGCCGTGGGTGAACGCGGCCTCGGCTTCCCGCAAGCGGCCCCGGATCCGGTCCCGCAGTTCGGCCGTGGCCGCCTCGGTGAACGTGACCACCAGGATCTCGTCGACCCCGAGGCCGGCCTCGACCACCAGGCGCACGAACAGCGCCGCGATCGTGTACGTCTTGCCCGTGCCGGCGCTGGCCTCCACCAGGTTACGGCCGTCCAGGGGCCCGGTCAGGGGGTCGAACACGGGGGAGGTCACGGTTTCTCCCGGTGCGCGAGGAGCGGGCCGAACACGGTCTCGGCCAGCTGCTCGAACGTCTCGTCGAGGGGATCGGTGCCCCGGAAGCACGCGTCCAGGTACGGGTCGTCCCGCTCGCCCCGGACGAAGTCGTCGCCCTCCCACCGCTTGCGGGCCTCGGGCCGGGCCTTGGCCGCCCGCTTCGGGTCCCGGATCCGTTCGGCGAACGCGAGCGAGGCTTCTGGGAACAGGCGCAGGGGTTCGGTGAGCCCCTGCCAGTACAGGTCGAGCAGACCGGCCAGGAGGGGCGCCGCGGCTTCCACCGGCTGGAACGCCACGGACTTGTCCGTGGCCACCACCACGGTGCGGCCGGCCTTGCCGGCGGCGCACAGCGCCAGGTGTTCGACCCACGCGGACAGCAGGTCCTTCGCCTTGAGTTTCGCCGGCCGGCAACGGACCGGGCCGGCCGGGCCGAACCCGTCCACCCGCCCCACCACCCGGAACGGCCCGAGCCCCACGTCCACGGCAACGCCTTCGTCCGGACCGCCTTCCAGCCAGGTGGCCGCCTTTGCGGCGAGGGCCCGGGCCGCGTCGGCCACCTCCCGGAATGCGGCCTCCCCGAGCCGGCCCGGCGGCAGCCGCCCCTCGGCCCGGGCCACCGGGAGCCGGGCGTCCGGATCCTGCCCGGCCAGCACCCGTCCCACCAGATCCTCGGCCAAGAGGTACCGCTCGACACCGTCCACGTCGAACGGTTCCGCGTCCTCCACGGTGTGGACGTCCTCCCCGAGCCGGAACCCCAGCCGATCGATCACGAACCGCCGCACCGGGTGTGCGAAGAACCGGGCCAGCCGCCCGACCTCCACGGTGCGCCACCCGTCGTCCGGCGGCGGCAGGGGGTCGGGCACGAGGGGCGTGGGATCCAGCTGGCCCCGGGCCCGGGCTGCGGCGTGGTCTTCCCGGGAGAAGCTGGCGAGCCCGCTGCCGGGGGTGAAGTACGCCGGGTGGAACCCGTGCAGGCGGTGGCGGGTGACCAGGGCGCCGGGCAGGTCCGCGCCGGGAAGGACGAACCCTTCGGCCACCGCGTCCAGCAGTTCGCTCACCACCACCGAGGGCGGCAGGCTGGCGTCGTCCCGGGCGCTCTGGCCCACATAGCTGATGTGGAGCCGCTCCCGGGCGGCCAGCACCGTCTCCAGGAACAGGTACCGGTCCTCGTCGGCCGCCGACGGGTCCCCGGGCCTGGGGTCCCGGGCGATCCGGTCGAACCCGGGGGGGCGCTGGGACCGGGGGAACGCGCCGTCGTTCATGCCGAGCAGCATCACGACCCGGAACGGGATGCCCCGGAGCGGGCGCAGGGAGCAGAACGTCACCCCGCCGGACAGGTAGCCCCCGCCCAGCGGCACGCGTTCCAGCACGCCGGCCAGGTGGGCCCGGACGACGCCCAGCGGCACCGCGTCCCGGAACCCGGACCGCCGGGCCAGTTCGCCCAGGTCCCAGACCGCCCTGCGCACGACCCCGAGTTCGGTCTCGGCGTCGCCAGAGGCGGCGAAGAACCCGTCCACCGCCTCGAGCAGGGCGTCGGCCCACCCCTCCAGGTCCCTGGGGCGGGAAAGAAGGCGGTCCAGGTCGAACAGCCGTTCACAGAACGCGGCCAGGCAGCCGAGGGTCTGCGCCGCCTCGCCGCCCACGTCCACCGGCAGGATCCCCTGGAACAGGCGCTCCTGGCCCGGGGACACGGCGTACCCCAGCAGCAGCCGGTCCAGCCCGGCCCGCCACGAGTTGTCCTGGAACGCGGGCAGGCCCAACCGCTTTCGGGCGTCCGCGTCCCGGCCCCACCGGATCCGGGTCTGCTCCACCCACCGGACCACCCGCTCCTGGTCCCCGGGTTCGAACCCGAACCGGCGGGCCACCGCGTCCACGGCCAGCAGGTCCAGGACCCGGGACGCGGGAAACCGCCCGCCCATCAGGTCGAGCAGGTCGAGGAAAGCGGCCACGAGCCGGCTCTGGGCCCGGGCTCCCCGGTCTGCCACGGAAAACGGGATCCTCCCGTCCCCCTCGAAGACCGCACGCACGTACGGCGCGTACGTCTCTATGTCGGGGGCGGCCACCAGCACGTGCCGGGGCTCGAGGCCCGGCAGGTCCCGGAACAGGCCGAGCAGTTCGTCGCGGAGCACCTCGACCTCCCGCAGGGGCCCGTGGCACGCGTGCACCCGCAACGAGCGATCGGCCGGGTCGAGTTCCAGGCGCGGCTCGGCGCCGGTGCCCCGGTGGCGCAGGTCCAGGATGTCGGACTGGAGGCTGGCGAGCAGGGTGTCCCGGCCCGGGTCGACGTACCCCTCGGCCAGGTTCCGGACCGGCAGCTCGGCCAGAGCCTCGAAGAACGCGCGGCCCTGGCGCCCCCAGGACGCCAGCAGGGGGTTGCCCTCTTCCAGGTACGCCACCGCGGCGCCTCCCCCCCGGCGCTCCTGCTGCGCCCGCTCCCGGGCGGACCGCACCTCGGCCCAGTACGCCCGGGACGGGTTGACCGTGAACAGGTTCACCTCGGCCCGGCCGGCCAGGGCCCGGAACGCCTCGAGGCGCAGGGGCGCCAGGGCGCCGACCCCGAACACGTGGGTCCGCCGCGGCAGCGCCGCCGGGTCGGCCCGGGGCAGGGCCGCGATCAACGCCGCGAACAGGGCGGCCCGGTGGGCGCCCGGGCACTCGGACGCGAGGAGCCGCCACAGCTCGGCCTGCCAGTCCTCGGGCTCGGCTCCCCGCTCCCACGCCCCCAGCAGGTCGGGCCGGAACACCGTGTACAGCTCGAACGTCTGGGCGACCTCCCGGGCCAGCTCGAGGCGCCGCCGCTCCCGGGCGTCGGGGTCGCCCGCGCCGGCCAGGTACCCGGCCACGGGTTCCCCCCCGGGCCGGCCGGCGAGCCCGGGCAGGGCGGCCGCCACCCGCCAGGCCAGGACGTCCGGTGAGAACGGCCCGCCGTCCGGGGCGTCCGGCACCACCCGGCGGGCGAGATCCACGAGGAACTGGTCCGGGAACGGGAAGCGCACGTTGGCGCAGATCCCGAGCCGCTGGGCCAGGCCGTGCGCCACCCACCGGGCGAGCCCCTGGTTGGGCACCACCACCACCTCGGGCTCCAGGGGGTCCGGCAGGGGGGGGGCCATGGCCGCGGCCAGGGCGTCCAGCAGGACCTCGAGCCGGTTGCTCACGTGCAGGTCGAGAAGGGTCAACGGGTACGCCTCGCGCTGGAGCGACGGGGGACACGCCGCGAGATGTTACCACCGAACGCCGGACGGATCGCGTCCGTCCGGCGCAGGGCCGGGGGAACGCCTCCCGAAAACCGGCCCGCTGCTGGTTTTAGCGAAACTCAAGGGCTTTACTCTTGCTGAATCCCCGGCGCCGCTGCTAGCATGAGACATCGTTTGTTTCATCATCCCCCACCGTCGAGGAAGGAGGGCCCCAATGGGGAAATACGATGAAGTTTATCGCAGAAGCATCGAGGATCCAGAGGGTTTTTGGGGAGAGGCCGCCGAAGCGATCTCGTGGTACAAGAAGTGGGACAAGGTACTCGACGACAGCAACCCGCCGTTCTATCGGTGGTTCGTCGGGGGGGAGCTGAACACCTGCTACAACGCGATCGACCGGCACGTGGAGGCCGGCCGGGGCGACCAGGTCGCGGTGATCTACGACAGCCCGGTCACGGACACGATCCAGAAGTTCACCTACCGGGAGATGCAGGACCTGGTGTCCCGGTTCGCCGGGGTGCTCAGGGGCCTCGGCGTGGGCAAGGGCGACACGGTGATCATCTATATGCCGATGGTGCCCCAGGCGGTGATCGCGATGCTGGCCTGCGCGCGCCTGGGCGCGGTCCACTCGGTGGTGTTCGGCGGGTTCGCGCCCAACGAGCTGGCCATCCGGATCGACGACGCCAAGCCCAAGGTGATGGTGTCGGCGTCGTGCGGGATCGAGGGCCAAAAGATCATCCCGTACAAACCCCTGCTGGACGAGGCGATCCGGCTGGCCACCCACAAGCCGGACCGGTGCGTGATCCTGGCCCGGCCCCAGGCCGCGGCCGAACTGACCGACGGCCGGGACCACGACTGGGAGGCACTGATGGCCGGCGCCGAGCCATCCGAGTGCGTGCCGGTCAAGGCCACCGACCCGCTGTACATCCTGTACACCTCGGGCACCACGGGCGTGCCCAAAGGCATCGTGCGCGACAACGGCGGCCACGCCGTGGCCATGCCGTGGTCCATGACCCACGTGTACGACGTCCAGCCCGGCGACGTGTACTGGGCCGCGTCGGACGTGGGCTGGGTGGTGGGCCACTCGTACATCGTGTACGCGCCCCTGATCCACGGGTGCACCACCATCGTGTACGAGGGCAAGCCGGTGGGCACCCCGGACCCGGGCGCGTTCTGGCGGGTGATCAGCCAGCACGACGTCAAGGTGCTGTTCACCGCTCCCACCGCGTTTCGGGCGATCAAGAAGGAGGACCCGGACGGCGCGTACCTGGAGAAGTACGACCTGTCGAACTTCAAGTACCTGTTCCTGGCGGGCGAGCGCACCGACCCGGACACCTACCACTGGGCGGCCGACCTGCTCGGGCGGCCCGTGATCGACCACTGGTGGCAGACCGAGACCGGGTGGGCGATCGCGGCCAACTGCCTCGGGATCGAGGCGTTCCCGGTCAAACCGGGCTCCCCCACCAAGGCGGTGCCGGGCTACCAGGTGGTGATCCTGGACGAAAACGGCAAGGAACTCGGGCCCAACCAGGAAGGCATCGTCGCGATCAAGCTGCCCCTGCCCCCGGGCACCCTGCCCACCCTGTGGCAGGACGACAAGCGGTTCAAGGAGTCGTACGTGGACCCGTTCCCGGGGTACTACTTCACCGGCGACGGCGGCAACATCGACGAGGACGGCTACATCTCGATCATGGGCCGGGTGGACGACGTGATCAACGTGGCCGGCCACCGCCTGTCCACGGGCGGCATGGAGGAGGTGATCGCCAAGCACCCGGACGTGGCCGAGTGCGCGGTGATGGGCGTGGCAGACCAGCTCAAGGGACAGGTGCCCGTGGGCCTGGTGGTGCTCAAGGCCGGGGTGGAGCGGGATCCCGACGAACTCAACGCCGAACTGGTCAAGATGGTACGCGAGCAGATCGGGCCGATCGCGTGCTTCAAGCAGTCCAACATCGTGGCCCGGTTACCCAAGACCCGGTCGGGCAAGATCCTGCGGGGCACCATGCGCAAGATCGCGGACGGCCAGGACTACCGCGTGCCGTCCACCATCGACGACCCCGCGACCCTGGGGGAGATCGAACAGGCCCTGCAGGCGATCGGGTACGCCAAGAAGGGGTAATCCTTCGAAAACACCCGGACGGACGGGGCGGCCCCCAGGGGCCGCCCCGTTTTTTACGGCGCCAGAGGGAAAACCGGTTCCACCCCTCCGGCCTCGGGAAAACAACTTCCCTGGCCGCCAGGGAAAAAGAGATCCTCCAGGAAAAAAAGAGAAAAAAAAGACACACGACCTTTCCTGGCCCTGGCCCGGCCGGCGTCAGGGCCAGGGCGTTCCACGGCACAACCACTTGATATCGCAGGTGTTTTCGTTTTTTTAGCCCCACCTCCCCTCCCCGGCACGCCCCCTGCATGGTTCCCGGTGCCAAGACACCCACGCGGGAACATCCCCGCAGCCCGATCAAGGAGGAAACCCGAATGGACTCGCGCACCGTACGATCCCTGGCTGCAGCCGCCACCCTGGCCGCCGGTCTCGCGCTGGCCCCCGCTGCCTCGGCCGCGCCGATGATCCCGGACAACTACATCGGGGGCGACGCCCACGGCCTCGGCGACGTGATCGGAGACCCGGCCGCGTTCGGCGTCTCCGGGATGGACATCGCGGTGGACGGCACCACCCTTCAGGTGACGGTGTACACGGCGTTCGCCGGGCGCGCGGACGACGGACTGTTCGCCGCGTACACCACAGCCAATACGGGCATCGGGTACGGCGACCTGTTCCTGGCCAGCGCCTGGACGCCGTACGGGGCCGCCCCCTACGCCGACGACAACGCCTCAAACGGCACCGCCTGGACGTACGGGTTCTCCCTCGGCGACCGGTGGGGCATGGGTGGGAACGGCGCGCTGTACGCGCTCTCCGGCGACGGCAGCGACATCTTCCTGTCCGATGCGTTCATCACCGGCGCCACCTACCGGAACGGCCAGGAGGTGGCGGTGAACACCGATGCCGCCGACTTCGTGAGCAACGGCGAGTGGTGGATCGACACCGACGCGGGCGCCATCGGGTTCTTCGTGGACATCGCCGGCACCACCCTGATGGACGGCCCCGGCATCGCGGCCCACTGGGGGCCCACCTGCCAGAACGACGTGATCGAGGGCTACGTCCCTGCGGCGCCGGTTCCCGAGCCGGCCTCGATGGTCCTCCTGGGGACGGGCCTGCTGGGGCTCGCCGGGGTGGGGCGGAAGAAGCTGCGCCGGGCCTGATCACCGGCCGTCTGTGCGAAGGCGCTCTCCAGGGGCGGGGCCGGCAGGTCCCGCCCCTGCTGCGTGCGCGGCGATCGAATGCTGCCTTCGCGCCCGGCCGGAAGCAGGCCCCATGCCCCTCTACCAGGGTACTGAAAAGCCCCAACCATCGGGCGCGTAGCCGGTTGCTCTTTCCGCAACCCGCTACAGCACGGTCTCCACGGCCCGGAGCAGGTCCTCGGCGGTGAACGGCTTGGGCAGGTGGGGCAGGTCCCGGTCCAGCTGCCCCACCAGGTCCTCCCGGCCGGTGACGAACAGCACGGGCAGGTCCGGGGCCACCCCCTGGAGCAGCCGGTACAGGTCGATGCCGCCCACCCCGGGCAGGAGCAGGTCCAGACACACCAGGCCGATGTCGTCGCCCCGGTCCCGGATCCGCTCCAGGGCCTCGATCCCGGTTGCCACGCGGGCCACGCGGTAGCCGTGGTCGGCCAGGACCCCGGAGATCATCCGCGCGATCGGGTCCTCGTCCTCCACCACCAGCACCTCCCCAGGGGTGAGGGGGTGATCGCGCCCCTCGCGGGCCGCGGTCCCGGGCCGGGGCTCGGCCGCCGGCAGGGTCACCGTGAACACCGTACCCTCTCCCACGGACGACGCCAGGGAGATCTCGCCCCCGCCTTCCTGCACCGCTGTGTACACGCTGGACAGGCCCAGCCCGGTGCCCTTGCCCGGGTCCTTGGTGGTGAAGAACGGTTCGAACACCCGGTCCTGGATCGCCCGGGGGATCCCCGTCCCGGTGTCGCTCACCGTGACCCGTACCGACCGCCCCCCATCGGCCCGGGCCTCCACCCGGAGCACGCCGCCGCCGGGCATCGCGTCCCGGGCGTTGAGCCCCAGGTTGAGGAACGCGGTCATCAGGTTGGACGGGTTGCCCCGGACCTCCGGCAAGTCGTCGGGCACGTCGAACACCACCTGGACGCCTTGGGGCACCGTGCGCCGGAGCAGCAGGTGGACGCTGCGCAACACCCCGGCCAGGTTCACCGGCCCGACCCGGCTCCGCCCCTTTCGGGCCACGGACAGGAGCTGGCGGGTCAGGTCCCCGCCCCGCTTGCACAACTCCCGGATCCGCTGCAGGTCGTCCTGGGCCGGCGACTCCCCGGGCGCGGCGAGTTGCAGGACGTACACGCACCCCAGGATGCTGCCGAGCAGGTTGTTGAAGTCATGGGCCACGCCGCCGGCCAGCTGGCCGACGGCCTCCAGGGTCTGGCTGCGCCGCAGCTTGCGCTCGAGCCCCGCCTTTTCCTGCTCGGCCCGTTTCCGGGCCTCGATGTCCTGCTCCAGGCGGCGTTTCGCCTGCTCCAGCTCGTCGGTCTTCTCCCGCAACCGGGCCGCGTAGCGCTCCAACTCCTGCTGCTGGCGGACCGAGTCGGTGATGTCCCGCTGGGCGCCCACGAACCCGATCACCCGTCCGTCCTCCCGGATCGGGGTCAGGTTCGAGTGCATGAACACGGCGCCGTCCCGGTCGGGGTTGTCCAGCTGGAGTTCCCCCTGCCACGGCTGTCCGCTCCCCAGGTGCCGCTGCACCTCTTCGAGCCGTTCCCGGTCCACGAACCGGACCTGGAGGGCGTCGAGCCCCCTGCCCACCAGGTCCGGCGGTTCCACGCCCATGATCTGGCCAAAGGCACGGTTGGCGAACACGAACCGGCCGTGGGCGTCGTAGATGGTGATGCCCGAGCCGCTCTGTTCGGCCGCGGCCTTGAACACCGTGATCTGCCGCAGGTACGCGTGGATCCGCCGGAAGAACAGGTACACCAGCGCGCACAGCAGCACCACCAGCACAGCCGCGCCCACGACCACGGGCAGCAACACCTCCCGTTCGGTCTGGAACACCGCTTCCAGAGGGGTGGTGACCGCCACGCCCCACAACGCGTCCCCCATGACCACCGGTGCCACGGCCCCCAACAGCGCCCGTCCGTCCCCCGGGACGGAGAACTCGCCGGTGAACGCCCCCGCCCCGGTCCCGCTGCGGGCCACGAACCGGGGCACCCGCCGGTACAGCCAGGCCGGCACCGACGAGTACACGGCCAGCCCGTCCTGGGTGACGAAGTGGATGTCCCGGCCGGCGCCCAGGCCGGCCGCTCGCACGAAGTGCTCCAGCAGGAAGTCGATCTCGTACGGCACCAGCACCACGCCGGCGGGCAGCCCGTCGAACCGGACCTGCTGGACGAACAGGAGCACCGGGGCAGACGTCACCCCGTCCAGTTCGGGCACGTACCGGAACAGGGAGGACACCGTCACCCAGAACGACCGCCTCCCGGCCGGCCGGCCGAGGATCTCGCGCAGGGCGTCGGCCTCGGCCAGGTCGTCCAGGTGGACCCCCATCGGCTGGAACGTACCGGACCGGTCGGTGGAGTAGATCTCGCCGTCCGGCTCCACGAACGCCGCGGTCCGGATCTCGGGGTAGATGCCGGTCAGGATCCGGTACCGTTCCGCGACCAGCCTCTTGGGGTCCCCTTCCCACAGGTTCGGCAGCCGCAGCACCGACCGGACGGTGTCCGACACCCGGGCCACGTAGGACTCCACGTTGCGGGCCACGCTCTCGGCCAGCACGGTCTGTTCCACCTGGACCGACCGCTTCAGCCGGGCCCCGATCCGGACCCCGAACCAGGACCCCACCACGCCGAACACGGCCACGAGCGCCGCCACGACCGCCAGGAACCCCAGGTAGGAACGCCGGTTCACGGGTTCACCGGTACGCCTTGGCGCCCAGGAGCACGCTCAGGGGCACCTTGAGGCCCAGGCGCTTCAGGGTCGTGGTGTTCAGGGCCACCGTGCCCTTGTCGGCCGCGTCGATCGGGATCGTCCCGGGCGGCACGCCCTCGAGGATCCGGCGCCCCTTGAGCCCCGCGTGGTACGCCTGGCTGTACCCGCTGACCAGGATCCCGAGCAGGGCCCCCTCCTGGATGTAGAGTTCGTGGAACGCCACCGAGGGGATCCTCAGTTCGTGACGGGTCCAGTGCATCAACTCCCGGTCGTGGAGGATCGTCCCGTCCGGGGCCCGGATGCCCATCAGGTTGTACAGCACCACCGCGTTGCCGGGCCGGTTGATCGACCGAATCGCCTCCCGGTACGCGTCCACCGTGTCCACCTGGGGCAGGAACACCACCTCCTGGGGCACCCCCCAGTCCACTCCCCGCAGGAACTCGAACAGCTTTCCGGACGTGTAGGTGCCGTCGGTCAGGAGGTACAGCCGCTCCAGCCGGGACCCGTTGGCGGCGCACACGGTCTGGAGCAGCCGGGCGGCGTCCACGTAGTAGTGGCGCTCCAGCACCCCGGTCACGTTGCCCCCGGGCCGTTCGCGGCGGCCCGACGGCACGAGCCCGTAACTCTCGGGCTCGGCGTTGAGCCCATAGAACACCACGGGAACCGGGGTGCCCGACAGCCGGCGGGCGATCGTCTTCGTGGCGTTGTCGTCCCCGGTGAACACGATGTCCGGCCCGAACCGTTCGATGGCTGCCAGGCACTCCCGAGCCTTGCGTTCGAGCCAGTCCGGCTCGGGATGGCGCTTGGTGTCCAGAAAGAACTCCCGGTACACCGCGTCGACCCCGGCCAGGGCGTCCCGGACCCCCTGGAGCTGGCGGGCGCTCCAGAAGTACTCCGGGTTGTAGCTGTTCACCACGAACACCCGCACCGGCCCCCTGGACGCGGGGGATGCCGCCACCCCGCCCCCCCAGAGCGCCCACGCGGCACAGAACCACGCCAGGCCCTTTCTCATCGAAGTCTTCCTCCGGACGGTGGGAGCACCGGGGCAGTCTACGGGAAAACGGGGCCCGCCCGCATGCCCTTTTCGACCGATGGGCCGGCCCCTGGCGGACCGGCCCATCGGTGGTCGTCGCACCCCGCAGGCCTGCGGGGGGACGGGTCAGCCGCCCGCTTCGGCCACCTCCCGGCGCATGGCCTCGGGCATCAGCACCGCGACCACCGTGCCCCGGGCGCACACCGCGTCCCCGGCCGACACCGTCATCTCCACCACCACCTTGCGCTCCTTCACCTCGGTGGCCTTTCCCCGCAGCACCAGGGGCACCCCCATGGGCGTGGGTTTCAGGAAGTCCACGTGGAGCGATGCCGTCACGAACCGCAGGATCGGCTCCGTGCCCATGGGCCGGCCCGCGGCCCGGTACGCGGCCGCGGCGGCCGTGCCCGTGCCGTGGCAGTCCACCAGGGACGCGATCAGCCCGCCGTACACGAACCCGGGCAGGGAGGTGTGTTCCGGGGCAGGACGGTACACCGCCACGGCCTCCTCCCCCTCCCAGTAGCTCTTCAACTGGTGCCCGTGCTCGTTGTTGGTCCCGCAGCCGTAACAGTGGCTGAACTCGTCCGGGTAGTGTTTCTGGAAAAAGTCCTTCTCTTCTCCTGTCATCCCGACCACCTCCTCCACGCCATCCGGTCACAAGGGCATTCCCCACAACAATAGGTAATTTTTATAACACAACAGCCCCTGGTCATGAACCGCTTTCGGGCCGGGCGCCCGGACTCGGGACCGTCGCTCTCAAGATCCGGGCGCTTCCGGCCGATGGGCAAAGGATCGCCGGGCGGGGCGGGCCGTGTGTCTTTTTCTGTTCCGGGGGCCCCCAGGGGAAGTTCCATGTCGGACGTCTGGATCGTGGACGACCAGCTGACGGGCAGGATGGTGTTGGAACGGCTGGCGTCCCTGCCGGAGGCCCCGGCCACCACCCGCATGTTCACGAGCCCTGCGGACGCCCTGGCCGCTGCCCACGCCTCGGTCCCGGACCTCGTGCTGGTGGACTACCAGATGCCCCAGATGGACGGCGTCGCGTTCACCCACGCGTTCCGGTCCCTGCCGGGGTGCGGGGAGACGCCGGTGGTGGTGGTCACGTCGTTCGAGGATCGGGACCTCCGGTGCCGCTCCCTGGAGGCCGGAGCCACCGACTTCCTCACCAAACCCGTGGACCCCAACGAGTTCCTCGCCCGGTGCCGAAACCTGCTCACCCTGCGGTCCCAGCAGAAGCTGATCCGGGGGCGGGCCGAGTGGCTGGAGCAGCAGGTGGCCGAGGCGACCCGGGAGATCCAGCTCAGGGAGCGCGACACCCTGCTCCACCTGGCCCGTGCTGGCGAGTACCGGGACGAAGAGACCGGCAACCACGTGGTCCGCATGTCCCGGTACAGCCGGCTGATCGCCGAGACCCTGGGCATCCCCGCCGAACGGTGTGCCCTGCTCGAACTGTCGGCCCCCATGCACGACATCGGAAAGATCGGGATCTCCGACACGATCCTGCTCAAGGAGGGGCGGCTGGCCCCGCAGGAGTTCGAGGCCCTCAAGGCCCACACCACCATCGGGTACGAGATCCTCAAGGGGAGCCCGTCCAAGTACCTCCAGACCGGAGCGATCATCGCCCTGGGCCACCACGAGCGGTTCGACGGCTCGGGGTACCCGGGGGGGCTGTCCGGGGAGGAAATCCCGCTGTTCTCGCGCATCGTGGCCGTGGCCGACGTGTACGACGCCCTGACCAGCGAGCGGCCGTACAAGCGGGCGTGGCCCGCTGCCGAGGCCGTGGCGTGCATCCGGGAGGAGAGCGGAAAACACTTCGATCCGGCGTGCGTGGACGCGTTCCTCGCGTGTTACGACCGGATCCGGGCCGTCCAGGACGAACTGCCCGACCCAGCGGAACGCAAACGGAGTTGCCGTGACCTACGCGCGTGCGCTAGCTGAGTTCCTCCAAAACCTGCCCGCCCCCCGGGTGCTCCGGCGGCTCCGGGGCCGGCCCGACACCGAGCACGAACAGGCCCTGATCCGCCTCGCCCTGTGGGCCGTGGGAGCCGGGTACCTGGCCGTGGCCGCCCGGGCCGACGGCGCGATCACCGGTACCGAGACCCGGGTGTTGTGGCTCGCGGCCGGGTATCTGGCGGTGGCCCTGACCCTGTTCGGCCTGTTGTTGTGGCGGCCGGGCGCCTCCCCCGCCCGGCGCGTGGCCGGCATCGTCCTGGACGTGGGCGCGTGCACCGCGGCCATGTTCTTCGAACCGGTGCGGGCCGCCCCCCTGTTCACGATCCTGCTGTGGGTCACCTTCGGCAACGGGTTCCGGTACGGCCGCAACTACCTGGCGGTCTCCGCAGCCCTCGGCGCGGCCGGGTTCGGCGCGGTGGTGTTCACCCAGGACTACTGGGCTGACCACCGGGCCCTGGCCACGGGCCTGCTCGTCGGCCTCGTGGTGCTCCCGGCGTACGTGGCGTCCCTGCTGCGCAAGCTCACCGCCGCGTTCGCCCAGGCCCGGGAGGCCAGCCAGGCGAAGAGCCAGTTCCTGGCCAACATGAGCCACGAGATCCGCACCCCGCTCAACGGGATCCTCGGGATGGCCGAGATCCTGACCGAGATGCCCCTGGGACGCGAACAGGCGGACTGCGTCCGGACCATCCGGGCGTCGGCCCACGCCCTGCTCGACCTGGCCAACAACGTGCTGGACTACTCAAAGCTCGCAGCCGGCAAGGCCGCGTGCGAGCCGGAGCCGTTCGACCTGTACCGGCTCCTGCGTTCCATCACCGAAACGTTCGCCCCCCAGGCCCGCACCCGGGGGGTGGACGTGCACCTCCAGGTGGACCCGGCAGTGCCGTTCTCGGTGGAGGGCTGCCCCGTGCAGTTGCGCCAGGTGCTCGTGAACCTGGTGAGCAACGCGGTCAAGTTCACCGAGGAGGGAGAGGTGGTGGTCACGGTCGCCCTGGACGGGCGGTACGCGGACGAGGCCCGGCTCCGGTTCGAGGTGTCGGACACCGGCATCGGCATCCCCGAGGAAGCCCAGGTCCGCATCTTCGACCGGTTCGCCCAGGCCGACGCGTCGATCACCCGCCGGTACGGGGGCACCGGCCTGGGCACCACCATCGCCAAACAGCTCGTGGAGCTCATGGGCGGGGAGATCGGCCTTGACAGCACCCCGGGCGACGGCACCACGTTCTGGTTCACCGTTCCCGTCCGGCAGGCCGTTTCCACGGCGGGCAGCCCGGGGAAGAAACCCGGCGCCAGGGTCCTGGTGGCATGCCGCGACCCGGACGGGACAGCGTCCCACCTGGAGTGGCTGGCGGACTGGGGGTTCCGGCCGGTCGCCGTGGAAAACGCGGCCCAGGCGTTCACCCGGCTCGTCTCGGCCGCGTTCGCCAAGGACCCGTTCGCCCTGGTGATCGTCGTCGCCGAAGGACTCGACATCGGTCCGGGCGAGTTCGCGTCCGTGGTGGGCGCGGACAACGCGATCCGGGACGCTGCGCTGTTGCTGGTGGCCGGCGGCGGCACGGGGAACGCGTCCCGGTGGGGGTACCGGGCGTCCGTGCCGCCCGACTGCGACAAGACGGTCCTGTTCAACGCGGTGCACTTCGCGCTGTCGGACGCCCCGGAAGACCCCGCGGTCCTGCCGCTCAGGGCGGGCGCCACCCACGGCCCGTTCCACCGGTCCCTGGAGATCCTGTTGTGCGAGGACCACCCGGTGAACCAGAAGGTTATCGGCCGGATCCTGGAAAGGGAGGGCCACCGCGTCTGTATCGTACGGGGGGGTGAGGAAGCCCTGGACCTGCTCGAGAGCCGGGGGTTCGACGTGGCCCTGCTCGACCTGCACATGCCTGACATGAGCGGCCTGGAGGTGGCCGAAGCCGTCCGCTACCTGGCCACCGGCGCCCGGGAGGTCCCCCTGGTGGCCTTGACGGCCGACGTACTGGCCAGCACCCGGGAAAAATGCGAGCAGCTCGGTTTCAAGGCGTTCCTGTCCAAGCCGGTGGACAGCCGCGAACTGCTGGAAACCGTCCACCGGGTGGCCCGTTCGGCGCCGGGCCGGAAGGCCGCGAACACCCGCGTGCGTGCACCGTGGACGCCGGCGCCGGCCGCCGGGGCGGGGCGGGAGCCGGTGGACTGGGCCACCCTCGACGCCCTGGCCGAACTCGGGGACGCCCCCGGCTTCGTGGGCGACCTGGTCGAGGCGTTCCTCTCGGACGGGGAAAAGGCCCTGGACCGGATCGACCGGGCTGCCGAGCGCCAGGACGTGGGCACCCTGCGCGAGGAGATCCACGCGCTGCAGAGCAGTTCGGGCACGGTCGGCGCGAGGGCCCTGTGGGAGGCGTGCCGGGCAGCCGCAGGGCAGACCGACAGCGAACTCGCCGTGCTGGCCCGGACCCACGGCGAGAAGCTCCGCGCCGAGTTCCAGCGCATCGAGCCGCTCCTGCGCAACCGGGCCACCCGGTCGCAGTCGCTGGCCGGATCGTGAACCGTCGCCGGCAGGCGCCCCCCGTTCAGGCGGGCGCGTCCTGGGCCCGGGCCGCGGTCTCCGGGGAGGCGCTGCCGTCTCCGGCCAGGCGGCGGTCCTGGGCGCGGACCAGCCGGTGCATCATGCGCAGGTCCCTCTCGGTGAGCGCCAGGGCGGTCTCCACCCACACCTCGGCCACGTCCAGGAGTTCCTCCAGGGTCACCGGCCACAACCGGTCCCGCAGCCTGGCCATGGCCGCGTACGCGTTGCGGCGGCGGCGGTGGCGAGCCAGAAACTCCAGCACCGCCCGTTCCCCCTCACCGTCCTCGACCAGCACGTCCACCAGCCCGATCTCGTACGCCTCCTCGGCGGTCAGGGGGGTGCCGGTCAGGATGAGCCGTTCGGCCAGCGCGGGGGAGACCCGGCGGGACAGGTAGCTGTACGCGCCCATGCCCGGGAACAGGTTGAACAGCACCTCGGGCAGCCCGAACCGCGCCCTGCGCTCGGCCACCACCACCCGGTTCGAGATCACGGCCTCGACCCCCCCACCCAGCGCGTCTCCCTGCACCAGGACCACGGTGGTCAGGTCCTGGCCCAGGCCGACCACGGTGCGGTACATCACGTCGATGCACGCCCTGGCGTACCGCCGCAGGGCCTCCTCGTCCCGGTCGCGGATGCACCGGCTGAACATCGCCAGGTCTCCGCCCAGGTTGAACACGCCGTTGTACCGGCTGCCCAGGACCAGGTAGTCCACCGGCCGGTCCGCGCCGGCACCGGCCGACCGGTTCACCTGGCACACCCGGTCCTGGAACCGGCGCACTTCGGCCAGGATCGTGGCGTTGAAACACGGCCGGGGTCTCGGGTTCAGGTGGTACCAGAGCGCCTTCCGGTCCCGGTCGTACCGGACGTCCAGCTGCTCGTACGTTCCCCAGACCGGGATATTCTCCGGGCTTCCCTGCATGCCAGGCCCTCCTTGTGCCGCACGCGGTGCGGCGGCTGGCGTTCGGGTTCGCTTCCGAGCGATGTTCTGGAATCACCAAAGAAAACGAGCGCACCCCTCCACAAAACACGAAGACGAGTTCACAGTCCGGCAACAAGTGCAGCAACACAGGCGACTTCGTTTCTATTGGAAGAACAAACCCAAAAAGAAACGACGCTCGCGGCGCCAGTATCGATATTTTTTTTCTAAAAA
>JAJRUI010000013.1 GCA_024277875.1 Deferrisomatales bacterium
GGAATCAGCGGCTCTACAAACGTCCAAAACTCGTCGGAGACCTCCCAGGACCGAGGTTTGGCCATCGCTTCCCTCCTTGCCGTTTTGGGGCGGCCATGCGCCACCCACCCGGCAAGAGAGTATACAGAGACGACGGCGTGCTAGTCTATTGTTTACGGATAAGTCCTTAGTAACAAATCACTCGGTTTTTCAAACCTCGCGATTTGGCACCCCATCCTTAGGGGTGCGCGCAGGCCGCTTTTTCAGCGGTCTGCTAGGTCGGCTTGGTCGGCTGCTCGTCTTCGACGTACTTGTACCCGCTCACCACGACCGAGATGTGCCCCTCGGTCCAGAACGCGTCCCGCCAGATCTGGAGGTACACGTGGACCATCGCCAGGGCCACGATCAGGAACGCGGCCAGGTGGTGCACCTCCCGGACGACCACGATGCTGCCGAGCACGGCCACACTCGCCGCCTCGGCCTTGCCAAGGATCCACGGCCACACGGGGACCAGGGAGTTCGCGTGGCTGAACGTGGGGCGCATCAGCGCGAACCCGGTGACCATCTGGACGAACACGAGGAGGTGGATCAACAGGAACCCGTACGCGTTGAGCGGGTCGATGTGGGGGTCCCCGGTCGGGGGCTTGTCGCGCAGGGTGAAGTAATGGCGGAGCATCCGGACCGCCTCGCCCAGACGCCGCCCCACGGGCAGCAGGCTGCGGACGAGCGGCGCCTCCCGGGAGAAGAAGAACAGGTAGAGCCACACGAGGAACGCCACGTCCAGGAGCATGGCGAACACGAAGTGCACGAACCGCACGTTGCCCATCACCAGTGCGTCGGACGGACCCCACCCGGTGGGGCGGAGCCACCCCGGCTTGGCGATGTACAGGCCGGTGACGAAACACGCCACCACGGACAGGGCCAGCAGCCAGTGCATGATCCGCATCACCACCGACATGCGCCGCACACGACGGATCATGGCTCACCTCCTAGAGGACCCGGTACGCCCGGGACGGCCCCGACGGTCGGAGCACGTGCACGGCGCACGCGATGCAGGGGTCGAACGAGTGGATGGTGCGCAGGATCTCCAGGGGCTGGTCCGGGTCGGCCAGTTCGGTGCCCACCAGGCTCTCCTCGTACGCGCCCCGGTTGCCGGCAGCGTCCCGGGGGCCCGCGTTCCAGGTGGTGGGAACCACGCACTGGTAGTTGGCGATGCGGCCGTCCTCGATCCGGAGCCAGTGTCCCAGAGCGCCCCGGGGCGCCTCGCTGAGCCCGAACCCCACCGCCTCCCGGGGCAGGGTGTACGGGGTGAACGTGCGGTCGTCCACTTTCAGCGCGGCCACCAGCTCGTCCACCCACCCCGGCAGGGTGTCGGCCACCCACCGGGTCTCCAGGGCCCGGGCCGCGGTGCGTCCCAGGGTGGAGAACAGCACCGAGGCCGGCACCCCCAGACGGCTCAGGGTCCCGTCCACCAGGGCCTTCACCTCGGGCACGCCCCGGGCGTAGGCCACGAGCACCCGGGCCAGGGGGCCCACCTCCATGGGGGCGTCGTCGTACCGGGGCGCCTTGAGCCACGAGTACTTGCCGTCGCCCTGCACGTGGCCGTCCGGCCCGAGGTCGGTGTACGCGACGTCGGTCACGCCCTCAGCCGACGAGATCCCCCTGGTCTCGTCCGGGTACCGGTACCACGAGTGGGTCACGTACTCGGTGATCTTGGACGGGTCGAACGGGTGCACCCGCGTGAGATCCCCGCCCAGGATCACCCCCGACGGCATCAGCAGCTTGGACCGGTCCAGGTCGTCCGACAGGGGGTAGGCGCCGTAGGCCAGGTAGTTGCCGATCCCCCGGCCGGTGCCGGCCAGGCCCTCGTCGGCGTACACCGAGCCGGCCAAGAGCACGTCCGGGATGTACGCCCGCCGCACGAACTCTCCGAGCTTGCGGATCCGGAAGAGCACGTCCCCGATGCGCTTGGGGTTCAGCAGGTCGGCCACACAGGTCACCCCCCCCACCACCAGGGTCTGGGTGTGGGGTTCCTTGCCGCCCAGGATCGCCAGCACCTGCCCTCCCAGCCGCTGCACGTCCAGGGCGTCCAGGTAGTGGGACGCCACGAGCAGGTTCCCCTCGGGGGGCAGCTTGTACGAGGGGTTGCCCCAGTACCCGTTGGCGAACGGGCCGAGCTGGCCGCTCTCGACGAACGCGGCCAGCCGGCCCTTGACCGCTGCCAGGTGCTTGGCGTCGGCGTTCCACGGGTCGTCCGCAAACTGGTGGGCCAAGTCCTGGGCCTTTCTCGGGTCGGCGGACAGGGCGGAGACGACGTCCACCCAGTCCAGGCCGTGGAGGTGGTAGAAGTGGATGAGGTGGTCCTGGACGAGCTGGGTACCCAGGATCAGGTTCCGGACGATCCGGGCCGCCGGGGGCGGCTTGATCCCGATCGCGTCCTCCACCGCCCACGTGGCCACGTCGTAGTGGACGTGGGTGCACACGCCGCAGATCCGCTGGGTCAGCAGGGGCGCGTCCCGCGGGTCCCGGCCCCGGAGGATCGCCTCGATCCCCCGGAACATCATGCCCGAACTCCAGGCATCCACGATGCGGTTGCCGTCGAGTTCCACCTCGATCCGCAGGTGCCCCTCGATGCGGGTGATGGGGTCGATGATCTTCCGAGCCATGGCCGCCTCCTATTCTTCCCGGTTCTCTCCGGAACCCCGCGTCCCCTTGACCAGCCCGCTGTACGCGGCGTGGGCGGCGATGCCCGCGGCCGCCCCTCCCACCAGGGCCCAACCCACGGCGTCCACCGTGCCCTCGACCCCCCGCACGAACGGGATGTCGACCCCGCCGTCGGCCAGGGGTTTCTCGAGGGGGGCCATCTGGTCCCAGAACGCGTTCTCGCTGCACCCGATGCACCCGTGGCCCGCCCGGATCGGGAAACTGGCAGCCTCGTTCCACCCCATCTCGTTGCAGTTGTTCCAGGTGTAGGGGCCCTTGCACCCCATCTTGTACAGGCAGAACCCCCTCTTGGCCCCCTCGTCCCCCCACTGTTCCACGAACTCGCCGGCGTCGAAGTGGGCCCTGCGGGGGCAGGTGTCGTGGATGCGTTTGGCGTAGGCCCACGCGGGCCGTCCGTCCGCGAGGGCGGGCAGATCCCCGACCAGCAGGAAGTTCAGGATGGTGCCTACCAGGCTCACGCTGTTGTATGGGCAGCCCGGGATCCGGATCGTGCGGATCCCGAGGGCCTCGTGCACGGGCCTGGCGCCCGTGGGGTTGGGAGCAGCGGACTGGGGCCCGCCCCAGGACGCGCAGTGGCCGATCGCGATCACGGCCTTGGCGTCGGCGGCCACCCGTCGGGCCAGGGACAGCCCGGTCTCGCCGGCCGGGCCGAGCCGGAGGTACTTGCCGTCCATGGCCGTGGGGATCGAGCCCTCCATCACGCACAGGTACTCGCCCCGGTGCTTCGACAGGGTGTCTTCCAGGCTCTTCTCGGCCGCGTGCCCGGCCGGGGCCATGATCGTCTCGTGGTAGTCGAACGACAGGTATTCCAGGATCAGCTCGGCGATGCCGGGGTAGGCCGAGCGGAGGGCGCTCTCGGTACACCCGGTGCACTCCTGCAGGTGGAGCCACACCACCGGGACCCGGGGCGCCAGGGCTGCCGCCCGGGCCACCGCCCGCTCGAACGCCGGCGGCAGGCACAAGGCCGCCGTCATGAACGACGACCACTTGAGGAACTCCCGGCGGGAGACCCCGTTTCGGGCGAGCAGCTCGTCCAGGGGAAGCCCGGACGCGCCGAACCGGCGGTCGAGCCGGTCCAGACGCCGCTCGACCCGGTCGAGGGGCGGAGCCGTGCGCTGGGAACGCGGGGCACGAAGGGGGGGGCGCTTCGGCATGGGAGGGCCTCCTTTCCGCCCCCGCGGACGCGGGGCGCGAAGGGGAAACTCCTCCCAATCTGGGCCAGAAAACAAGAAGAGAAGTTCAAATTATACAGCACCGCCACCCTTTTGATCAAGCAACCCGCAAAAGTTTCTGGCCTTGCGGCTGCCGGCGGGCCGGCGGCGGGCGGACCCGGCCCGCGCCAGGGCCTACCGGATCACACCGTGCACCACGGCGAACAGGGTGGTTCCCGCCACGGCGAGCCACAGGAACACGCCGTGGGCCAGGGGCCGGACGCCCACGGACCGGAACGTTTCCCGGTCAAACGCCGCGCCGATGAGAAAGAGGGTCACCACCAGCGTCTGGCGGGCCACGTCGAACAGGCCCGCCCACACGGCACCGAGGCCGGGCACGGCGGTGCGCACGCCGGAGGCGGCCAGGAACGCCAGGATGAACCACGGGAACGCGGCCCGGGTCCTGGACCGGCGCACCCACGCGAGCGCCAGCGTGACCGGGACGATCCACGCGGCCCGGGCGAGCTTGATCGTGGTGGCCAGGGCCAGGGCCTGCCTGCCGTAGGCAGCGCCGGCCCCGACCACGCTGCTGGTGTCGTGGATGGCCAGGGCCGCCCAAAGGCCGAACTGGCGCTGGGTCAGGCCCAGGGCGTGGCCCACCAGCGGGAACAGGACCAGGGCCATGGCGTTCAGGGTGAACACCGTGGCCAGGGACACGGCCATGTCCCCGGCCCCGGCCTCGATGACCGGGGCCACGGCAGCAATCGCGCTGCCGCCGCAGATCGCGGTCCCGAACGACACGAGGGCTGCCGTTTTCGATCGGATCCGCAGGAACCGGCCGAGGAGGAGACCGGCGGCCACCGTGGCCGAGATCCCGACGGCGGTGTAGACCACCCCGGCCCGACCCGCCTCCCACACCTGGCCGATTCCCAGGCCGAACCCGAGGCCGGCCACCGAAACCTGGAGCAACTGTTTGCTCGCCCGTGACGAAGCGGGCAGCCACGGGTTTCCCACGAGGAGTCCCAGGCCGAGCCCGCCGGCCAGGGCTGCGGCCGGGGAGACCCCCGGCACGCACGAAGACAACAAGAGGACCACGAACAGGACCTGGGAGGATCGCGTCCTCTTCTGGCCGGGAATCGTCAGGGCATCCATGGGCTTTCCTTCCCGCCAGGCAGGGGCGGGGCTCGGGGCTGGCTCGTTCCTGGAGGGTAGCCCTGGCTCTTCGGCAATACAAATTCATAGTTTTTAATTTTCATATCGATTCAAATGATATACTTGCCCCCATGAACATCACCCTGCGCCACCTCGAGATCTTCTGCGCCGTGGCCGACCACGGCAGCGTCACCCGGGCCGGGCAGTACCTGGGCCTCACCCAGTCGGCGGTCAGCGCGTCCCTCGGGCAGCTCGAGCGCCACCTGGAGGGGCCCCTGTTCGACCGGCGAGGGCGAACGCTGGGCCTCAACGAGCGGGGCCGCACCCTGCTGCCCGAAGCACGCCAGGTGCTGGCCCGGGTGTCGGACCTGCTCAACCTGCTTTCCGGAGAGGGGGGGGCTCTGGCAGGGGTGTTGCGGGTGGGGTCGAGCACCACGATCGGGAACTACGTGATGCCGTTCTGGATCGCGGCGTTCCAGAGGGCCCACCCCCGGGTCACGGTCCGGCAGATCGTCGCCAACGGGCATGCCGTCGAGTCGGCGGTGCAGGAGGGGACCCTCGACCTGGGGTTCATCGAGGGTCCGCCCCGCCGGAACGAGACGGTGGCGAGTCCGTGGCTCGCGGACGAACTGGTCGTGTTCGCCGGGCCGGACCACCCACTGGCGGACGCCATGGTGGCGCCGGCGGATCTGGTGTCGCCGGGGTGGATCATGCGGGAGCAGGGCTCGGGCACCCGGGAGGTGTTCGAGCGGGCCCTCCGGGCCCGGGTGCCCGAGTTCGAGGTGGCGCTCGAGCTGGGACACACCGAAGCCATCAAGCGGGCGGTCGAGGCGGGCATGGGGATCGGGTGCCTGTCGCGGCTGGCCGTGGAGCGGGAGCTGGGGCAGGGCTGGCTGGCCCCGGTGCGGGCGCCCTTCCTGGACCTGCGCCGGCAGTTCTTGCAGATCCACCGGCGGGGGCGCCACATCACCCGGGTCCTCGGGGCGTTCCGGGAGTTCCTCCGGGCCGGGGAACACGGCCCCTGACCCGGGGTGGTCCCGGCTCCCCGCCCGGGCGCTGGGACGCCGGCCGGCGTCCCGCGGCACGGAGGGCGCTGCCAGAGGGCGGGCGCCAGATCGCGCCCGCCCTCTGGCGTCCGGGTCCCCTACGCCGGCACCCGGCGTTCACACGCCGAGATAGGCCTTCTTGACCTCCTCGTCCTCCAAGAGTTCCCGCCCGCTGCCGTGGCGGACGATCCGGCCGGTTTCCAGCACGTAAGCCCGGTCGGCGATGGCCAGGGTCTGTCGCACGTTCTGCTCCACGATCAGCACGGTCACCCCGTCGGCCCGCACGTCCCGGACCACCTGGAACACCTCCTCCACCAGCAGCGGCGCCAGGCCGAGGCTCGGCTCGTCGAACATCAGCATCCGGGGCAGGCTCATCAGGCCCCGGCCGATCGCGAGCATCTGCTGCTCCCCGCCGGACAGGGTGCCGGCCAGCTGCCGGCGCCGTTCCTCGAGCCGGGGGAACCGCGTGAACACCCGCTCCATGCTGTCGGCCCGGCGCGCCTTGGCCGCGGGCTTCAGGGCCCCCAGTTCCAGGTTCTCCTCCACGCTCATGTCCGGGAACAGCCGCCGGGCCTCGGGCACGTGGGCGATCCCCTTCTCGATGATCCGGTACGGCGGCACCTCGGCCAGGGGCTCCCCCAGGAAGGTGATCCCCCCCTTGCGGGGGCGCACGATCCCCGAGACCGTGCGCAACAGGGTGGACTTGCCCGCGCCGTTGGCCCCGATCAGCGCCACCACCTCACCCTCGTTCACCTCGAACGACACGTCCCAGATCACCTGGACGTCGCCGTAGAAGACGTCGATGCCCTCCACCTTCAGCATGTCACTCTCCCTTGCCCAGGTAGGCCTCGACCACGGCGGGGTTGCCGGCCACCTCGGTCGGGGTGCCCTCGGCGATCTTCGCGCCGTAATTGAGCACCACGATGTGGTCGCTGATCGACATGATCACCTTCATGTGGTGTTCGATGATCAGGATCGTGATCCCCTTGTCCTTGATCCGGCGGATGATCTCGATGCTCTCGTCGAGTTCGGTGGGATTCAGCCCGGCGCACGCCTCGTCGAGCAGCAGCAGGTCGGGCTGGGTGGCCAGGGCCCGGGCGATCTCGAGGCGCTTGCGAAAGCCCAGGGGAAGCCCCTTGGAGATCTCGCCGGCCACCGCCGACAGGTTGGTGAACGCCAGGATCTCCCGGGCGTGGCGCACGGCGTCCGCCCGGTCGGGGAACCGCAGGAACGACGACGCGATCACGTTGTCCAGGACGCTCATGCGCTGGAGCGGCTTGACCACCTGGAACGTGCGGGCCAGTCCCCGGGCGCACACCTTGTGGGGCCTGAGGCCGTCGATCCGCTCGCCCTTGAACCGGACCTCCCCGCTGGTCAGGGGCAGGAACCCGTTGATCAGGTTGAACAAGGTGGTCTTGCCCGCGCCGTTGGGGCCGATCAGGGCGCCGATGGTGCCGGGCTCCACCGAGAACGTGACGTCGTCCACCGCGGTGAGGCCCCCGAACACCTTGGTGGCGCCCACGACTTCGAGAAGTGCCATCTCACTCTCCTCCCGCCCGGGCCGGCGCGGCGCCGCGGCGCACCAGCCGGAAGACCTTGCGGAAATCCCCCATCACGCCGTTGGGCAGGTAGATGATGATCACGATCAGGAGCACGCCGAACAGGGTCTGGTGGGCGGTGCCGATCTTGGGCATCGCCCGGATCAGCTCGGACAGCACGATCATGATCAGGGCGCCGGCGAACGGTCCCCACCGGGTGGCCACCCCGCCCACCATCACCACCATGATCGTGATGATCGAGATGTCGTGGAGGGCGAACACCACCTCGGGGTCGATGAACCCCATGTAGTTGGTGTAGAACGCGCCCACCAGCCCGGTCAGGACGCCGCTGATCACCAGGGCGATCGTCTTGTACCGGGTGGTGTCGATGCCCAGGGACTCGGCCGCGTCCTGGTCCTCCCGGATCGCCACGAAGTAGTACCCCCACTTGGACCGCACGAGCAGTTCCATGATTACGAACGTGCCCACGGCCAGGGCCAGGACGATGTAGTAGAACGGCTCCTTGGCCACCCAGGTGCGCTTCTCGATCATGATGCCCATGGTGCCCTCGGTGAGCCACTCCATGTTCTCCGCGGTCACCCGGAGCACCTCGCCCATGGCCAGGGTTCCCAGGGCGAAGTACGGTCCCCGCAACCGCAGGCAGATGTACCCGATCACCAGGGACCCCAGCCCCACCACGATCACGCTCGCGGGCAGCCCCCACCACCCGGACACCCCGCCGTGCAGGTACAGGATGCCTGCGGTGTACGCGCCCAGGCCGAAGAACGCGGCGTGGCCGAACGACACCTGCCCGCAGTACCCGCTGAGCAGGTTCCAGGACATGCCGATCACGCTCCACATGAGCATCAGGATCAGCACGTGGAGCATGTACGAGCTGTTCAGGACCGGGACCAGCGGTGCTGCCGCCAGCGCGACCAGGACGCACGCGGCCACCTTGTAGTTTCGAAACCAGCTGGACTGTGCCACGGCTCGCTCCTCCCTAACTGCGCTTCATCAGGCCGGCCACGCCCCTGGGGAGGAACACCAGGCACGCGACGAAGATCACGAAACGGCCCACCGGGGCCCAGCCCATGCCGATGTAGGTGGCGGTCATCGACTCGAAGATCCCGAGGATGATCCCGCCGATGATCGCGCCCTGGGTCGATCCGAGCCCCCCCAAGATCGTGATGACGAACGCGATCAGGGTGAACTTCCCTCCCAAAGCCGGGTACAGGTAGTACATGGGGATGAACAGGCTGCCGGCCGCCCCCACCAGGGCCGCGCCCAGGCCGAAGGTGACCATGGTCATCCGCTCCACGTTGATCCCCATCATCAGGGCGGCGTCCTTGTCCTGGGCCGTGGCCCGGATCGCCTTGCCCGTGTCGGTGTGCTGGAGGAACCCCCACAGGGCGGCGGTGATCGCCAGGGCGAACCCGAACGACACGGTCCACGGCACGGACAGGGACAGCTCGATCGGGCTCGAGCGCCAGTAGTCGCTCAGGTACCACGCGTCGGCCGCGTAGCTCACCGGGGTCGACCGGTAGTCGGAGCTGAAGAACATGGTGGCCAGGTTGGCCAGGATCATCCCAATGCCCACGGTCAGGATCACCTGGTTCTCCGGCAGGATCGAGTCCACCTTGAGCACGGGGGAGATCAGGGTCCGCTGGATCACCACCCCCAGCACGAACAGCGCCGGGATCGTGACCAGCAGCGACACGTACGGGTCCACCCCCAGCAGGCTGAACAGCCAGAACGCGATGTACATGGCCACCATCATCAGCTCGCCGTGGGCGAGGTTGATGATCTTCATGACCCCCATGATCAGGGTCATGCCGAGGCCGATGACGGCGTACAGGCCGCCCAGGAGGATCCCCGAGATCAGGGTCTGCAGAAACACTTCCAACTGGACCATGGCGGCTTCCCTCGAGCGATGGCTCGAAAAACGGGGCCCGGGGGCGTCCCCCGGGCCCCGGCGGTTCCGGGTGCGGACCTACCGGCGATCCCTCCAGCGCGGGATCGGGTATTTGGGCTCGGCCGTGGCGAACTTGCGCGGCCAGATCGTCTCGTGCTTGCCGTCGATCACCTGGAGCACCAGGGTGTCCATGAAGTTCTGGTTGGTGTATCCCTCCTTGGCCTCGAACTTCACCGGACCGAACGCGGTCACGATGTCGGTGGCGGCCAGGGCGTCACGGATCTCGTCGGAGCCGAGGTCCTTGGCGCGCTCCAGAACGTCCTTCATCAGGTACAGGGCCGAGTACGCCTCGGCGCCGTGGTAGGACGGGTACTTGCCGTACTTGGCCTTGTACTTCTCGGCAAACGCCTTGGCGCCCGGGTACGGGGCCTGGGGGCTCCACAGGGTGGCGGTCACCACGTACTCCGAGGCGTCCTTGGCGTTCTCGATGAACTCGGGGATCGCGAACCCTGCCGCGCCGCCCGCGAATAGCTTGGCGTCGATCCGCAACTCCTTGATCTGGCGCATCAGCAAAGACGCGTCCATCACGTAGGACACCATGTAGATCACGTCGGGCCGCTTGGCCTTCACCTGGGACAGGATCGGTTTGAAGTCCACCGCGCCGGACTCGTACTTCTCCTTGAGCACCACCTTCATGCCGAGCTTCTTCGCGTCCTTCTCCATGGCCTTGGCGCCCTTGGTCCCGAAGTCGCTCGACTCGTACAGGATCGCCACGGTCTTGGGCTTGACGACCTCCTTGAGGAACCCGCGCAGGCCGCCGGTGTAGTAGGCCACCGACGGGTTCATGCGGTACACGTACTTGTACCCCTTCTGGGTGATGTCGTCGGCCGACCCGGTCACCACCAGGTACGGCACCTTGCGCTCCTCGGCCACGGCAGCCACCGCCTTGGAGCAACTGGAGGAGTACGCACCCACGACGAACGGGTACTTGTCGACGTCGATGAACTTCTCCACGATCGCCCGGGCGATGTCGGGCTTGCCCTGGCTGTCCTGGATGTCCAGTTCGATCTGCATGCCCCGGATGCCGCCGGCCGCGTTGATCTCCTCGGCCGCGATCTCGTAGGACCGCTTCTCGATCTCGCCGAACTTGGACTTGGACCCGGTGAGCGGCAGGGGGATGCCGAACTTCAGGGTCTTGGCCATGGCTGCGGGCGTCCCCACGGCCAGGCACAGCAGCGCCACACCTGCGATTCTGCCGAACTTCCTCATGTTCCGACCTCCTTCCACGGGATGAAAAAGTTTGCGGGGAGCAGCGTCCCCGGCACGGAGGACGAAGCACAGAGCGTGCCAGGCACCCCTCGGGCAGGGGCAGGTGGACAAACACCCGTTGTTTCGGCAGGTTGCCGGCGGCGGTGTGGCAGGGCGGGAAAACCGCGAAGGCCGTTCGCGGCCGGTGCGCCGGGCACGGGCCGGGGGGCGGGCGCCGGGGAGGGCCGTGGCCCGGCGGATGCCCGGGCCGTGGCCGGATCCGGCCACCGGATGGCCGGATCCGGCCCGCCCTATCCGTCCGGGCGCCGGGGCAGGTCCAGGGTGAACCGGGCGCCCTCTCCAGGGGTCGACACCACGTCGATCCGGCCGCCGTGGTCCTCGACGATGGTGTGGGCGATGGACAGGCCCAACCCCGACCCGCCGGGCCGCAGGGAGTAGAACGGCTCGAAGATCCGGTCCAGCTCGCCGGCCGGGATGCCGGTGCCGGTGTCGGCGACCCGGATGCGCACCCGGTCCCCGTCCTCCCCCACGGACACCCGGAGCCGGCCGCCGGCCGGCATGGCCTGGAGCGCGTTCAGGTACAGGTTCAGGAGGGCCTGTTTGAGCTTGTCCGGGTCGGCGAGCACCGGCCCGGCCGCGTCCGCCGCGGCCACCTCCACGTCCACCCCCTGGCTGCGCGCGGTCTTCTGGACCAGGAACAGGCTCGAGCGCACCACCTCGGCCGCGTCGCACCGGCGCTTGTGCCCCCGGTCCACCCGGGCGTAGTCGAGCAGTTCCTGCACGATCCCCTCCAGGCGCTCCAGCTCCCCCAGGGCCCGGGCCACCAGGGCCCGGTCGGCCTCCCCGTCCAGGCGATCGTGCAGGTCGTCCAGGAGCAGGGCCACCCCGGTGAGGGGGTTTCGCACCTCGTGGGCCACCCCGGCGGCCATCCGGCCCAGGGACGCCAGCCGGTCCATCCGCTCCCAGGTGCGGCGCAAGGTCTTCTCCCGGGTGACGTCCCGGAACTGGAGGATCAGCCCCGGCCCCCCGGCCGTCTCGAACCGGCTCGGCACCCACACGAACTCCCGGGGCTCGCCGCCCACCCGCACCGGGAACTCCCGGGGCTCGGCCGGCGCGCCGTCGAGCATCGTCCGCACCCACGCCACGAGATCCGCGTCGAGGCCCAGGGCGTCCACCAGGGTGCCGGGGTCGGGGTGGCGTCCCAGGCCCAGGGTGTCCAGGGCGTACGGATTCACCCGCAGCACCCGGCCGGAGCCGTCCAGGGTGAGCAGCCCGCTGCCCATCGCGTCCACCACAGCCTCGATGAACCGCCGGGCCTGGAGCGCCTCGTCGTACAGCCGGGCCCGCTCCACGGCCCGGGCCGCCTGGCCGGCCGCGATCTGCAGGGCGCCCGCCCGGTGCTCCGGGATCGGCCGGCCCGACCGGGCGGTGTCCGCGCCCAGCACCCCCACCACCTTGTCCCGGATCTTCATGGGCACGAACACCAGGCTCGTGGTGCCCGCAGCCCGGGCGAGGCGCCGGTCCAGGGGCGTGGCCCTGGGGTCCGACGCCACGTCGTCCACGCGGGCGGCCACGCCCGAGCGCACCACCCGCACGGGCAGGCAGTCGTGGCGGTCCAGGGCGAACGGCCGCTGGCGCAAGCGCACCTCCTCCACCGGGTCGAACCCGGCCACCCCCCCGCACCGCAGGTGCTCTCCCCGGTCCGGATCGAGCAGGTACAGCACGGCCCGGTCGAACCCCAACCCGCCCACGCAGGTGTCCAGGATGATCCGGAGGGCGGCCTCCCGGTCGAACGTGGTCCCGAGGAACTCGCTGATCGACTGGAGGTGGTTCAGGGTCCGGAGCTGCTCCTCCAGGCGCTGGGCGTACGCCCGGGCGTGGTCCCGGGAGTCCCGCAGGGCGTCCACGCTCTCCCGGAGGCTGCGCTCCTTCTCCCCCAGCAGCCTCGCCATCCGGTTCAGGTCGCCGGCCAGGTCGGCCAGCTCGTCCCGCCCCTTCACCTCCACCCGGGCGTCGAGGTCGCCACCGGCGATCCGGCGGGCCAGGAACGCCATGGTCCGCACCGGGTGGGACACGGCCCGGGACAGCCCCAGGGACGCCAGCAGCACGGCCAAGCCCAGGCACCACGCCAGCACGAGGCCGGTGCGCAGGGTCTCCAGGGACGCGCCGCGGATCGCGCCGGCCACCTCTGCCGCGGCCTCGTGGAACGCCTGGGTGCGGGCGCCCACGGTGACCCCGCCGAACACCCCCCTTTCCCGGTACGGGCCATACCCGAACGGGATCGGCGCGTACGCCATCACCTTGTCCACCCCGGCCACGTTGAACGTGCGGGTCACCCCGGACCGCCCGGCCCGCACCTCGTCCAGGACCAGCGGGTAGTTGGGGTGGACGAACCCGGCAAGATCCAGGCGAAACGGGATCCGGCCCAGGGCGACCACCTCGGGCGGGGAGGCCTCGGTGTAGGGGGGAACCCAGTTCCCGTCGGGCCCCAGGCC
>JAJRUI010000014.1 GCA_024277875.1 Deferrisomatales bacterium
AGGCGGCGGACACGATCCGCTCGTCCGGGTCCAGGGTCTGGTGGTTCACCCCGTACACGATGTTCGGGATGTCGTCCTTGCCCGGGGCGGTCAGGAGCACGCTCTTGACCTCGGGCCGTTCCAGGTGGCGGCCCAGCCCTTTGCGGTCCCGCCACAGGCCGGTGTTGTCCACCACGATCGCGTTGCGGATGCCGTAGCGTTCGTACTCCACCTGTTCCGGGCCCTGCGCGTACAGGATCCGGATCAGGTTGCCGTTGGCCACGATGGCGTTCTCCTCCTCGTCCACGAAGGTGGTGCCCCGGAACGGGCCGTGGACCGAGTCGAGCCGGAACAGGGCGGCCCGCTTGTGCAGGTCGTTCTCCTTCTGGGGCCGGACCACCGCGGCCCGCACCCGGATCTTGTCGCCCCGGCCGGTCTTGTCCACCAGGATCCGGGCCAGGAGCCGGCCGATCCGGCCGAACCCGTACAGCACCAGGTCCTGGGGCTCGGCGAGCACCGAGTGGATGCCCCGGGTGGCCGGGGCGAGCTGCTCGCGCACGAACGCCCCGAGGTCGCCCCCCTGCCCGCGGTGGCGCACCGCCAGCTTACCCAGGTCGATCCGGCACGGCCCCAGGTCTAGCTTGCCAACGGCCAGGAGCACCGGGTAGGTGTCCTGCACCGTGAGTTCCTCGCCGTAGACCAGCCGCGCGTGGCGGTGGACCTTTAGGATCTCCACCGAGCTCACCTTGGCGATCGACCGGCCGAACACGTGCACCAGCACCCCGCGCTCCAGGCGCAGGTCGTTCAGGATCGGCAGCATCTTGGTGGCCACGGCCTCGGAATCGTTCCACTGGTCGAAATACCGCTCGTTCTTGGACAGGTCCATCCAGAGCCCCTCCGGTGAAAAAAAACGGGTTCAAACGGCCCCAGGGCGTGCGCCCGGGCGGCGCAAAAGATAACATATCGGTCAAGTTGGGGGAACCGGTGCGCCGGACCGGGAGGCCGGGCGTTCGGCGAGATCAAAACAGGGAAACTTTTTTTGTTGACATCAAACACTCGCCGTCCTAGTAGTTGGGACGACGGGGTCTTTCGACGGAAGGAGCGGCGGCATGGCCAAGAAAATCGATCCCGCGCTGGAAGACCTGGGCATCGGGCAGAAGATCCGGGAGCTGCGCCAGAAGCGGCGGTACACCCTCCAGGACCTGTCCGCGAAGACGGGGCTGTCCAAACCCCTGCTGTCCCAGGTGGAGAACGGACACGTGATGCCCCCGGTGGCCACCCTGCTCAAGATCTCCAGGGCCCTGGGCGTCGGGATCTCCCACTTCTTCCAGGAGGAGGAGCGGGAGGCGAAGATCGCCGTGACCCGGGCGGACGAACGCCGGCGCCTGAGCCGCCGGGCCCACCAGGACGCGGACGAGGTGGGTTACCTGTACGAGTCCCTGGAACTACACAAGCCCCGCAAGCACATGCAGCCCCTGCTCGTCACGTTCAACCCGATGGACAAGCAGGACATGGTGTTCTACTCCCACGAAGGGGAAGAGTGCATGTTCGTGCTCGAGGGGGAGGTGGAGTTCCGGACCGAGGACGAGGTGCGCACCCTCCAGGCCGGGGACTGCCTGTACTTCGACTCCGACGTGACCCACGCGTTCCGGGGCCTCGGCGACGCGCCGGCCAAGGCCCTGGTGGTGGTGTACACCGGCGAGCGGGGGTAGGCGGGCCGTGGTCGAGATCCGGTTCCACGGGCGGGGGGGCCAGGGCGCGGTGGTGGCCTCCAACATCCTGGCGGTCGCGTGCTTCCTGGAGGACCGGCACGTGCAGGCGTTCCCCGCGTTCGGGGTGGAGCGCCGGGGCGCGCCGGTGGAGGCGTACATCCGGGTGGACGACCACAAGGTCCTGCTGCGGACCAACGTATACACCCCTGACCACGTGGTGGTCCTCGACCCCACCCTGGTCGAGGTGGTGGACGTCGTCCGGGGGCTGAAACCCGGCGGCCTGCTGCTGCTCAACACCGACCTGCCCCCGGACCGGTTCCCCCGGTTCGCGCCGTTCTCCGTGGCCACGGTGGACGCCAGCCGGATCGCCCTCAGGCACCGCCTGGGGTCCCGGACCCACCCGATCGTGAACACGGCGATCCTGGGCGCGTTCGCAGCGGCCACCGGCCTGGTGTCCCTGGACGCCGTGTGCCGGGCGATCCACCAGGAAGTCCCGTCCCACCACGACGAAAACGCCGCGGCCGCCCGGGAGGCGTTCGAGCAGGTCGCGGTCGCCCGGGAGGCCGACCGATGAGCCCGGTGACCCTGCGTACGAGCCGGGACCTGCCGCCCACGTCCCGCTCCCTGGACACCATGGAGTGGAACCACACCGGTTCCTGGCGGTTCCTGCGGCCCCGGTACCAGGACAAGGTGGCGCCGTGCGCCGAGGCGTGCCCGGCCGGGGAGGACATTGCCCGGGTGCAGATGCTCCTGGCCCAGGGCGCGTTCGACCGGGCGTGGCTCCGGATCCGCGAGGAAAACCCGTTCCCCGGGGTGTGCGGCCGGGTGTGCAGCCACCCGTGCGAGGCCGCGTGTAACCGGGGCGAGTTCGACGCGCCGGTGTCCATCAACTCCCTGGAGCGGTTCGTGGCCGACCACGCCCGCCGCCAGGGGCTGGCCCCGCCGCCGGCCGAGCCCGCCGACTCGGGCCGGCACGTGGCCGTGGTGGGCGCCGGGCCGGCCGGGCTCACGGCCGCCCACTTCCTGCGCCGGGCCGGCCACGACGTGACCGTGTTCGACGCCCGGGAGGAGCCGGGGGGCCTGCTGCGTTACGCGATCCCGGCGTACCGGATGCCGGCCGAACCCCTGGCGTGGGAGACCGGCCTGGTGATGTCCGGGGGCGTGCGGTTCCAGCCGGGCCGGCGGCTGGGGGAAGACCTCGGGTGGGACGAACTGTCCCGGTTCGACGCGGTGCTGGTGGCCGTGGGCCACTGGGCGCCGGCGCCCCTGGGGGTCGATGGCGAGGACCTGGCCGTGGACGGCCTGGCCCTGCTCGAGGACGTGCGCCGGGGCCGCCCGCCCGAGGTCGGGGGCCGGGTGGCCGTGATCGGGGGCGGGAACACCGCCGTGGACGTGGCCCGCACCCTGCTCCGGCTGGGCGCCGAGCCGGTGGTGTACTACCGCCGCCGGCTCCGGGACATGCCCGCCCTGCCCGGCGAGGTCGCGGAACTCCGGGAGGAGGGCATCGAGATCCAGACCCTGCTGGCGCCGGCCCGGATCGCCGCCCGGGACGACGGGGGACTGGACCTCGCCCTGACCCCGATGGCCGTGCTGGACGAAGACGGCGGCCAGCGGCCCCGGGTCGTGCCGTCGGGCCACCCGGAGATCGCAGTGGCCGTGTCCGCGGTGGTGACCGCGATCGGCGCCCGGCCGTCGCCGGGCACCCCGGCCGCGGGGCTCGACCCGGACGGGTCCGAGGCGGTGGCCCTGCACCTGCGGCGGATCCGGCCCCGGGGGGAATGGGCCGAGCGCCCCCCCGTGTTCCTGGCCGGCGACCTGGTGAACCAGAACCGCACCGTGGTGGCCGCGATCGCGTCGGGCAAGGAGGCCGCCGTGGTGATCGACGCGGCCCTGCGCGACCGCGCCCTCGGGGACGCGTGGTCCGCGATCCGGGTGGGGCGCAAGGGCGCGGTGTCCCTGAACCGGCTGGCCGGCGGAGACCGGGCGTTCCGGCTCGACCACGTGGTGCGCTACGACGACCTGAACACGATCTACTTCCAGTACCTGGAACGCAAGAAACGGCCCCGGATCACCCTGGACGAGCGCCGCACCGGCTTCGACGAGGTGCACCTCAGGATCTCGGCGTCCCTGGCCCTCAGCGAGGCCGAGCGGTGCTTCCACTGCGGCCAGTGCGACCACTGCGACAACTGCTACCTGTTCTGCCCCGAGGTGTCGGTGCGGCGGGACCCGCGGGCCGAGACCCGGCAGATCGACTACGACTACTGCAAGGGGTGCGGGGTGTGCGTGGTGGAGTGCCCCCGCAGCGCCATGGTCCTGGAGGAGGAGCCCCGATGAGGCGGGTGGTGGAGGGCAGCCACGCGGTGAGCCACGCGGTGGACCTGGCGCGGGTGCGGGTGATCAGCGCGTACCCGATCACCCCCCAGACCCACATCGTGGAGCGGCTGGCCGAACTGGTGGCCGACGGCGTGCTGGACGCGCGGTTCATCCGGGTCGAGAGCGAGCACTCGGCCATGGCCGCGGTGATCGGCGCGGCCTCGGCCGGGGTGCGGTCGTTCACCGCCAGCTCGAGCCACGGCCTGGCCCTGATGCACGAGATGCTCCACTGGGCGGCGGGTGCCCGGCTGCCGATCGTGATGGCCGAGGTGAACCGGGCCATGGGCCCGGGCTGGAACATCTGGGCCGACCAGACCGACAGCCTGTCCCAGCGGGACACGGGCTGGCTCCAGTTCTACTGCGAGGACGTGCAGGACGTGATCGACACGATCCTGATCGCGTACCGGGTGGCCGAGCGGGTCAGCCTGCCGGTGATGGTGGTGCTGGACGCGTTCTTCCTGTCCCACACCTACGAGCCGGCCGACCTGCCCGAGCATGCCGACGTGGACGAGTTCTTGCCGCCGTGGGAGCCGGTGGAGGTGCTGGACCCGGCCGAGCCCAGGGCGTTCAACCAGCTGGCCAGCCCCGAGTTCTACATGGAGTTCCGCCACAAGATGCAGCAGGCCATGGACGAGGCGCTGGCCGCCTACCCGGAGATCGACCGGGCGTTCGCCGCCCGGTTCGGCCGGACCCACCCCCTGGTGGAGCACATCCCGGCCGAGGACGGAGCGCGCGCGCCCCTGGCCCTGGTGACCACGGGCACGATCACGAGCACGGCCCGGGCCGCCCTGGCCGAGCTGCGGGACCGGGGCACGCCGGTGGACCTAGTGAAGCTCCGGGCGCTGCGGCCGTTTCCCCAGGACGAGATCCGGCGGGTGCTCGGCCCCTACGGCCGGGTGGCCGTGATCGACCGGAACCTGTCGTTCGGGTACGGCGGGATCTTCGCCCAAGAGATCCGGGCCGCCCTGTCCAGCCTGGCGGACCGGCCGGTGGTGTACCCGTTCGTGGCGGGGCTCGGCGGCCGGGACGTGACCCCGGACACCGTGCGCGCCGTGGTGGACCGAGCCCTGGACGACGAGCCCCCGGGGGACATCCTGTGGGCCGGACTCAAGGAGTAGGGACGTGCCGATCGACCTGCCCCCTTCCGAACGGATGACGTCGGGCCACCTGGCGTGCCCGGGGTGCGGCGCGGCCATCGCGATGCGGTTCGTGCTCAAGGGCCTGGGGGACCGGGTGGTGATGGTGATCCCGGCGTGCTGCTGGTCGATCATCGCCGGGCCGTTCCCGTACACCGCCCTCAAGGTGCCGGTGCTCCACACCGCGTTCGAGACCGGCGGGGCCGTGGCCAGCGGCATCCGGGCGGCCCTCGACGTGAAGGGCGACCACGAGACCCAGGTGGTCACCTGGGCCGGGGACGGCGGCACATTCGACATCGGGCTCCAGTCCCTGTCCGGCGCAGCCGAGCGCGGCGAGGACATCCTGTACGTGTGCTACGACAACGAAGCGTACATGAACACCGGGGTCCAGGGTTCGGGCGCGACCCCGGAGGGCGCGTGGACCACCACCACCCCCACCGGCAGCCCCAAGGCCACCCGCAAGAAGGACATCATGCAGATCATGGCGGCCCACGCCATCCCGTACGCCGCCACCGCGTCGATCGCGTACCCCGAGGACCTGGTGCGCAAGGTGCAGAAGGCCGCGTCGATCCGGGGGACCAAGTTCCTGCACATCTTCGCCACATGCCCCACCGGGTGGAAGGTGCCCAGCGAGGTGAGCGTGGGCCTGGCCCGCCTGGCCGTCCAGACCCGGATCTTCCCCCTGTACGAGGTGGAGGACGGCGAGCGCTACACGATCAACGTGGAGCCAAAGGGGTACCTGGTGGACGCGTACTTCAAGGCCCAGGGCCGGTTCAAGCACCTGACCGCCGAGGACCTGGAGCGCATCCAGGAGCGGGTGGACCACGGCTGGAGCCGGCTCGAGGCCCTGGCCCGGATCGCCTGACCCGACCCCACCCCCGCCCTTCCACCCCCCCCTTTGCCCAGGGGGCGGGGGCCCGGCGAAGCGCCGGGCGCGGGCCCCCACCTCGCCGCGCCCGCAAACAGCCCGCCCCCCGCCAAGGCGCGCCCGGGAGCACCCCGGCCAGGCCCGCCCATCCCGGGGCGCGGCGATCCCACGCCACCATCGCGCCCGGCCGAAGCCGGGCCCCCGCCCCCTGGCCTTCCTCCTTTACCCGAACAGGTCCAACTGCGCATCCCGCTCCCGGGGCCCGGGGGCCGCCACCCGGCGGGCCTCCAGCCGGGCGTGCTCGACCTCGACCAGGAACCGGGACAGGGCCGGCCGCACCGTGCGGCCGTAGAGCCGGCGCCGCTCGGCCCGGGTGAGCACCAGGCGGTTCCGGGCCCGGGTCATGGCCACGTACAGGAGCCGGCGTTCCTCGTCCGGGTCGTCGGGCCCGTCCCGGCCGGGGCGCACCAGGGGCAACAGCCCCTCCTCGCACCCCAGCACGAACACCACCGGGAACTCCAGGCCCTTGGCCGCGTGCACGGTCATGGCGGCCACCCGGTCGGCCCGGGGGTCGTGGTCGTCGTCCGGCGTGCGCAGGGCCACCTCGTCCAGGAGGGCCGGCAGATCCGGGGCGGCCGCGGCCAGGGCGGTCCACGCCCGGGCCGCCGGAAGGTCCGGGTCCACGGCCTCGGCGGCCAGGGCCGCAGCCACGGCAGCGGCCGGTGCGTCCCCCGGTGGGGACCGCCGGAGCCGGGCCAGCACCCGCCCGCCCGGACCCCGGAGGGCGGCCGGCTCGCCCCCCACCACCCGCAGGGGCAGGGCCGCCCGGTGGAACGCCGCCTCCAGCGGGTCCAGCTGGGCCCGGGTGCGGCACAGCACGGCCACGTCCCCGAACCCCAGCCCGGGGACGTCCGGGCCCGCGTCCACGGTGCGGTGGGAGGTGCCGCCCACGAGCCGCTCCACCTCGGCCGCCACGAACCGGGCCTCGGCCCGCTCGTCGGCCAGGGCGACGAGCTGGACCCGGGGACCGCCGGACAGAAACGCCACCAGGTCGTCCCGGCCGGGACGGGCCAGCACGTCGGCCGCCGCGCCCAGGATCGTGTCCGTGGACCGGTAGTTCCGGAAAAGCCGCACCCGGCGGGCGCCGGGGCGGCTGGCCAGGAACCGGTCGAACAGGCCGGGATCGGCGCCCCGGAACCCGTAGATCGACTGGTCCGGGTCCCCGATCACGGTCACGTCCCCTCCGGGGCCGGCCAGCAGGTCCACCAGCCGGTACTGGAGGGGGTCCAGGTCCTGGAACTCGTCCACGGCCAGGAACGAGAACCGCTGCCGCCACCGGTCCCGGAGGGCGGGATCGGCCTCCAGCAGCGCCACCGGGCGGGCGATCAGGTCGTCCACCCACACCGCTCCCCGGTCGGCCAGGGCCGCCTCGAACCGGGCCAGGGCGGCCCGGCCGTCCCCGTCCAGGGGCGCGCCCCGCCGGGCCGCGGCGAACGCCTCGAGCAGCCTGCGGGCGGACGGGCCTCCCCCCAGCAGCCCGGCGCACTCGTCCTCGGCCAGCACCGGGAACCCGGGGGGCAGGCCGGCGGCCGGCGCCTCGGCCCGGAGCAGCCCGAGGCCCAGCCGGTGCAGGGTGGACACCACCACGCGACCGCCCCGGTCCGGCCCGAGCACCGCCGCCAGGCGCTCCCGGAGCTCGTCCGCCGCCCGGTTGGTGAAGGTGACCGCGGCGACCCGCTCGGGCACGGCCGCGCCGGACGCCACCCGGCGGGCGATCCGGTGGACCAGGGTGCGGGTCTTGCCCGTGCCCGGGCCGGCCACGATCACCAGCGGGCCGGGCCCGGCCTCGGCCGCGGCGCGCTGCTCCGGGTTGAGCCCCCCGCCCGGGGCAGGGGGCTCGGAAGCGGCAGCCTCCTGGCTGGCCGGCCGGGGCACCGGCGCCTCGGGGCCAGGCCGGCCCGGGCCAGGAGAGGCAGCGGGCTCGCCCGGGACCGCAAACAAGGTCCCCTGGCGGTCCAGGTCCCGGCGCTCCTCCGGGGTGAACAGGCGCACCGTGCCGAACGCGCCGTCGTACCCGGGCTCCACCCGCAGCTCCCCGGCCCGGACCCGGCGCACCCCCTCGGCCACCACCGGCCCGGCCGCGACGGCCACGTCCTCCAGGGGCGCGTCCCGGAGCACGTGGAACTCGGGCCCCAGTTCGGCCCGGAGCCGGTCGCACGCGGCAGCCACCCGCTTGGCGCCCGACCCCACCCCGAACGCGGCGGCCACCACCTCGGCCAGGGGCACCATACGCTGGAACTCCCGGGCGCTGTCGGGCCGGGCACCCTCGGGCCGGTCGGCCAGCGCCTCGACCCGGTGGAGCACCCCCAGGGTGAGGGGGCCGCCGCAGGCCGGGCACCGGCCGGACACCTGCCGGCTCTCCCGGGGCTCGAGCCGGCACCCGCACTTGCGGTGGCCGTCCAGGTGGTACTTGCCCTCCTCGGGAAAGAACTCCACCGTGCCCAGAAACCGCGGGTCCCCGGGGCGCAGGGAGCCGAACACCGCGTCGTAGGCCGGCTCGCAGTCGAACCGGTTGGCCTCCCGGCCCAGGTTCCGGGGGGAGTGGGCGTCGGAGTTCGACACCAGGGCGTACCGGTCCAGGGCGGACACCCGCCAGTTCATGGCCGGGTCCGACGACAGCCCGGTTTCCAGGGCGAAGATCTCGCCGGCCAGGTCGCCGAAGCACGCCTCCACCGAGTCGTAGCCGGACTTCGAGCCGAGCAGGGAGAACCAGGGGGTCCACACGTGGGCCGGGATCAGCCGGCCCGCCGGGTCGGCCTCGAGGAGCACCTCGAGCACGTCCCGGGCCGGCAGGCCCAGGATCGGCCGGCCGTTGGACCGGACGTTGCCCAGGCGGTCCAGGGCGGCCAGGAGGCGCCGGGCCCCGTCCAGGCCGGGGCAGTACACCACGCTGTGCACCTTGCGCACCGCGCCGTCGTGCTTGTAGATGCTGCTGATCTCCCCCTGGAGCACGAACCGCACCGGGCCGCGGCACGCGGGCGGCACCCGGGCGTCCGCGTCCCGGGCCAGGTCGTCCCGGAGCCGGAACAGCCCGTCCTCGGCCGGCACCAGCTGGTCCGCGATCTCCCCGAGCCACTCCGGGTGGGTCACGTCGCCGGTGCCGAGCAGCAACAGCCCCTTCAATTGGGCCCACCGGTGGAGTTCGGGCAGGGTGAGGGCCTGGCTCGTGGCCCGGGAGAACCGGGAGTGGATGTGCAGGTCGGCGAAAAACCGCATGGGCCGGGGCCGGTCAGCGCCCCACCAGGTCGGCCAGCAGCCGGGCCGAACGCCGCGCCTCGTCGAAGATGAGGGCCGAACTCATGGTGGCGCTGGTCACCGCGTCCACGGCCGGATCGAACGCCAGGCCGGCCATGGGCCGGCCGTCCAGGGCGGCCTCCAGCCGGGCCGCGTCCTCGTCGCTCCACTCCCGGTTGCCGAACTTGGTCACGTGGATCGGCTCGAACCCCCGCACCCGGCCGTCCCGGTCGAACGCGAGCAAAAAGTGCACGGCGTGGCACACGTCGCACACCGGCGCCCGGCTGGCGATCCGGGCGTACAGGCCGGTGGGCTCGCCGTCGGCGTCGAGGGCCCGGTACACCCGCACCCCGTCCCCGGCGGTCACCGTGTCCACGGGCACGGGCCCGCCCGCCACCCGGGACAGGAACCCGGCCGCCCGGAGCCGCTGGTCCTCCTCGGACAGGCCCAGGGGGGGATGGAACCGTCCCGTGCGCCTGGCGGTCTTCGCGCGCGCGACCCCGTCGTCCTCCAGGAGCACGTTGCTCCGGGCGAGGATCTCCACGTCCCCCTGGAGCCCCAGGTGGTAGTCCCCCAGGAGCCACACGCCCCCCCGGCGGACCAGGAACACCGTGAACGGGGTGCCGCCGGGGTCCCCCACCGCGAACAGCCGGTCGAACAGCGGGTCGGCCGCCATCGGGTAGGACACCCCCAGCTCGCTGCGGAACGCGGCCAGCCCCGACACCCGGTTGCCGACCCCCACGGCCAGCACCCGCACCCGGCCGGCGAGCGGCCCGTCCCGAACCCCGTCGAACACCTTCTGCAGGTACGGCGCCTGGCGCCGGCAGGTGAGGCAGAACCGGTTGAAGAACTCGAGGACGAGCAGGTCGCCGGAGATGTCGGACAGCCGGAAGTCCGGCCGGTCCGGGTCCAGGCCCAGGGCGACGTAGTCCGCCCGCTCGAGCAGGCCGTCGAACGCCAGGTCCGGAAACGGCTGCCCCGGTTGGACCACGAGTTGCGGCGCTGCGGCGGCCCCCGCCGACAGCCCCGCCACCGACACCAAAGCGGCCAGCCACAGGCCGGCCCGTGTGCGTGCCCTCATCCTTCCAGCACCTCCTTTGCCAGCGCGCCCGCCCCCGGCAACGGCTGGCCTCCGGGGAACGCGTGTGTTAGAACTCCCGGCAACCTACCGCCCCGCCCACCCCTGTCAAACCGGGACCGAACGCCGTGAACATCGTCTATTCTGCCGAGCAGATCGGCCGGGCCACGAAGGCCCTTGCCAACGAGATCAATAAAGACTATAAAGGTCAGCATATCCACTTCATCGGGGTCCTGAAAGGCGCCTTCATCTTCCTGGCCGACCTGGTGCGCCACGTCCAGGTGCCGTGCTCGGTGGACTTCGTGCGGCTGTCGAGCTACGGGGCCGGGACGAGCAGCTCGGGCCGGGTCGAGCGGCTGATGGCCCTCCGGGATCCGATCGAGGGCCGCCACGTGATCGTGGTGGAGGAGATCGTGGACTCGGGCCTGACCCTGGCGGAGCTGCTCGAAGACCTGGCCGCCCAGGACCCCGCCAGCCTCAAGGTGTGCGCCCTGGTGGACAAGACCGGGCGTCGGCAGGCCGAGATCCCGGTCCACTACCGGGGCTTCTCCCTGGAGGACGGATTCCTGATCGGGTACGGCCTGGACCTGGACGAACGATACCGCAACCTGCCCGACATCCGCGAGTGGCCGGGCGGGGAGCCCTGACCCCCAACCCCAACGAGGAGGAACACCATGGCGACCTGGGTCTGTCCGGACTGCGGTTACGAGCGGGACTCCCGCTGCAAACCGAAGAAGTGTCCCACCTGCGACAAGCCGGTGACGTTCGGAAAGAAAGAGGAAGGCAAGTAGGCGGGGACTATCCCGAGGGGGCGGGCAGTCTGGGCGCGTCGTGGAACACCAAGCGGCCCCTCCCCTCCCCGGCCGCTTCCCAGCCGTCCACCGGCAGGTCCACGCACGCGACCCCGCAGGTGGGCAGGTTGGCGAACGGCCGGCCGGGCAGGAGGAAGTTGGCCAGGTCGGTCAGCCCGGGGTTGTGGCCCACCAGGAGCACCTCGTCCCAGTCCGGATCGAGCCCCCGCACCACGGCGAGCAGGTCCGGGAGGTCGGCGTCGTACACGGCCTCCTCCTCCAGGAGCCCGTCCCGGGGGTAGCCGAGGGCGTCCGCGAGCTTGCGCGCGGTCTTGCGGGCGCGGCGGGCCGGGCTGGTGATCACCGCGTCGGGCCGTGCGCCCCGCACGGCCAGGCGCCGGCCCATCTCGGGGGCGTCCCGCCGGCCCCGGCCGTTCAGGGGCCGGTCCCGGTCCGCCAGGCCCGGATCCTTCCAGCTCGACTTGGCGTGGCGCACCAAGACCAGCCGTTTCATCCGCGCCCTCCCCCGTCTGCCCACCGCACGGACAGCTCCCGGAGCAGGCGCCGGAGGCCGTCGTGGCCCACGATCCCGGCCGCGTCCTCCAGGGGGACCCACTGCCGGTCCCGCCACGCCTCGGGCCACCGGTCGGCCACCTCCCGGACCGCCATCCGGAACACCGCCACCCGGCAGGTGCCGCCCCACTTCGTGTACGCGTACCGGCCCACCGGCTCGGGATCCACCTCGCCCCGGACCCCGGCCTCCTCCCACGCCTCCTTGGCCGCGGACGCGGCCGGGGTGAGGCCCGCCTCCACCACCCCCTTGGGGATCGTCCACCGGCGGCGCTTGCGGGAGGTGATCAGGAGCACCTCGGGGTGGTCCCGGCCCGGCCGCACCGGGACCACCCCGGACTGGACGAACAGCCAGGCCGGCCTGGGGCGGCCGTGGGTCACCCGTCCGCCCACCGGGTGTACGGGTTGGCCACCAGGTTCGCGTTGTAGTACCGGGGGTCGTCCGACACCTCCCGGCCGGCCCACGGCGGCAGGTCCACCTCGGCGTCGGCCGCATCCAGCTCAACCTCGGCCAGCACCAGGCCGTGGTTGTCGCCCAGGAACTCGTCCACCTCCCACACCCGGCCGGCGTACTCCACCCGGTAGCGCACCTTCTCGATCAGGGGTGCCAGGCACAGCGCGTCCAGCATGGCGTGGGCGTCGGCCATCGGGATCGGGTACTCGAACTCGGCCCGGACGAGCCCCCGGGACGGGCCTTTCACCGTGAGCAGCGCCCGGTCCCCGGCCACCCGGACCCGCACCGTGCGCTCCGGATCGGTGGTCAGGTACCCCTGGCGGAACCGCTCGCCCCGGGCCCCTTTGCGCCACCCGTCCCCCCGGACCAGGAACTTTCGCTCGATCTCGGTGCCCATTGTCCGCCGCCTCCTGTTCAGGACGCCCTTAGCAGGATGCTGAAAAACCCCGTCCGTGGGGTGCACGCAGGCCGCTTTGTCAGCGGCCTGCTAGCCGCCCGGTTTTCGCCGGGGAGGGGGGCGGGTGGCCCGCCCCTCCTGCCCCGCCGCGCCGTCAGTCGCCGGGTGGATCGCCTTCCGTCCGTTCCGCCACCTCGGCCCACAGCGCCCCGAACGCGACAGCCGCCCGGGACCGGGGGGCGAACCGGTGCACGGGCTCCCGGTATACCCCCATCCGCTCCACCGCGCTGGCGTACGGGATCCAGGTGCGCAGCATGTCGGGCATCCGCCGGGGCAGGTCGGCCAGGATCTCCCGGTGGAGCTTCTTGCGGCGGTCCACCATCGAGAAGAACGGGAGGACCGAGACCCCGTGGGCGCCACACGCGGCACGCAGGTCCAGGACCTGGTCCAGGGTGCGCACGGACAGGGTGGTGGGGATCACCGGCACGAGCAGGGCGTCCGCGACCCGGAGCACCGCCTCGGACACCGCGGACACGCTGGGCGGGCAGTCCAGAAACAGATCGTCGTACCGGGGGGCCAGGGGCCCGATCGACCGCCGCAGCCGTCGGCCCGGGTCGCCGCCGCCGAGGAGGAGGTCCAGGTGGCGGTACGAGAAGTCCGCCGGCAGCAGGTCGAGGCCCGGGTAGTCGGTGCCCCGGACCCACGCGGCGGGATCGGCACCCTTTTTCAGGAGCTTTTTCGCGCCGCCCTTCACCCGGGCCCGGATCCGGAAGTAGTAGGTGGCCGCGCCCTGGGGGTCCAGGTCCCACAGCAGGGTCCGGCCGCCCCGCAGCGCGGACAGGTACGCCAGGTTGACCGCGGCCGCGGTCTTGCCCACCCCGCCCTTGCCGTTGTAGGTGGCCAGGATCCGCATGTCAGCCTTCCGGTCCCCGGAGCACGGCTTCGAGGCGCTTGCGGGTGACCCGGCCGGCGAACCGGTCGAACCGCCGGCCGAACGCGTCGCGCACCTCGGCCTGCCGGCGACGCAGGTGTTCGACCAGGACGCCCAGGGCCAGCTGGGTCCGGGCCGGGCCGTCCCCTGCCAGCGCATCGGCGAACCCGACGAGCGCGGTGGCCTGGACCTCCAGGTCCTGGAACGCGCCCAGGTTGTCCTGGAGCCCCTTCAGGTCCTTGACCAGCCGGCCGACGCCGCCGGGGTCGAACAGGCCCTGGAAGAACTCCAGGAGGTAGCGCAGCTTCTTGCAGCTCTTGCGCAGCTCGTGAAACGCGTCGGCCGGGCTGTCGGGACCGATCGCAGCCCCCTCCCGCAGCACGCGGCGGTGCGCCTTGACGATCCGGCGCCGGGCCAGGTCCTCCACGGCCGTCCCGGCCCGGGGCGCGCCGGGCCCGGGCTCGGCCGGCGCCTCCAGGAACGCCCGCCACCCCGTCACGAGCCGCTGAAAACGCCGGGATCCCAGGGCCCGGTCCACCTCCCGGTAGGCGGCGGCCTGCCGGTCGGCCAGGAGCCGGTCGAACGGCTCGAGGGCGTCGCGCAGGTCCGGGGGCAGGGCAGCCCGGAAGCCGGGCAGGCCGAGCCGGTACACGTCCAGGTCCCGGGCCGGCCCGGTCACCTGCCCCAGCCACGCGAACTCGGGCCGGTACCGGGCCACCTCGTCGGCGGGGAGCACCCCGCGGAGTTGGCCCAGGGCGGCCCGGGTCCGGCGGACCGCCACCCGGAAGTCGTGGAGGAACTCGGTGTCCCAGGCTCCCCGGGTGCCGGGCACGTTGGCCTCCATCGCGCCGAGCAGGTGCAACAGCACACGGCGGACGGCCTCGTCCGCGGTCAGGCCGCGCTCCAGGGCGACCCGCACCTTGGACGTGTACGCGCCCGGCCGGACGCCCAGGGCGTCCAGGGCCTCGCCCACCTCGTCGCGCCCGTCGTCGCCCAACCCGCCCAGCTCGCGAAGCCGGGCCAGGACGCGCCCGAACGGCTTGGGGTAGCCCCGCACGGGGACCACCCGGAGCCGGGGCGACAGGGGCACCGGCGGCCCGCCCTCCGGGGCGGCGGCCGCGTGGTCCTCCCACCCCACCCGGCACACGGTCTTGCCTTCGCCGTCCAGCACGGCGAACCGCTCGACCCGGGTCTCCAGCCGGACCACCGGCAGCAGCGCCCGGACGCCGGTCAACGCCTCCAGCCGTTCCCGGAACGGGCCGGCCGGGAGGTCCGTCGCGAACCGGGGCGCCGGGGCCGGCAGGCTTCCCAGGGGCTCGCCGCCGGGGCCGTGCCACGCGAGCCGCTCCCCGGGCGGACCGGACACCGCCTCGAGCACCTCCCCCCGGCGGTGGAGCCGGCCGTCGAACGTGTCGAGCACGACCCGGGCCTCGACCCCGGGGGGGCTCCGGCGAACCGGCCCGACGCGCTCGAGCGCCCGGACCACCGCGTCCGGCTCCAGGCCGTCGGGCCGGACGAACGCGCGGGGGATCGGATCCATCGGGGTCCTTTCCGCGAGGGGGGTCAGCGCAGGTTGCGGCCGCCCGGAGCGGCGACCTTGCGCTTGCGCAGCCGGGACGCCTCCCGGGCCCTTCGTTCGGTGCGGTCCACCAGC
>JAJRUI010000015.1 GCA_024277875.1 Deferrisomatales bacterium
CTCGAGGTGTTCTGACCGGCCGTCACTCCGGCCGCCCCGGCTCGGCCTCGGGCAGGTACACCAGGAAAGAGCTGCCCCGGCCCGGCGTGGACCGGACCTCGATCCGGCCGCCGTGGGCCTCCACGATCCACTTGCAGATCGCCAGCCCGAGGCCGCTGCCGCCCTGGGCCCGGGCCCGGTGCTTGTCCACCCGGTAGAACCGCTCGAAGATCCGCTCCTGGTGCTCGGGCGGGATGCCCACCCCGGTGTCCTTGACGGTCACCCGGATCCACCCGTCCCCGGCCCGCGCGTGGGACAGGTACACCGCGCCCCCCTCCGGGGTGTACTTGACCGCGTTGTCCAGCAGGTTCCAGAACAGCTGCCTGAGCCGCAGGGGGTCGGCCAGCACGGTCGCGGGCGGCCCCCCGGCGGCGGTGAACGCCAGGCCCCGGGCCTCGGCCAGCACCGACGCCTGGGACGACAGGTCGTCCAGGAACCGGGCCAGCTCCAGGGGCGCCTTCTCGATCCGGATCTCTCCCAGGTCCCCCTTTGCCAGCAGCAGCAGGTCCTCCACGATCCGGCCCATCCGGTGGATCTCCTCCAGGGCCGACGCGAGCACGGCCTGGTACTCCTCCACCGTGCGGGGGTGGCGCAGGGCCACCTCGGCCTCGCCCCTGAGCACGGTCAGGGGCGTGCGCAGCTCGTGGCTCGCGTCCGCGGTGAACTCCCGCACCCGGCGGAACGCGTCGGACAGGCGGGCCAGCAGGGCGTTGATGTTGCGGGACAGGTCCTGGACCTCCTCGGTGCCGCTGCCGTCCGGGATCCGGTCCGACAGGGTGTCGGCGTCCAGGCTCCGCAGGGCGTCCACCACCTGGTCCAGGGGCTTCAGGGCCCGGCCGGCCAGCAGCCACCCGCCGAGCAGGGCCAGGCACAACACCGCCGGGCTGCCCACCACCAGCACCCACAGCACCTGCTGCAAGGCCTCCATGGCCGGGGCCAGGCTGGTGGCCACCTGCACGATGTTGCGCACCCGGCCCCGCACCACCACGGGGTAGGTGAGCACCCGCAGGGGCGGGCCGCCCTTGTCGTAGGTCTCGTACACCATCTCGCCGTGGAGGGCGCGGCCCACGGTGGCCCGGGACACCGGGATGTTGCGCCGGAGCAGGTTCTCGCTGCGGGAGCCCACGTTGCCCGACGGGTCCAGCACCCGGATGAACTGGCCGGCGGCGGGCACCCCGAAGAAGTCCTCCAGGAGTTGGGAGAAGTTGTTGTACCCGGGCCTGAGGAAGTTGCGCACCGACGACTCGGCCACCACCTGGGCCAGGGCCAGGAGCTTCTGATCCACGCCCCGGTACAGGTTGCGGGCGAGGACGCCGTACAGGAGGCCCCCGAACACCAGGAGGATCGCGCACACGAACCCCCCGTACCACAGGGCCAGCTGGGAACGCAGGGTCCGGGGGGTCACGACTCCTCCCGCAACACGTAGCCCACGCCCCGGACGGTGTGGATCAGCCTGGGCTCCCGGCCCTGGTCGACCTTCTTGCGCAGGTAGTTCACGTACACGTCGATCACGTTGGTGTACGAGTCGAAGCTCTGGTCCCACACGTGCTCGAGGATCATGGTGCGCGTCAGCACCCGGCCCGCGTGGCGCATCAGGTACTCGAGCAGGGCGAACTCCTTGGCGGTGAGCTCGATCTTGTCACCGCCCCGGGTCACGGTGCGGGCCGCCGGGTCGAGCACCAGGTCGGCCACCTGGAACACGGGTGCGGCGTTGCCCCCGCCCCGGCGGAGCAGGGCCCGGATCCGGGCGAGCAGCTCCTCGAACGCGAACGGCTTGGTGAGGTAGTCGTCCGCCCCGAGGTCCAGGCCCCGCACCTTGTCCCCCACCGAGTCCTTGGCCGTGAGCACCAGGATCGGGGTGTCCACCGCATCCTCCCGCAAACGCTGGATCACCCGGAACCCGTCGAGCTTGGGGAGCATCAGGTCGAGCACCACCAGGTCGTACGGGTTGAGCGCGGCCAGTTCCACCCCCTCCTGGCCGTCGTGGGCCACGTCCACGGCGTAGCGCTCCTCCACCAGCCCCTTGCGGATGAACGACGCGACCTTTTCTTCGTCTTCCACTACGAGGATCCGCATGGCCTCTCTCCCCGGTCCGCAGATGTCTGGGTCGGGGTACGGTACCAAGGACGGCCCACCGCGCCAAGGCCCGGGGCCCGGGGTTGACCGGTCCGGCCGTTTGCTCTTCAATGGCGGCCCGACCCGCCCACCCCGCGCGAGGAGAACGGTGTGGACCCCCGAGAGATCCGCGACCTGACCGGCATCGATATCCTGCCCCGCCACCGGCCCGCCATGGTGTACCAGTGCATCCGGTGCAGCCGGACCGAGCCCCTGGAAGAACTGCTGTACACCTGCCCGGCGTGTCACAGCCTGCTCCGGGTGGTGGACCCCGAGTTCGACGCCCTGTCCGAACGCACCGGCGCCGAGTGGCGCCGGGTGTTCGATTTGAGGCGGGCCACCCAGGTGGACGGCTTCAGGGGCATCTTCGCGTTCCACGAGCTGGTGCTGCCGTGGGTGCCCCTGGAGGACGTGGTGTACCTGGGCGAGGGACACACGCCCCTGGTGCGGGCCAACCCGGACCTGGCCCGGTGGGTCGGCGCCCCGCTGTGGGTGAAGAACGACGGACAGAACCCGTCTGCGTCGTTCAAGGACCGGGGCATGGCCAGCGCGATCAGCTTCCTGAACCACTACCTCAACACCCGGGGCGGCGGACCGATCCTGGGGATCTGCGCGTCCACCGGCGACACCTCGGCCGCGGCCGCCCTGTACCTGTCGTACCTCGACCGGGACGCGGTGCGCTCGGCCGTGCTCCTGCCCCGGGGCCGGGTCACCCCCCAGCAGCTCGGCCAACCCCTGGGCAGCGGGGCCCGGGTGATCGAGGTGCCCGGGGTGTTCGACGACTGCATGCGGCTGGTGGAGGAACTGGCCGCGTCCTACGAGGTGTTCCTGCTGAACTCCAAGAACCCGGTGCGGATCAACGGCCAGAAGTCGTTCGCGTTCGAGGTGGCCCAGCAGTTGGGGTGGGACGTGGACGGGCTGACCGTGGTGGTGCCGATCGGCAACGCGGGCAACGTGACCGCGATCCTGGAGGGGTTCCTGGACCTGCAACGCCTGGGGGTGATCGGCGGGCTTCCCCGGATCCTCGGGGTCCAGAGCGACCACGCCGACCCCGTGGCCCGGTGGCAGCGGTCCGGGCAGTACCGGCCGGTGACCGTGCGGCCCAGCGTGGCCCAGGCCGCGATGATCGGCAACCCCGTGTCGTTCCCCAAGGTCCAGGGGCTGGTCGACGCGGTCTACCGGGAACGGTTCGCGTGCGTGTCGGTGACCGAGCAGGAGATCCTGGACACCATGCTCGTGGCCAACCGCCACGGCCACGTGGTGTGCACCCAGGGGGGCGAGGCGATCGCCGGGCTGCGCAAGGCGCTGGGGGAGGGGCTCGTGGACCCGGCCGGCCGGTTCGTGTGCGACTCCACGAGCCACCAGCTCAAGTTCGCCGGGTTCCAGGACGCCTACTTCGAAGACGCGCTCGACCCGGCTTACGGGATCACCCCCAGGGCCGACCTGGCCAATCGCCCGGTCCAGCTCCCGGCCGACGCCGGCGCGATCGCCGAACACCTGGGCCTGGCCAGGCGCAGCCGGTGAGGGGCCCGGGTCAGAGCTTTTTCCAGGCCACCGTGTTCTTGTCGGTGTCGTAGTAGAACTGCACCCGCCGCAGGGTCTCGGTGAGCTTCAGGCACGCCGTGCTCACGGTGATCTGGGTGCCGGCGAACACCTCGCCCTGGACCGACACCGTGGCCTTCCGGAGGGCCTGGGTCTCGATCACCAGCATCTCCCGCTGGGCCTTCAGGTCGGCGTCCTTCTGGTACAGGTCCTTGATCTTCTGGAGCATCTCGAGCTTCGGCCGCCTGAGGGCCACCGGCATCGCCTCGAGGGCTGCCCGGGGGTTCTTGAGCAACGCCGGGCCCAGGTTGGACTGGAGCTGGGCCATGGCCGTGGCGATCTTCTCGCGCTGGGCGTCGATGGCCTCGATGTCTCGCACCACCCGCAGGTCCACCCCCACGGCGATGTGGGTCGCGGCAGCCTCGGAACCCACCGACCGGGCTTCCACGCCCCGGGTCGCGTTCACCAGCCCGCCCCGGATCGTGCCCTGGCCCTGCACGGCCAGCACCCGGCCGTGCACGTACACCTCGGCGTTGGTCAGGGAGATCTTCACCTCCAGGTCGCCCTCGGCCTCCACCCGGGAGTTCAGCACGTGGCGCACCGACACGTTGCCCCCGGCGACCACCCGGCTCGACGCGGTCACCCCGCCGCGGATCGTCACGCCGCCCCCGGCCTCCACCACGGCCTCCTCCACGTCCTTGTGGATCAGCACGTCCTTCTCGGTGTGCACCTCGAAGCCGGGCTTCACCTCGCCCCGGATCTCCACGTCGCCCGTGGCCCGGATGTTGCCGGTGCGGTAGTCCACGTCCCCGGAGACCAGGTACTGGTCGGCCACGTGGAACAGGTTGCCCTGGACGATCACCATGCCGTCCGCGTCGGCGAGGATCTTGGTTCCGTCCTCGCTGGGCACCACGTTCTGGCCGGGCTTCAGCCCCTGAGCCCGCTCCATGCGGGGCCGGATCGCGCTGCCGTCCACCCGCTGGCCGGGCACCGGGTCCACGCCGGGGACCACCTCGGCCAGGGCCTCGCCCCGGGTCACGTTTTTGACCGCCTCGACCTCGCGAAAGTCGATCCGGCCGCCCTCGAGTTCCTTGCCCACCTTTTTCCCGGGGTCGAACAGGATCTTGTAGTCGGTCTCCCGGCCGTGCACCGGCGGCGTTCCCCGGGCCACCACCACGTCCGTCACGGCTCGGCCCCCGGCCTGGGCCGCCCGTGCCGCGGCCTCTAGCGCCTCGTCGTCCAGGCCGGCCCGGATGCCCAGCCGGTCCAGGGCGCTCTTGATCTTGCCCACCTGGGTGGGCACGTCCACCCGGGCGTCGGGCAGCACGCACAGCCGGGCCTCCATCTTGTCCTCGGCCAGGTCCACAGCGCTCACCACCTGGAGCCGGCCCCGGTGAAAGAGGACCACGCCGTAGGTGGTGGCCCGGAACGTGCCGTCTTCCTCCTCGACCACGCCCTCGCCCGCAATCACCGGGATGTCCGCGCCGTCCGGCGCGGGGAGCGGGACGCCCGTGAGGCTCTTGCCGGGGATGCCGGGGGACGGGGGGGTCTTCTGGAGGACCGGCTCGCCGGCGTAGGCCACGTTGGTCGGGTACCGCTCGAACGGGTCTTCCCCGGGCTCCAGGGGCGTGTCCTTGATCGGGAAGAACGCCACCACCTGGGCCGGGATGCCGGGCTGGGGCGGCTCGCCCCGGGCGACCACCACGCCGTCGGGCTGGGCTGAGCCGCCCTCGAACGCGGACAGCGCCACCCGGAGCCCCCGCCCGTCGCCGTCCAGGGGCACGCCCATCTCCCGCAGGCGCTCGGTCACCGTCTGGACCGCCGCGTCCGGGTCGTACGGCCCCTGGTCCAGCAGCACCACCGCCTCCAGGCCGCCCTGACGGAGTTCAACACGAAGTTCCACGCATCCCCCTCCAAAGTGCCGGGTGTACGGTTCTTCCCTTAGATCGTCCCGGGTCCACCAGACCTTGACCCCGGGGGAGAGGAACTTTTCCCGTTGAAACTGGAACGGGGCTGTGATATTCGTTCACGTCCTCGTGGGGATGTAGCTCAGCTGGGAGAGCGCTGCGTTCGCAACGCAGAGGTCGGCGGTTCGATCCCGCTCATCTCCACCACGAGAAAACCGAAGGCCCGCTCCCGGTTCCAGGGGGCGGGCCTCGTTGTCTTTCCCGGGGCCCCGGCCCGCTCGCTTCCTGTCCGCGTCGACCTGGGCACCGCGCCACCCGTTCTAAGCGGCGCCAGAGGACCGCGCCCCACCCCTTCGCAACCACCGGGAACGCACCGTCTGGCACGGCATCCGCCGGCTCCCGGGTCGTTGAGGGACCGTGGGGCGCGTGGTACCGTGATGGCCCCGTACCGCACGGGGTCGCC
>JAJRUI010000016.1 GCA_024277875.1 Deferrisomatales bacterium
AGGGGGACACCATGGCCGACCTGCGTTACATCACGCCCAACAGCCTCGACGAGGAACTGGACGCCCGGTACGCCGCCCGCCAGGGCGTGCTGGCTGCGATCGCCGGCGGCGGCGTGCTGTGCGCCGTGCTTTGGCCGAGCGTCCCGGTGGGCCTGTTCGCGGCGGCCCTGGCCGGGTTGCTGCTGTTGAGTCCCCGAGAGGTCGGGGCCGAGGCGCTCGCCGCCGGCGCTGATGGTGAGCGCCGCGCCCTGGAGGCGCTGGCTGCCCTGCCCGGGGCGTACACCGTGCTCAACCAGGTGATGATCCCCGACGCGTGCAGCAGCACCGGCTGGCGGGAGGCCGACTTCGTGGTGTGCGGCCCCAACGGGGTGTTCGTGATCGAGGTCAAGAACTACCGCGGGGAACTGCGTGGCTCGGCCGGGGATCCATCCTGGATCCTGCACAAGGTGGGGCGAAAGGGTACTCCCTACGAGACCCGGGTGCGAAACCCGGTTCGCCAGGTGCGCCGCCAGGTGGCCGCGCTCAAGGGGCACCTGGTCCGGCTTGGGGTGCGCGACTGGCTCGTGCCCGTGGTGGCCCTGGCCGCGGACAACGACACGGCCGGGGTGGACGGAGGCGGCGTTCCGGTGGTGCCCGTGTCGGAGTTGGCCGGTTGGCTCCTGCGGCACCGGCCCGCCCGCCCGGTCCGGGATCCCGGCCGGGTGGCGGCCGCCGTGCTCGACGCGTCGGGCCGGGCCGTGACCGGTGGCGCGGCAGGACAGGGCAAGGTTGCCGCCACCGGTTCCTAGCAGGTTGCGGAAAAAGCAACCTGCTGCGCGCCCCACGGAAGGGGCGCCAAATCACGAGGTTTGAAAAACCGAGTGATTTGAAAGGCCTCGACGGGGCCGCCCCCCGAGAGGCCGTCGCGAAAAAACCCACGGATGGGGTTTTCCGCATCCTGCTAGGGGCGGGCGCCGTACGATATCGCCCGGCGGCCGGAGAACACGGCCGCCGGCTGGAACAGGAGCCGCCGGGTCGGTCGGCGGACGGACCTTCCGACGATGAGAAGGAGGATGCAGATGAAGCGGATCGGGCGAAACAAGGGGAACGGGGTTCTGCCGACGATGGTCGTGGCGGTGGCGGTGGCGCTGTGTGCGCCCGGGTGCGGCTCGGGTTCGGGTTCCACCGGCGTGACGGCGAGTTCGCCGCCGCCGGCGGACGACGGCCGGCTGGATCCGGTACTCCGAGTGCTGGGCGCCGACGGCCGGGAACTGGCCGAGCCGGTGGCCGTGGCCTACGGGACCGAGTTCCTGGTGGAGTGGGACGCGGGCTTGTCCGGCCTGTACCACGCCGAACTGTCGGTGTGGGATGAGGACGAGCCGGGCGACCGGCGCCGGAAGGTGTTCGAGCGCAACTGTAATCTGTCGGGAACCACCGACTGCAACGGCGCCGTGGGCTTGTACCCGTGCCGGGTGAACGCGTCGGGGGTGCTCACCTGCGGCGACGCCGTCCCCACCGGGGGCTGGACCGCTGGGCTCCACCTGCCGACCTGGCTGGCGCTGTATGCGCCCTCGGCGCCGGTGCTGGGGTTGACGGTGTGTGACAGCCTGTTCACCGACTGCCGCACGGTCGCGGTGGAACTGGACCTGGGGGCGTTGTGACCGCCCTTTTGCAGGATGCTGAAAATCCCACGGATGGGGTTTTTCCGCATCCTGCTAGGGGGGGGCGGTTGCCGGCATGGGGAGGCGAGGCGTGGGGGTTCGGCGGCTGGGGCGAGGTCGGGCTGGTGTTGCGCCTGTTCCCGAAACAGAAGGAGGGCCGCCGGGGCCCCCATCCTCGGGAGTACTACCAAGACCCGCAATCGTATTGCCAGGGTACGGGGTGGGCGCCTGGTTCCGGCCGGGTGCCAGTAGCGGCACCCGATCGCCGCGCCCGGCGATCCACCAGACCCCCACCCCGCACTACCCAAGGGGAAGGGTAGGGATCTGGCAATCCTTTCGTTGGATTTAGTCCCTGGGCATGTCCGGCCGGTACGAGTCCATCCCGGCGGGCATCCTGAACGACCGTTTGGAGAGCGGCGATCTCGTGGCCCAGGTCTTTGCAGGGTTTTCCCTGTGAGATGCCCCCGCCGCGACGGGGTCCAGGTGCCCGGTTTCCGGTCACCTGTCACCGAACCAATCACCCGCCCGCCGTAAGCCGACAGCTGGTCGCTGACATCTCTCCCCCCCCTGGAGATTCCGGCGCCCGTGCCGATCTATTAGGGAGCAGGTCCCCGCGCCCAGCGGGGAACGTGGCGCGACCCGCAGGGAGGGGGCCCCATGCTGATCCCGATCGGGCACGAGCAGGGCACGGTGCACCGCCAGCCGTGGGCGACTTACGGGCTGATGATCGCGTGCGTGGCCGTGTTTCTGCTGACCCACTTCACCGGCCAGGCCCGCACGGCAGAAGGTCTCGCTCTGCTTCGCCAGGCGGTGCAGTACTACCTGGAGCACCCGTACCTCGAGCTGGATCCCCGGCTCGAGAACGCCCTGGGCGCCGACCCGGTGGAGCACCTCGGCATCGAGCGCACCGGCGGGGACCCGGATTTCCTGACCCTGGAGCAGACCGAACTGGACGGGTTGACCGAGGCCGGGTTCCTGGCCCTGGACGACACGCCCCAGCGGCGGTGGGGACTGGTGCCCGGGGCGTTCTCGGTTCCCACCCTGCTGACCTACATGTTCCTGCACGCCGGCTGGCTCCACCTGCTGGGTAACCTGCTGTTCCTGTACCTGTCCGGGCCGTTCCTGGAGGACGTGTGGGGCCGGCCGTTCTTCACCGGGTTCTACCTGGCCGCCGGGGTGTTCTCGGGCGGGGTGTTCGCCCTGCGCTACCCGGACCTCACCGTGCCCCTGGTCGGCGCTTCCGGCGCAATCGCCGGGGTGCTGGGCGCGTTCCTGGTGCGTCACTGGAACCGGCGGATCCGGTTCTTCTACTGGTTCTTCCTCGTGCTGCGGGGCACGTTCAGCGCCCCGGCGTGGGTGATCCTGCCCCTGTGGTTTTTGCGGGAACTGGCCGCCGCGTTCACCGCGGACGCCCTGGCGCCGGGCACGGGCGGCGCCGGCGTGGCGTACTGGGCCCACGTGTCCGGGTTCGCGTTCGGGGCCGCGGTGGCGGCGGCGCTCAGGTTCACGGGCTGGGAGGACGCGTTCCTCGCGCCCGGGGTGGAGGGCCGCCTGACCGTGCTGGACAACCGCGCCCTGGACCGGGCCCTGGAGAGCCACGGCCAGGGCAGGACCGACGAGGCGTGGACGCTGCTGGTCAAGGGTGCCCGCCAGGACCCGGGCAACCCGGACACCGTTGGCATGCTGTGGGACGTGGCCGTGGAGACCGGCCGGGCCGGACAGGCGGCCGGCGCCATGGCCCGCCTGGTGGCCGAGCAGCTCCGCCGGGGCGAGGCGGCGGACGCGTTCCGGACGTGGCAGGCCCTCCTGGCCGAGGTGCCCGGCGCCCGGGTTCCGGTGGCCGTGGAGGCGCGCCTGGCCGAGGTCCTGGACCGGGAGGGGCTCGGCCGGGAGGCGGCCGAGGCGGCTGCCTCGGCCGCCCGCCGGGCCACGCCCGACACCGCCCCGGGTCTGCTGGTGCGGATCGCCCGGCTCGCTCCGGTCCCGGACGGCGCCCGTGCCGCCCGCCTGGCCCTGGCCGATGGCCGGTTGTCCCTGGACATCGACGGCGCGGGCCGCCGGGCCCTGCCCCTCGGCCGGGTCCGGGCGGTGGCCGCCGCGGCCATCGACGAGGGCGGCGTGGAGCCGAACCTGGTGA
>JAJRUI010000017.1 GCA_024277875.1 Deferrisomatales bacterium
AAGTCGGCGTCCACCTCTCCCCGGGACGGGGTCCGCACCGCGCGGGACGCGGCGGCCCACACGGTGTGTCCGGCGTGGGGGGTCCAGACCAAGCGCCCGGTGGGTTGGACCTCGAAGCCCGTGTAGTCGTTGTGTTCGAACTTGGACCCCAGGACGAGCCGGAAGACGTCGGGCGCGAGGGTGATGTCGTCCTGGATAAACGCGCTGAACAGCCGATCGGTGCGGCTTTCCGGGTCTATCGACCCAATCAACCCGGACTCGGTGTCGTCCCGGGTGACCCGAAATCCAAGACCCCACACGAGGCGGTGCCGGGAGGTCGGCCTGAAGGCGTGCTGGAAGTCGAGATCGAAGGTGTCCCGGGTTTCCTCCACCAGGCCGGGTTCGTCGCGCCGGGTGCGGTCGTAATAGGTCTGGACGATGATGTCCGAGGAGGGCGAGATCGCTTGGCTCCACCGCGCCAGCAGGTTGCCCCCGGAGACCTTGGAATCGTCTTCCGTGGTCACGGTGTACGGGGGCGCCAGCGCCGGCACCGTGGTCGTCGTCCCGGCGTAGCCCGTGTAGGCGTCCCCCTGCACCGTCATCTCGGTGCCCGTCTCGAGTCGCCAGTCGGAACGGAACCCTGCCCGCACGGCGCCCCAGCCGTCCGCCGTGTCGTCCCCGTCGTGATCGACGGCGTCGTCTCGGTTGAAGTACTTGGCATACACGCGGTAGGCGCCCGTCTCGCCTGCCGGTGCTCCGTACCGGACGCCTGCGAACCCGCGTTCCTCGGTGCCGACTCCGCCCGTCACCAGGCGGCCGCGCGTGTCCTGCGAGGACTTGGTGATGATGTTGACGACGCCGTTCACGGCGTTGGCGCCCCACAAGGTGGCTCCCGGCCCGCGGATCACCTCGATCCGGTCGATGTCTTCCAGCAAGGTGTCCTGCACGTCCCAGTATACGCCGGAAAACAGCGGGGTGTACACGCTGCGCCCGTCCACCAGGACCAGCAGTTTGTTGGCGAACCGGCCGTTGAACCCCCGCGCCGTGATGGCCCACTTGTTCGCATCGATGCGGCCCACTTGCACGCCGGGGACCATGCGCAGCGCGTCAGGGATGGTGGTCACCCCCGAGCGTCGGATGTCCTCGGCCGTGATCACGAACACGGCCGCTGCCGCGTCGGCAAGCCTCTCCTCTCGCTTCGAGACCGACGTCACCTGGAGGTCCATCAGCGCTTCCAGGCTCATCCCGGTGAGGTCGGCGGGGAAGGGCTCCCCGGCCGTGGCCCGGGCCGGCCCCGCAGGGGCGGCCAGAAGCACCGTGGCCAGCACCGCCAACAGGCGTCTCGGCCTGGCCCGGCGGGTGCCGGGCGGCCGCGCCCGGCAACGGTGCGGGTCCGCCGGTATCGGTGTAGGGAACGATCGGGATGTGGCCATGGGTGACTCCAAGAAGGCTGGCAAAATGTCCCCAGTACCATCGGCTGAAGTTTCCGCAAGGTTTAGTGTCAAGAGCCATTCTTCTTTGAGTCTGGTCCTGGACGGACGGCATGGGGGCTACCGAGTGATTGCGAAACGGCAAGCAGCAGGCCGGTGAAAAAGCGACCTGCTGCTTGTCGCAGTGGCTGTTCGAGCCCCGGCGGCGAACCGAGCGAGTTTTGGAAGCGGTGGTGGCCGAGTGCTACGTCATAGGGGGCACGTCCCAACGGATTCCTTCCCCCGGCCCGCCCGGTGTGGTTGAATCGTGCCGGAGCCGGCGGTCGAACGCGCCGGACAGGGCAGACGGAGGTCGGGGATGAAGCGATTGTGGCGGTTCGTCAAGTTTCTGCTGGCCGTCGGGCTGGGGTTCGCCGTGGCGCTGGCCGTGGTGGCGTACTGGGGCGACGAGGACTCCCTCGTCCTGGGGGACCGGGTCGGGGTGGTGACGGTGCGCGGGTTCATCGCGGACGCCCGGCAGACGGTGTCGGCCCTGCGGGACCTGGGAAAGGACGACGGGGTCAAGGCGGTGGTGCTCCGGGTGGAGACTCCGGGCGGGGTGATCGCCCCGAGCCAGGAGATCCACGACGCGGTGGCTGAACTGGCCGGGAAGAAGCCGGTGGTGGTGTCCATGGGGGCGGTGGCCGCGTCCGGGGGGTACTACCTGTCGGCACCGGCCACCAAGATCGTGGCCAACCCGGGCACGGCCACCGGGTCGATCGGGGTGATCCTCCAGTTCCAGGAGGTGAGCCTGCTGTTCGACAAGGTGGGGCTGCGCACCCGCACGGTGAAGAGCGGTCCGCTCAAGGACGCGGGTTCCCCGTTTCGGGCGATGACCGACGAAGACCGGGCGGTGTTCCAGTCCCTGATCGACGACCTTTTCGAGCAGTTCGTGGCGGCGGTGGCCGAGGGGCGGGGCCTCGACCGGGAGCGGGTGCTCGCCGTTGCGGACGGCCGGGTGGTCTCGGGGCGCCAGGCCCTGGACCTCGGCCTGGTGGACCGGCTCGGCGGTTTCTGGGACGCGGTGGCGTTGGCGGGCGAGTTGGGGGGCATCCCGGGGGAGCCCGAACTCGAGTACAAGCGGCCCCGTCGCAAGGGCGCCCTGCGGTGGCTCCTGGGGGACGACGCCGCCGCCCTGGATCCCCTGGGCGAGGCTGCGGCTCCGCCCCTGCGCTACGCCCTGCCCGGCTGGTAGGGTGGACGCGTTCGTCCTGGCCCGGCTCGCGACCGAGGCGGCCCGGGCGTTCGGAGGGGCGTGGGTCCAGGGGGCGTGGGTGGACGACCGGGGCCGCCTGGTGCTGCGGCTGCGGGTCCCGGGCCGGTCAGCGGTGCTGCTCCTGGACCCGGACCCGTCCCGGGGCGGCCTGGGCGTGGTGGAGCGGCGGCCGCCGTGTCCGGCCCGCCCGCCGGCCCTGGCCGCGTTCCTGCGGGCCCACGCAAAAGGCGGGCGGCTCGTCCGGATCGAGTGCCTGCCGTACGAACGGGTGGTGCAGGTGGACCTGGAGAGGGAGGACGACGGCGCCCGGGTGGTGCTGGAACGGGTGCCGCCCCGGGGCAACCTGGTCGTCCTGGACCGGGATGGGATGGTGCGGGTGGCGGCGCGCAGGACCGGACGGGTGCGCCCGGGCGCGCCGTACGCGCCGCCGCCCAGGCCGGACGGCTGGGTCGACCCGGCGTCGGTGGGGCCGGGGGAGGCCGCGGCCCTCTGGGCAGGGCGGGCCGAACCGCCCCGCCTGGTCGGGTTTTCCCCGGACCTCGTCCGGGAGGTGTCCCACCAGGCGCGCGCCGGGGGCGCGTGGGCCGCGTTTCGGTCGGTGCGGGACGCGTACGGTACGCCCGGGCCGCTGCTCCGGTACGGCGACCGGTGGAGCGCGGTGGAACTGGCCCACCGGGGCGAGCCGGACGAACGGGTGGACCAAGACCTGCTGGCTGCTGCCGGGCGGTGGCTGGAAACCGCGACCACCCGCCGGGACGCAGACGCGGACGACCGTTCCGAGGCCCGCCGCCGGCGGGCGTTCGAGCGCCGGACCCGGCGCCGGATCGAACGGCTCCGGCAGGACCTGGAACGCCTCCCCGAACCGGCGGAGCTCCGGGCAGCGGCGGACGCCCTGGCCGCGTCCCTGCACGCGGTCGTCCCGGGGAGCCGGGTCGCCCGGGTCACCGACCCCCTGCGGCCGGATCGGTTCCTGGAGGTGGACCTCGACCCGGCCCTGTCCCCCGCTGCCAATCTGGACCAGCTGTACCGCCGTGCCCGGCGGGCCGAGCGGGCCGGGGAGCAGGTGCGTGACCGCATCGCCGAGGCCGAGGCGTCCCTGGAGGCGGGACCCGGTCCCGAGCCGGCGCCCCGGAAGGCGCTGGCCGGCCCCGAAGGGCCGTACCGCCGCTTCACTTCCTCGGACGGGTGGCCGATCTGGGTGGGGAGGAACCGGGTGGAGAACGACCGCCTGGTGCGGGAAGCCCGGCCGTGGGACCTGTGGCTTCACGCCCGGGGCGGGGCCGGCGCCCACGTGCTGGTGCGAAAGCCCGGCCGGGAGGCCCGGGTGCCCGACCGCACCGTGCGCGAGGCCGCGGGCCTGGCCGCGTCGTACTCGTCCCGCTCGGGCGACGCCCGGGTGGACGTCATGGTGCTGGAGGCCGGCCGGCTGCGCAGGCCCCGGGGCGGCGGCCCGGGCCGGGTGTTGGTGGCCGGGGAGCACACCGTGCGGGTGCGGCCCGGCGAGGGCAACCCCCGACCGGCCCCTGGCGGCAGCACTTGAAGGGACCGTACCCTTCGGATACCATGCTCAAACCCCGGCACCCGGGCGAAAACACCCATGAAAACGACCCGAACCTACATCCAGCTGGCGGTCCTCGGGGCCTGCTTCCTGCTGCTCGCGCGGCCGGACCGGTTGCTGTCGTCGGTGTCCCCCCGGTTGGAGGGAGACGGACTCGCCCGGGTGCTGGAGGTCGTGGTCGAGGATTCGCGACCCGGGGTGGACGCGCTCCTGGACGCGGCAGTGACCGACCGCATCTACGAGGCCCGGGGGTTCCGGCGGTCCCGGGGCGAGATCGGCCGGGGCGAGAACCTGGCCGCGGTGCTCCGGGCCGGGGGTGCCACCGCGGCCGAGGCCGTGCTGTTCGCCCGGGCGTTCGACCCGGTGTGCGACGTGCGGCGGCTCCGGCCCGGGGATCGGTACGACCTGCTGGTGGACGCCGACGGCCGGATCGAGCGGTTCGAGTACCGCCGCAGCCCCCTCGAGGTGTACGCGGCCGAAGCCCGGGAAGACGGGTGGGCCGTGGCCCGTGTGGACGTTCCCCTGGAACGCCGCGAGGTTGTCCGGGCCGGCCGGGTGGAGGGGTCGCTGTACGGCTCGTTCCTGGCGGCCGGTGCCGACGTGGACCTGGCCATGGCGTTCGTCGAGCTGTTCAGCTGGGACGTGGACTTTACCCGGGACACCCGGGCCGGGGACGAGTTCCGGGTGATCTACCAGGACCTGTACGTGGACGGCGAACGGGTGGGAAACGGGCGGATCCTGGCCGCCCAGTACCGGGGTCGGCGGGGGGACCACACCGCGATCTACTACAAGTCTGGCCGGATCGAGGGGTATTTCGCGCCGGACGGCACCAGCGTGCGCAAGAGCTTCCTGCGCTCGCCCCTCAAGTACACCCGGATCTCGAGCCGGTACAGCCTGCGGCGCAAGCACCCTGTGCTCAAGGTGGTGCGGCCCCACCGGGGGGTGGACTACGCGGCACCCACGGGTACGCCGGTGTGGAGCGTGGCCGGCGGCACGGTGCGCCACGCGGGCTGGAAGGGCCAGGCGGGCAAGACCGTGATCGTCCGCCACCCCCGGGGATACGAAACGTTCTACAACCACCTGTCCCGGGTGGCCCGGGGGGTTCGGGCCGGAGCACGGGTCAAGCAGGGCCAGGTGATCGGGTACGTGGGCCAGACCGGCCTGGCCACCGGCCCCCACCTCGATTTCCGCGTCAAGAAGAACGGCCGGTGGGTGAACCCCCTGACCGAGCGGTACCCGGCCGGCGACCCGGTGCCCCCCGACGAACTGGACACGTACCGGGCGTGGGCCGCGGGGTGGGTGGACCGGCTCGAGGCCCTGGCACCGGCCGTGGACGTGGCCCGTACGGCCGAGCCGTGAGGGCCGTGGTCCAGCGGGTGGCCCGGGCCGAGGTCCGGGTGGAGGGGACTGTCGTGGGCGCGGTGGGCCACGGCCTCGTGGTGCTGGTGGGGGTGGCGGCGGGCGACGACGACGCAGACGCCGGGTACATCGCCGACAAGGTGGCGGCCTTGCGGGTGTTCGAGGACGACCAGGGCCGGATGAACCGGTCGGTCCGGGACGTGGGAGGGGGCGTCCTGCTGGTCAGCCAGTTCACCCTGCTCGGCGATTGCCGCAGGGGCCGCCGCCCGTCGTTCACGGCCGCGGCACCACCGGAAGCGGCCGAGGCGCTGTACCGGGAGGTGGGGCGGCGCGTCCACGCCCACGGCGTGCCCGTGGCCTACGGCCGGTTCCGGGTCGAGATGGCCGTGGAACTGGTCAACGACGGCCCGGTGACCGTGTTGCTGGACTCCGGCCGGACGTTTTGACGGAAGGCGGCGCGATGGTGCTCGGCCTCCTCTCGGACACCCACCTGGCCGCGGCCGACGACCGGCTCGACTGCCTCCTGTCCGGCCCGCTGGGGCCGGCCGACATGCTGCTCCACGCCGGGGACCACACGGCCGAGGCCGTGGTGGACCATCTCGAGTTCGCCGAGCCGCGGCCGTATCACGGGGTGGCCGGCAATACCGACGCCGCGGCCGTGGCCCGGCGCTTGCCCGGTCGGCGGGTGCTCGCGCTGGGGGGCTGCCGGGTGGGGCTCGTGCACGGGTGGGGCGCGCCGGGCGGGATCGAGGGCCGGGTCCTGGCCGCGTTCGACGAGCCGGTGGACCTCGTGGTGTTCGGGCACAGCCACGTCGCCACCCACGTGGTCCGGGACGGAGTGGTGCTGGTCAACCCGGGGTCTCCGTTCGGGCCGAGAGGCGGTCGCCGGGGCACCGTGGCCCTGGTGACGCTGGACCCGTTGGGCGTGTCCGGGGTCCGGTTCGTGGAGGTGTAGGGTGCAGCAGCGACCCCTGTGGGCGCCGTGGCGCATGGCGTACATCCTCGGGCCCAAACCCGACGGGTGCGTGTTCTGCCACGCCCGGGACGGGGCGGACGACCGGGCCCACCTGGTCGTGGCCCGCGGCGACCACGTGTTCGTCGTGCTCAACCGGTTCCCGTACGCGCCGGGCCACCTGATGGTGCTGCCGTTGCGCCACGAGGGAGCGGTCGAGGCGTTGTCCCCGGACGAGTCCTCGGAGCTGTGGGCGTGGTTCGTGCGCGCCAAGGCTGCCCTGGACCGGGTGAGTGCGCCCCACGGGTACAACGTGGGACTGAACCTGGGCGCAGCTGCCGGCGCCGGGGTGGCGGAGCACCTCCACCTGCACGTGGTCCCCCGGTGGGAAGGGGACAACAACTTCATGCCGGTGCTGGGCGACACGCGGGTGATCCCCCAGCACCTGGACGACCAGTACGATCAGCTGGTCGCCGCCCTGTCCGACGGCTGACCCCACCGGGCCGGGCCCGATCTCTCCCGGGAGCCAACCATGCTGAACTTTTTCAAGAAGACCGTGTTCGCCTTGCTCGTGATCGCCGCGGTGCTGTTCGGGATCCAGCCCGAGAACCTGGCGGCCCTGAGCGAGACGATCCAGTTCCACCTGAAGCTGTGGGACCTTTGGCACCTGTATTCCACCCCGCCCCTGCCCGTGGCCCTGTTGTTCGGGGTGTGCTTCCTGCTCGGGATCCTGGTGGCCGGGTTCCACGGGGTGTACGAGCGGTTCTCGAAGCGGCGGGAGGTGCGAAAGCGAGACCGCCGGATCCGGGAGCTGGAGGCCGAGGTGGACCGGCTGCGGGCACAGGCGGCCGAGGTGAAGACGTCCGCGGCGCCGTCTGGGTCCGCCCCTCCCAGGGCTCCGGGTGCTGGGCCGGAGCCGCCCGAACCGGCGCCCCCGGCCCAGCTGGCCGCGCCGTCCCCGGCCGGGGGCGGCGAAAAGAAGAAGACCCCTCCCCTGGAGGAGGAACCCACCCTGTGACGGCAGCCCCCACGCCCGGCCCTGGTTTCACCGGGGCCGGGTGAGCCGCCCCCGTCCTCGAAGGCGTCCCAGATGTCCGCCAAGCGTTCGCCCCCCCCAGCCGGGCCCAAGCTCACCCCCATGATGCGCCAGTACCTGGAACTCAAGCGGGCGCACCCCGACTGCATCCTGATGTTCCGGCTCGGGGACTTCTACGAGATGTTCTTCGAGGACGCCGAGATCGCGAGCCGGGTGCTGGAGATCACCCTGACCAGCCGGGACAAGGGGGAGAACGCCGTGCCTATGTGCGGGGTTCCGTGGCACGCGGCCCGGGGGTACATCGCCCGGCTCGTGCAGGGGGGGCACAAGGTGGCGATCTGCGAGCAAGTGGAGGATCCGTCCCAGGCCAAGGGGCTGGTCCGGCGCGAGATCGTCCAGGTGGTGACCCCCGGGCTGGTGACCGACACCGACGCGATCGAGGCCAAGGAGCCCCAGTACCTGCTCGCGCTGGTCGGCGACAAGCGGGGGGTGGGGTTCGCGTACGCGGACATCACCACCGGCGAGTTCAGGGTGGGGCAGGCGGCTTCCTGGGCCGCGGCGGCCGACGAGATCGCCGGGCTGTCGCCCCGGGAGGTGCTGGTGCCTGAAGGAAGCGAGGTCCCGGCCGGAACCCTGCCGGTCGGCTCGGTCCCCGTGTTCGTGGACCCGGCCCTGTTCGATCCCGGGACGGCCCCGGACCGGGTGCAAGGCCACCTGGGAGGCGGCGACCTGGCCGGGTACGGCGTGGACGACCTGCCCACCGGGCTTCGGGCGGCCGGGGCCGTGCTCGGATACGTGGAGGCCCACTACCGGGGCGGCCTGGCCGGCCTGCGCCGGCTTGTCCGGCACGCGTCCGCGTCGGTGCTGGTGCTGGACGAGGCCACCCAGCGGAACCTGGAGCTGTTCCACACCCTCGCCGGCGGACGGCGGGACGGCACCCTGGTGCACCTCCTGGACCGCACACGCACCGCCATGGGCGGCCGGTGCCTGCGGTCGTGGCTCGCGTTTCCACTGGCCGAACCCGAGCCGATCGATGCCCGGCTCGACGCCGTGGCCGAGCTGGTGCGGCGGGGGGAGACCCGCCGCACCCTTCGGGAGCAACTGAAGGCGGTTCACGACGTGGCCCGGCTCGCGGGCAAGGTGGCCATGGGCACGGCCAACGCCCGGGACTTGGTGGCCGTTCGCCGGTCCCTCGAGGTGGTGCCGGAAGCCGGCGCCACGTTGGCCGGGGCCGAGGCGGCCCTGCTGGCCGACCTCTCCCGGCGGCTTGCGCCCGTTCCGGACCTGTCGGACCTGCTCGGCCGGGCCCTGGTGGACGACCCGCCCGTGGTGATCACCGAGGGCGGGCTGCTGCGCGACGGGTTCGACCCGGAGCTGGACGAACTCCGGGCGATCCAGCGGGACGGGCGGGGGTGGATCGCCCGGCTCCAGTCCGAGGAGCGGGCGCGCACCGGGATCGGATCCCTGAAGATCGGGTTCAACAAGGTGTTCGGGTTCTACATCGAGGTCACCCGGACCCATCTCGAGCGGGTGCCCCCCGAGTACGAGCGCCGCCAGACCCTGGCCAACGCCGAGCGGTTCGTAACCCCGGCCCTCAAGGAGATGGAGGCCAAGGTGCTCGGCGCGGAGGACCGGGCCAAGGTGCTGGAGTACCACCGGTTCCTGTCCGTGCGCGACGCGGTGGCCCGCGAGGTGGACCGGCTCCAGGCCCTGGCCGCGGCCCTGGCCGAGGTGGACGTGCTCGCGGCCCTGGCCGAGGTGGCGGTGGAGCGGGGCTACGTGCGGCCCCGGGTGCACGCCGGTGCCGAGCTGGAGATCCGGGGCGGCCGGCATCCCGTGGTGGAGGCAGCCCTGGCCGGCGAGCGGTTCGTGCCCAACGACGTGGTGCTGGACGCGGACACGCGCCTGCTGATCATCACGGGCCCCAACATGGCGGGCAAGTCCACGATCCTCCGGCAGACCGCCCTGATCGCCCTGCTCGCCCAGATGGGGTCGTTCGTGCCGGCCGAGTCGGCGTCGGTCGGGGTGGTGGACCGGATCTTCACCCGGGTCGGAGCGTCGGACGACCTGGCCCGGGGCCGGTCCACGTTCATGGTGGAGATGACCGAGACCGCCAACATCCTCCACAACGCGACCGACCGGAGCCTGGTGGTCCTGGACGAGATCGGCCGGGGCACGAGCACCTTTGACGGGCTGTCCATCGCGTGGGCCGTGGCCGAACGGATCCACGAGATGGGCACTCGCACCCTGTTCGCCACCCACTACCACGAGCTCACCGACCTGGCGCGTACGCTGAGGGGCGTGGCCAACTTCAACGTGGCGGTCAAGGAGTGGGAGGGTGAGGTGATCTTCCTGCGCCGCCTGGTGGAAGGGGGAGCCAGCCGCTCCTACGGCATCCAGGTGGCGCGGCTGGCCGGCCTGCCGGACGGGGTGCTGGCCCGGGCCCGGGAGATCCTGGCCAACCTGGAGGCCGGTGAACTGGACGAGACCGGCCAGCCCCGGCTGGCCCTGTCCGAACGGCTCCGGCCCGAAAAATCGAGCCGGCAGCTCGACCTGTTCCGGGCCGGCGCCGACCTCCAGCGCGCGGCCCTGGTGCGGGACGTGGCCGGCCTGGACGTGGACACCCTGACCCCGGTCGAGGCCCTGGTGCGGCTCCACGAGCTGCGCAAGCGGGCCCGGTCGCTGGCGGAAACCGAGGAGACGCGATGAAACGCTGGGCGTGGTGGGTGGGGCTGGTGGTGGCGGTGGCGGCCGGGGGGCCGGCTGGGGCCGGCCTGCCCGCGGCATCGGTGCTGGAGGGGTACATCGCCCTGCGGGGGGGCGACGTGGACGGCGCGCTCGGCGCGTTTCGCCGGGCCCTGTCCGACGACCCGGACTCGGCCGCGATCCGGGCCGAGATCGTACGGATCCTGGGCTCCCGCAAGGACTACGCCGACGCCCTGGCCGTGGTGGACGACGGTCTGAACCGGCGGCCCGACCACCCGGAACTCCTGGTGCTGCGGGCCCGGCTGCTGCGGGCGATGGGCCGGCCCGGCGAGGCGGCAACAGCGGCCAAGCGGGCGGCCGAGGTGGGGGGATCGGAAGAGGCCTACGGCCTGGCGGTGCGCCTGCTGGAGGCCGAGGGGCGGGCCGACGAAGCCCTGGCTCTGACCGCCCGGTGGTCCGAGGCCCACCCGGACGACCCGGAGGCGTGGTTCGCGCGCGGACGGATCCTGATCCGGCGGGAGGACGCCGGCGGGGCGCGAAAGGCCCTGCGCAAGGTGCTCGACCTGGACCCCAACCACCGGGCCGGCCTGCGGGCCCTGGCCGCGCTCGAGGAGGACCAGGGCAACGTGGCTGCGGCCGAGACTCTGTACCGGAGAGTGATCGAGGCCAACCCCCACGACGTGGAGGCCCGTTTCCGGCTGGGGCAACTGCTGATCAAACAGGACCGGGCGGCGGAGGCGGTGGAGGAGTTCCAGGCTGCGGAGCGGTGGAGCGGGGGCAACGCGAACCTCCGGTTCCAACTGGGGCTCCTGTTGCTCCAGAACGACCGGGCGGCCGAGGCCGAGACCGTGTTCCTCGCCATGGCCAAGGCCAACGGCGACGACGTCAGGGCGTGGTACCTGCTCGGGGTGAGCCGGCTGGCCCAGGAGAAGTACCAGGAGGCGATCGAGGCCCTGGACCGGGTTCCCCCCACGGCCGCGAGCTATCCCGACGCCCTGATCCGCAAGGCGTTTGCGCTCCAGGGGCTGGAGAGGCGAGACGAGGCGCGTTCGTTGCTGCTCGGGTGGCTGGACGACCACCCGACCGACGAAGAAGTGCGCCTGGCCCTGGCCGGCCTGTTCGAGGAGGAAGGGGACTACCGGTCCGCAGCGGACCTGGTCGAGAGCTACCTGGCCGAGCACGAAACCGACAACGCCAAGGTGTACTTCACCCTGGGGGTGCTCTACGACAAGCTAAAGGACTGGCGCCGGAGTGCCGAGTATATGAAGCAATGCCTGGAGCGGGATCCTGACGACGCCCACGCGTTGAACTACCTGGGCTACACGTACGCGGAGCACGGGATCAACCTGGAAGAGGCCGAACGGCTGATCCTCCGGGCGATCGAACTGAAGCCGGACAACGGGTTCATCATCGACAGCCTGGGGTGGGTGTACTTTCGGCAGGGGCGGTACGAAGAGGCCGTGGCCACCCTGCGAAAGGCCCTGGAGACTGCACCCGAGGACCCGGTGATCTGGGAGCATCTCGGGGACGCGTACCTGGCTCTGGGCGAGGACGGCAAGGCCCGGGACGCGTACCAGAAGGCACTGGACCTGTCCCCGGACTCCGAGGAAGTCCAGAGCAAGCTCGAGGCGCTGCAGTGAGCCTGCGGCGTGCGCTGGCCTGGGGCGCCCTGGTGGCTGTGGCCGGTTGCGCGCCCAAGGGGTGGGTGCTGCCGGACCGGGGAGGGGCCGTGGACCCCGCTCCCTTGGCCCGCCGCCTCGAAGCCTACAACCGGGCGCTGCCGGACGTGCGGGTGGCCGGCAAGCTCCGGGTGGCGGGCCAGGGCGGCGCGGCGTTCGGCGCCCGCGTGTCGGATGGCCGCGGGTTGCGGCTCGATGCCGTGGCCGGGCCGCTGGGCTCGCCAGTATTCGCCCTGGCATGCAACCCTGCGGACGGATGTCTCGCCTACGTCCCGTCCCGAAAACGGGTGTACCGGGACCCCGGGGGAGAATGGGGCGCCTGGCTGGGCGCCCTTTTGCGTGGCCGGGTGCCGGTGTTCGGCGAACCCGCCCGGGCGTGGGGCGAGCCCGGCGGCCGGACCGTCCTGGAACTGGACGGTCCGGACGGATGGACCGAGCAGGTGGTGTTCATGGCGGGCGGCGGCCCGCCCACGGGCGTTCGCCTGGTGCTTCGTGGCCGGGTGGAAGCCGATGTGATCCTGGAAGAACCCGTGATCGTCGCTGGGCAGCCGGTCCCGACCCGGGTCACGGTGGACCTGCGAGGCCCCGGGACCCGATACGAACTGCGTCTGCGCCGGATCGTCCCGGCCGCCCGCGACGCCCCGGCCGGCTTCCGGCTGCAGGTGCCGGCCGGCACCCGGGTCGAGACCGTTGGAGGAGACCCCACGTGGACCGAACCGGGACTGCTTCCCAGGTTCCCGACTCCGCGGCCGCCGTAACCGGCGGTGCCCACGACCCCCTCGGCCTGTCGGGCCGCAGGGACTTTCACCTGCTCGTCGTCGACGATTCCCCCGGGCTCCGTCGCGAGGTGCTCGACCTCGTGTCCCGGGTGGACTTCGTGGCCAGCTGCGACGAGGCGGCCAACGGCCTGGAGGGGTTCAAGAAGGCGGTGGGCCGCCGGCCTGATCTGATCCTGTGCGACCTGATCATGCCGTCGGTGGACGGGTTCAAGTTCCTGTCCCTGGTCCAGGCCCGGCCCGGCCTCCGGGACGTGCCGGTCATCCTCCTCACCGGCCAGACCGACGTGGATACCAAGGTACGGGGGCTGGGGCTGGGGGCCTCGGACTACGTGACCAAACCGTTCGACGGCGGGGAGTTGCTGGCCCGGATCAAGGTTCAGCTCAAGATCAAGGCCCTCCAGGACGCGCTGCGCCTGTCCAACGAACGACTCCAGGAGCTTTCGTCCACCGACCCCCTCACCGGACTGTTCAACCGCCGGTACTTCATGGAGGCACTGGCCGGGGAGTTCGAACGGGTGGAGCGCTACGACACCGCCCTGTCGTTCGTCATGATCGACATCGACCACTTCAAGCGCCTGAACGACACCTACGGCCACCAGGCGGGAGACGACGTGCTGCGGGAGATGGGACAGGTGATCCGCGACCAGATCCGAACCCCGGACACCCCGTGCCGGTACGGCGGCGAGGAGTTCTGTGTGCTCCTGCCCCAGACGCCGTTCGACGGGGCCGTGGAGTTCGCCCGCCGGTTGAGGCTGGTGGTGGAGGGGCACCCGTTCCCGGCCCAGGGCAGGACCGTCGGTCTCACCGCGAGCCTGGGGGTCTCCGCTGCCCCGTCTCCGGCGGTCGGGGGGTACGAGGACCTGATCCGCCTGGCCGACGAAGCCCTGTACGAAGCCAAGGAGTCCGGCCGAAACCGGGTCTGTACGAGGGAGCCATGATCTGTCCCACCTGCGACCACCCCAACGCCGCCGAACGGAACTTCTGCGCCGCGTGCGGTGCCGTCCTGGCGTGCTACTGCCCCCGGTGCGGGTTCCGCAACGGTGCGACCGACCGGTACTGCGGAGGCTGTGGCGCGGCCACCGACGGCGCTGCCGCCGCCCGGGCTCCTGCCGGGGAGCCACCGCCCCTGCCCGCAGACGCAGACCCGGCCGTGGCCGACCTGCTGGCCGCGGCCCAGGAGGTGAGCGACGCGGTCCATGAGGGAGACGTCCGGGTCAGCCAGGACGATATCGACTCCCTGTTCGGAGAGTAGACCGTGCCCCTGCCGAAGAAGGTCGAGGTCCGGTTCGGGCAACTGCTGGTCGACGACGGGGCGATCACCCCGGAAGAGCTCGAGCAGGCGCTCAACGAACGCAACGAGCGGGGGCTCGCGGCCAAGCCCCTGGGCAAGTACCTGGTGGAGTCCGGGTACGTGCACGAGGAGGCCGCCCTGGCAGCGCTGGCGCGCCAGTTCAACCTGCCGGTCATGGATCTGGACGACGTGGAGATCCAGGAGGCGGTGGTCGAGAAGGTCCCGGAAGAGGTGTGCCGCAGGTACCGCCTGATCCCGCTGTTCGCGATCGGCGACGAGGTCACGGTGGCGGTCAGCGACCCCGCCCTGATCGAGGCCATCGACCTGGTGGGGGGGATGGTCAAGGGGCCGGTGCAGCCGGTGCTGGCCAGCGAGACCCAGATCGTCCGCGCGATCTCGGACCGGTACGGGGGAGGGGAGGACGGCGATGGCCGGGACGACATCGTCACCCTGGGCCGTCTGGACGTGGACGCCGGCGGGGGGGATGCCGACATCGAGAGCCTCCGCCGGGCCGGCGAAGAGGCCCCGATCATCAAGCTCGTGGACAAGATCCTCAAGCTGGCGGTGCGGGAAGAGGCGAGCGACATCCACATCGAACCCGGGGAGGACCACCTGCTGGTGCGGTTCCGGGTGGACGGGGTGCTCCAGAAGCGGTTCGGGTTTTCGATGCGGCTGGCCCCGGCCGTGGTGAGCCGGGTCAAGATCCTGTCCGACCTGGACATCTCGGAGCGCCAGCGGCCCCAGGACGGCCGGATCCAGTTGAAGATGGGCAGCCGGGAGCTGGAGTTCCGGGTGAGCGTGCTGCCGGTGTACTACGGTGAGAAGGTGGTCATGCGGATCCTGGACCGGGCGAGCGTGCGGGTCGGCCTGGGCGACCTGGGGTTCTCCGAGCACAACCTGGAACTGTTCCAGGCGATGATCCGCCAGCCCAACGGCATCGTCCTGGTCACTGGACCCACCGGGAGCGGAAAGTCCACCACCCTGTACGCGGCCCTGAACGGGATCAACTCGATCGAGCGCAACATCGTCACGGTGGAGGATCCGGTCGAGTACCAGATCCCCCTGATCAACCAGGTGGCGGTGAACCCGAAACGGGGCCTCACGTTTGCCGGGGCGTTGCGGTCGATCCTGCGACAGGACCCGGACATCGTGATGGTGGGGGAGATCCGGGATCCGGAGACCGGCCAGATCGCGGGAGAGGCCGCCCTGACCGGCCACCTGGTGCTGTCCACCCTGCACACCAACGACGCGCCCAGCGCCATCACCCGGCTGGTGGAGATGGGAGTGGCGCCGTTCCTGCTTGCGCCCACCTTGATCGGGGTGCTGGCCCAGCGGTTGGTGCGGCGGGTGTGCCCCCAGTGCCGGGAGACATACGAGCCCACCCCGGCGGAGATCCGGGAGGCCGGGGCCGGGGCCGTGGCGGGCAAGGTCCCGTTCTACCGGGGCAAGGGGTGCGGGTACTGCGGCGGCAGCGGCTACAAGGGGCGCACGGGCATCCACGAGGTGCTCCGGGTGGACGAGTCGATCCGGCAGTTGATCACCGAGCGGGCCAGCACGTCCCAGCTCCGCAGGGCGGCCCTGCGCACCGGGCTGCGGGACCTGCGGTTCGACGGGCTCCGGAAGGCGGTGGCCGGGGCGACCTCCCTCGAGGAGGTCATCCGGGTGACCAAGGCCGTGGAGTAGGAGGCCCGTCGTGAGAGCCGAACACGTCAACGCGTTCGTGGTGCCGTCCGTCGAGGTGCTCCAGCGGATGGGGGGGCTCGGCGTGCGGATCGGCGCGGTCCAGCGGGTGGAGGCCCCGTGCCTGGACGGCCGCCTGAGCATCCTGATCGGCTTGCAGGGCCGGCTGTCGGGCCACGTGATGCTCACGGCTGCTCGGCCCGTGGCGTTGGGCCTGGCCGAACGGATCGCCGGCGGGGACCTGGGCGAGGACCCGGAGCCCGAGGTACGGGCGATCCTTGCCGAACTGGCCAACACGATCGTGGGCAACGCCACAGGGCACCTGTACGAGCTCGGGATCCGCGAGGGGATCACCCCGCCCACGGTGCTCCAGGGGGGAGAAGTCGACTTCAACTTCGGCGCCGGGGTGGAGAGCGTGCTCGTCCCTCTGGACACCGACGTGGGGCGGATCGACGTGATCGTGTCCCTGGCGCGAGAGGCCCCGTGAACCGGGCCGCCCGGCCCGAAACGAACCCGACCGGAGCGTGAAACGATGGTGAAGCGAGCGTTGGTGGTGGACGACTCCCCCTACATCCAGAAGGAGTTGTCCAAGATCCTCGAACACAACGGGTGTGAAGTGGTGGCCACGGCCTCCAACGGCCTGGAGGCGGTGAAGAAGTACAAGGAGCACCGGCCCGATTTCGTGACCCTGGACCTGGTGATGCCGCAGATGGGCGGGGTCCAGACCCTGGTGCTCCTGAAAAAGATCGACCCCGGGGCCACGGTGATCATGGTCAGTTCCATGTCCAGCAAGGACAAGATCGTCGAGTGCGCCCGGGCCGGGGCGAGCCACTACATCCTCAAACCGTTCGAGGCGGGCAAGGTGGCGGAGGTGCTGCGGAAGGTGGTGTTCGGGGCCGGGGGGTGAACGGATGGCCTACCGCCTACGCCCGTTGCCGTTCCTTTCCTCGTACAGGGCCACCAGGAACCGGTCCCGGATCCACGCGTCGTGGTCCAGGCATTCGGGGGGGATCCGGTCCAGCGGGATGACCGCCTTGGCCATGGCCTTGTGTCCCCCCGCGCTCCCGTAGGACTCGAACGCCGCCTTCATCACCTCCCCCGCGCTGCGGCCCGCCCCGAAGTTCCGCACCGAGATCGTCAGTTTTCCTTCCGCGATCCCGGAGACCACCGCCCACTCCACCCCTTCGAGCCCCAGGCAGAAGTCCGCGATGAACGGCACCACGTCCTCCCGGGCCAGGGGGCCCATGTGGGCGAACAGCAGGTCGTCCACGAACTCGGCCTGCTCGAGCGCCCGGCCCAGGGCAGCCACGTCGCTGCGGGGGAACTGGGGACGATCGATCCGCCGAAGCAGCGCGTGGTTGGCCAGGGCGTACAGGGTGGAAAACGCGGACACGTCCATGGGGGTGGTGTCCCGCCCGAGGAGTTGCGTGTCGGTCTTGATCCCGTACAGCAGCGCCGTGGCCAACCGCTGGGAGATCGGCAGGCCCGACGCCAGCAGGTACTCGGTCATGATCGTGGACGTGGCGCCGTACTTGGGGCGAATGTCGGCGAACCGGGCCCGGGCCTGTGGCCGGCGCGGGTGGTGGTCGATGATCAGGTCCACCTCGGCCGGGATGCCCGGGGAGTGCATGGGCTGGACGTCCAGCAGCGCCACCCGGTCGAACGCGGCCACGTCCCCCTGTGCGAGCCGCTCCACGTGGATGTCCAGGAGCCGGATCATCGCGATGTTCTCGGGCCGCTTCACCTCCCCGAACGAACCGATCGTTGCGGTGAGCCGGTTGCGGCCCAGCAGGGAACGCAACGCCAGGGCCGCGGCCAGGCCGTCCGGATCGGGGTCGTCCTGCACCAGCAGGAGCACCCGGTCGGCCCCCTGGATCACCGACCGGATCGTGGACAGGGAGCGGCGGGTGATCGCCCGCTCCATCAGGGCCCTGAGCGAACCCGCTCCCACCTCGTGGGGGTGGATCGAGAACACCTGCTCGGCCCACCGGGACGGCGGGCGCTGGTGGGGCCCCAGCAGCACGGTGATCGAGGCGTTGGGCTGCACCCGGAGCACCGCGTCCAGGGCCCGGGCCAGCACCCGGCCCCGGGGCAGGTGGAGCAGGATCCGGTCCGTGGGGGTGATCCGGACCCTCCGGTACAGGTCCGACGAGGTGAGTTTCCCGGTCGCCGTGCGGAACCCGCGCCGGCGCGCCTGGCGGGACAGGGCCGGCGTGTCCGACAGGAGCAGCCGGAGTTCGTCCGGGGGTGGCTCCGGATCGAGCAGGAGAAGGGGGAGTTCCTCCCCGGTGACGACCACGATGCGCATTCGTCGGGATCCTGGGCGCGGGCGACCGGCAGAGGCGCCGGAGGGAAGACGCGGGTTCCTGGCAGGCTGCTGAAAAAGCAGCCTGCAGCGCGCCCCACGGAAGGGGCGCCAAATCACGAGGTTGAAAAGCCGAGTGATTTGTAAGGCCTCGACGGGGCCGTCCCCGAGAGGCCGGAGCTGAAAAACCCATGGATGGGGTTTTTCAGCAGCCTGCAGCGCGCCCCACGGAAGGGGCGCCAAATCACGAGGTTGAAAAGC
>JAJRUI010000018.1 GCA_024277875.1 Deferrisomatales bacterium
GCCCGAGAACGCGCCCCGGGCCCGCCGGCCGGCAGGGACCTGTCGGCGCCGTGCCCGTGCGGCTCGGGCCGGCCGCTGGCCGAGTGCTGCTACCTCAAGGTGCACTAACAGGATGCGGAAAAACCCCATCCGTGGTTTTTTTCCGCAACGGCCTCTCGGGGACGGCCCCAGCGAGGCCTCACAAATCACTCGGTTTTTCAAACCTCGTGATTTGGCACCCCCTCCGTGGAGTGTGCGCAGGCCGCTTTTTCAGCGGCCTGCTAAATCCGGATCACGTCCCCAGGCGCCGACGCTCCCCTTCCTCCCGGTACCGGCGAACATCCGCCAGGATCCGGGCGTGGTCGAAGCACAGGGGCCCGGGAAGCCCGTCCCAGGAGAACAACCGGGCGTCGGCCGCATCGTCCCCGGCCCGGGGCCGGCCGGCTGCCTCGGCCAGGAACACCGTGGAGATCGTGTGGCGCCGGGGATCCCGACCAGGGTCGGAGTAGGTGAGGAACTGTTCGACCAGGCGCACGTCGAGCCCGGTCTCCTCCCGTGCCTCCCGCACCGCGGCCCGCTCCAGGCTCTCCCCCTCGTCCACGAACCCGCCGGGCAGGGCCCAGCCCTCTGGCGGGTTCCGGCGCCGCACCAGCACCACCCGCCCGCTCACATCGATCACCACGTCCACGGTGGGGACGGGGTTGCGGTACCGGCTCACGCCTCCACGCCCTTCGAACGCTCGTTGACCGCGGCGAAGAACTCCTCGGCGCCCCCGGCCTCGCCCCGGAGGTATTCGGCAAACCCGACGGCGAACGCGAGCCGCCCCTCCGGCAGGGTGTCGACCCCGGGGTAGTCGGCGGCGTGCAGCCGTGCCACCAACTCCTCCACCACGGAGGCGGCCGCCTCCGCGTCGGTCTGGGGAAGGGCCAGGCCGAACGTGGACCCGTAGCACCGGCCGATCACGTCGCGTTTGCGCGCCACCTTCCGGATCGCGGCGGCGACCTGCCGGAGCACCTCGTCTCCGTACCGGTGGCCGAGCATCTCGTTGTACCGGGCGAAGTTGTCGATCCGGAACACGACCAGACTCAGGGGCGAGCCGGAGACCCGGGCCCGCTCGATCTCCCCCTGGAGCAGCTTCTTGAAGTGGAAGAAGGTGAACAGCTGGGTCAGGTGGTCGGTCACCTCGAGTTCGTCCGCGTACAGCTTGAGCTGCTGGTACAGGCGCGCGTTCTCGATCGCAACCGCGGCCTGGCTGATGAACCGCTCCAGCCCCTCGATCGTCTCGTCGGTGATCGGCGCCTTGGTGCGCTGGTTGTCCATGGCCACCACGCCCACGCAATCGCTGCCCACGATCATGGGCACCACCACGAAGCTCCGGCTCCTGAGCGCCCGGATCTCGTCGAGCGGAGGCTGCAGCCGCAGGTCCGCAGGAAGATCCCGGCTGTTTTCGACCCGGAACACCCGGCGCTGCAAGTACGCCTGGGCGATCACCCCGCCGTCGGGCCCCAGGGGCAACCGGATCTCTTCGGCTGGCTCGTCCTGGTTGCCGAACGCGCCCCGGCACTCCAGCACCGTGTTCTCGTCGTTGGGCAGGTAGATAAAGATCCGGTCGAGCCCAAGCACCTCGTGGGCCGCGCCCAGGATCCGGTGGATCCGGTCGTCCAGGGCCAGCGATTTCTGCATCCCCACCGATACTTCGTGGAGTTTCTGGAGGGTCCGGTTCGCAGCCCCGATCCGCTCCGACAACTCGAGCCGCTCCCGGTAGTACGGCTTGATGATGAACGAGATCGAGATCGCCGTGCTCAGCAGGATCGACAGCCCCAGGACGAGGCAGGTCAGGAGCACGTACTTCTTGAGGCTCGCCGTCGCCGTGGTGGACGCCTCGTAGGGTTCGTCCAGACCGACCAACCAGCCCCGGTCCCCGAGGACCCGGAACGCAACCAGCCGGGGCTCGCCCCCGTCGCGGACCACGCCGGTCCCGCTGGAATACCGGTCGATCACGTCCAGCAGGGACATCCGGCTCCCGGTTCCTCGTACGGTGCGCTCACTGATCGGCTGCTGGGCGGAGATCAGCTCGATCTTCCACCTGGCCACGCTTTCCGCGGCCTCCCGCAACCGTGGATCTGCGGTCGCGATCAACCGCCCGTCCCGGTCGAGCACCCACCCCGACCCGACCTGGCGGAGCCGGGAGCCCAGCACCGCCCGGTCCATCTGTTGCTGGCCTGCGCCCGCGCCGGCGAGTTCGTACACCATCCGGGCGAGTTCTGCCGTCTGGCGGGCCAACCGCTGCTTGGCGTCATCTTCGCTGAGCTTGGTCACGACGGCCCCGACCACCGCCGCCGCGACCGCCACGATCGCGATCGACACGGTGATCAGCCGAACCCCCAGGCCGCGGGGGAGGTTGCTCATGACCCATCCTTTCCCCGGCTCCACGCCGGGCGGCAGAGGCCCCTGTCGGGCGGGCTACATCTGGTGGCATCCCCCACACCCGCCCGGCACCGGGCTCATCCGGTCGCTGTCCGAGGCGTGGGGGTCGTGGCAACTCAGGCAGATCAGGTTGCCCTGGGCGTCCAACCGCATCCCGGGCACGACGAACTTGGGCGGCCGGCCCACCGGGTGTTTGTGCCGGGCCATGGTCTCCTCGTCGTGGCACAGCCGGCACAGCTGCTCCCCCCGGCCTTTGAGGAAATAGCTCGGATTGTCCGAGGCGTGGGGATCGTGGCACCCGGAGCAGTTGCCGTCCGCGAACGGCTTGTGCAGGACGAACTGGGCCGCCTTGGCCTTCATGGACTCGTGGCACCCCATGCACAGATCGCCCTGGGGCAGCCGGATCTGGTACTTGAACGGCGAGCCGTGGGGGCTGTGACACACCGTGCAGAACCCCATGGCCACCGGTCCGTGGACGTACTCCCGGAAGAACTTGTCCCGGATGTCATCGTGGCAGGTGAAGCACAGCTCCGACCCCTGGGCGGTGAGCTCGTACTTGTGGGGCTTGCTCGAAAAGTCGTGGCACGGGCTGCACCCGCCCACGGGGATCGGACCGTGCACCCACGTCTGGTCCGTCAGGTACCCGTGGCACCGCAGGCAGAAGGTGGTGATCACCGCCACCTCGCCGCCCCCCTCGGGGTCGAGCTGGTGGCAGCCGGAGCACCGCTCCTCCCGGTCGGCGGTGTGGAACTGGAACTCCGGGAACGGGGACTCGATGCCCTCGCCCAACACCGGTTGGCGGAACAGCACGATCGCCAGGTTTCCCTCGGTGCCGTCCTGCCGGGGGTAGCGGATCTCGATGTAGTTGGAACCGAGGCTCAGGGGGGTGCGCACGTAGAACATCTTTCCGTAGTTTACCGCCCGCTGCTCGCTGCCGCCGTTCAGGCGCAGGGTGAACGGCCCTTTCCGCCCCCCGGTCAGGCCCACCACCGAGATCGAGTCCTGGTAGGTCTTGGTGAAGTTGTCGGGGGTCAGGAGCACCACCTTCTCCACCGGAGCCCGGGCCTCGGCTGCAAGCCGCCCTTCCTCCACCACCTTTCGGACGTTCTCCTCGAGCGACGCCCACCGGTCCTCGTCGTACCCGACCAGCGTCTGGACGATGCGCCCCTCCCTGTCCACCAGGATGTAGGTGGGCAGGGTGCTCACCCCGAACTGGCGGCTGATCTCGAGACGCAGGTCGAGGACCACCGGGAACGAGAGCGTCTTCTTGAACTGGGAGTAGAACCGCCGGACCCGGGAAACGCCGTAGGTGTCCAGGTTGACCGCGACCACCCGCAGCCGCTGCGGGCCGTACCGGTTCTGGAGGTTGGCCAGCCGGGGGATCGACTGCACGCAGCTCGAGCAGTAGATCGACCCGAAATCCAGCAGCACGGGCACCCGGCCCAGGTGGTCGCCCAGGTCGAGCGTCTCCCCCCCCAGGGTCGTTCCTGTGAAGGGTTGCACTTTTTCAGCGCCGGAACAGACCGACACCACGACCAGCACGCCCAGTAGCGCGAGGCGCACGGGGGTCGGGAACACGCGCAGTACGGACATCTCCGCACGCCTCAGTCGGCGAGGGCTTTCTGGATCGCGGTTTCCAGCGCTTCTCTGGAGGTTCGCCCCACCTCGGCGAAAACGACCTTCCGGTTGCGGTCCACCAGGTACAGGGTCGGTGTCCCGGCCACCCCGTAGGGGTCGGCAGCCACGAACGACTCGTCCGCAGCGAGTTTGTCAATGAGGACCGGGAACGTGTACCGCTCCTGGCGGACCAGCCCCCGGATGCTCTTCGCCATGGGTTCGCCGTCCATGGCGATCGCCACCACCGAAAACCCCTTGTCCTTGTACGCGTCGTACATCCGCTGGATCAGGGGCATCTCGGCCTTGCACGGCTCGCAGAAGATCGACCAGAACACCAGGAGGTGCACGTGGTTGGGAGCCTCCTTGCCGAAATCGAACGGTTTCCCGTCCAGGTCCGGAAGCACGAACACGGGAGCGGTGTCCCCCACCTTGAGCATCTCGATGTCGCCGATCATCGGGATGTCCAGGGGGGTCATTTCCCGCTGTTCTGCGGCCCCGGCCACCGTAGCGGCAGCGAGGAACGCGAAGGCGAGCAGGCCGTGCACCAGAACCTTGCGCTTTGCTCTCATGTCTCGCTCCCTGTGCAAGCAACCCCCTCGACGGCGAGGGGAATCTCCTTCGGTCTACCCAGTCTACCGCGTCGTGAACCGCAGCGCCCGCCGCCCGGCCCGGTCCGCAACGAAAACGTCCATGCGCCGGGTCACCACGAGCCCTGCCGGATCCATGGGGCCCGTGGGATCGCGCAACTCGTCGAGCTTTTCCCCTTTTCGGTCGAGCACGATGATCCGGCCCCCGGCTGCGTCCGACAAGAACAGCCGGTAGAACGCGGGCTCCTGGAAAAACGCCACCAACTCCACGTCCCCCGCCACCTCCGGGGGCAGGGAGAGGGTCCGCTCCCACCGCCCTTCCAAGTCGAACCGCTCCAGGGCCGCCCCCCCCCGGTTGAGCACCCACAGGCGCCCGCCACCCCGGGCGGTGTAGCCCAGAGCCACGGGCCGGTCCAGGTGGCCCTGCCTGGCGGCCTCCCGGGACCGCCACACGTCCAGCAGCCGGCCGTCCCGGGCGAACACCTGGATCCGGTCGTTCCCGGTGTCCGCCACGTACAGCCGGCCCGAAGGGTCGAACGCGAGGTCCGACGGCCGGCGCAGCCGCCCGGGAGCGGTGCCCATGGTCCCGATCACCTGCTCGGGGGCGCCGTCTTCGCCCAGGCGTACCAGGCGGTGGTTTCCCCAGTCCACCACCCAGAGGTCCCCCCGGGGGCTCAGCGCCAGCGCGATCGGACGGTCGAAGCCCGGATCAGGCACCGACGACCGGCGCCCCCCGATCGAACGCAGCCACCGGCCGTCCCGGTCGAACAGGACGATCGCCTCCCGGTCCCGGTCCAGGACGGCCAGGACGTTTCCCCGCAGCAGGGCCACGTCCACGGGTTCGCGCAGTTCGTTGCGCCCCCGCCCCCGCACCCCGTACCGGGTGGCGACCTCCCACCGGAACTGGGGCACTGCCCAGGCCGCGACCGCTGCGACCAGCAGGACGGGGACGAAACGGAGCGGCCGGGCCACGTCACCCGCTCACTTCGGCTTCACGTTCAGAAGGATCTCCTCTGTCTTGTCCTCGGCGGCAGGCGCTTCTTCGGGCGGAGCCGCAGCACCCTCCTGTTCGGCGGCCAGTTCTTGGGCCTTGGCCGCCTCGAGCATCTGCTCCACCTCGGCGGCCCGGGCCGCCCGGAACTCCCGGTCGAGCCGGGCCACCAGCTTTGCCACCCCGGTGACCGCCACGTCGTTGGCCGACGGCCCCATGCTCACGCCGAGCACCTCGCCCCAGGTGGTGCTCGAATGCGCGTAGCTGCGGCCGGACCACAGGATGTCCCCGGTATCCACGTCCACCACGTTCACCTGGAGGGAGAACTCGACGATCTCGGAGTTGGTTTCCTGGCCGTACAGGAGCAGGTTGCCCAGGACCAGGGCCTGGGCCTGGAGTTCCTCCCCGATCTTCCGGACGATCTCCCGGTCGAGCCCCTCCGTGTTCCGGAGTTTGAGCTTCTTCATCAACTCGGTCACGTACCGGGGCTCTTCCACCTGTTCGAACGTACCCCGGTTCAGCAACTCCTGGAGGAACAGATCGCCGGTGATCTTGGGCGCCTGGGCGCCCTCCACCACGCTGTCGAACGGCAACACCGCCACTTTCTTGATCTTGCCGTACTGGCGCTGGACGGTGGGGGGCTGGGAGTACGTACGAATCGATGTGCCGGAGCAAGCCACGATCGTGGCGAGAACGGCCGCGCCCGCCGCAAGTGAAAGCTGCCTGACCATGTTGTCCTCCTCGTGCCTCGTCGATCGGGGAACGTCTCGGGCAGCGCCGACGGGCGCTGCCAATATATCAAAACTGAGCCTGAACCTCAATCAGGTACCGGTGGGTATCCCTTTTGTCCCCCTCCAATTGCTGATCCAGTTCGTATTCCATGTCCACGATAAGCAGTCCGTCCAGAAACTCGGACGACAGGGACACGAAATAGTTCCTTGTGTCCTCGGCATCGCTCTTCTTGTCATATTCATATTCGAAAGTGAAAAGGTAATCTTCCAGGATCTCGTAGTTGTAAGACAAGGTATACGTGTAGTCTATTTGCGGAAGCTTGTCATCCCCACTATCGTCAGAAGCTTTCCGATTGACCTCCATCTCCAACTCCATCCCGGACAGAAACTCGCTCCACAGGAGGTTCAGTGTGGTGTCATCGTTGCGCTCGACGGTGCGGATCCCCTCGTCCGGGTCCTTGGACGTGCGGGTATAGATGTGCTCCGCGTAAAACACGAGCACGTCGTTGAGGCTGACCTCGTAGTCCACCGCCACCTCGACCTTCTTTTCGATACTGTTGGTCCCGGCCAGCCGGTCCACGTTATCGGTGTAGGTGTACTGGGGTTCGAGCACCAGGTTCGGGATCCGGTCGAACGAAAACACCAGGTCCACGTCCCAGTTCCGGGTGTCCGCCGTCTCGTTGCCGTTCTCCACGGTCGTCTTGTAGGTCCGGGTCAACCCGAGGTCCACCTGGTCGTCCCAGAACCCCACGTCCAGGGTCACCTCCCAGGTCTCGTCCACCGAGTCCTCCCGGGGCGCGCCCGGATCCTCGAAACTCTCCACCTTTTCGGTGCGGTCGTAGGAAGGTGTCAGGAGCACGTTATCCAGGGGCGCGAAGTCCAGGGCCGCGGAATAGTCTTTGGTGATCAGGTAGGAGTCCGCGTCCGTTCCCCGGGTCTCTTTGCGCTCGTCGTTGTACGCCAGGTCCACGTCGATGGTTTCCGTGAGGGACGCCGAATAGTTGATGTTGCCGGTGGTGGTGTCGACCACCTCGAGCGTTCCCACCTGGAGGTTCTTGTTCCAGTTCACCTCCCGGTCGATGCTCAGCTCCAGGGGATCGATCGGGACGTAGACCAGCTTGGCCCGCAGGTTGTTGTTGAGGGTGTCGTCCCGGCTGATCCCGCCCCCGGCGTAGATGCCGTCCGGCGGGTAGGAGCTGCCGTAGTACTCCTCGGTGAGCTGGCGCTCGTTGGTCCAGTCGGCCTCCAGGGTGATGCGTTCCCCGAAGTCCTTGTCGAGGGTGAGATCCACCTGGTAGGATCGGTCCTTGCGGAGGGTGTCGATCTCGGCGAGCACCGTGTCGTCGGCCGGCTCGGTGACCACCGTGCTGTTGACGTCCCGCTGGAGCTCCCGTTCGGCCGTGGCGGACACGTCCAGGAGGTTCCAGAACGTGTAGTCCAGGTTCGCCTCCACCCGGTCGTTCCGGGTCAGCGGCTGCCCCCCCTCGGCCGTCCGGTCCCGCTCGAACTTGACGTTGGCCTCGGGCAGGGCCACCCCGGCCGGCTCGAACGTGTACTCCACCGACCAGGTCTCGTCCACCTTGTCGGCCTGGGCAGGGTCGTCGGAGGTCTGCTACGACGTCTCCCAGTTGGTGTACAGGTTCCACCACACCGCCTGGAACTCCATCTCGAGCTGGGGGTTGATCTCCCGGCGGTCGTAGTCGGAGTCGGGGTCCGGCCCTTCGGTGAGTTCGTCGGTGACGTCCAGGGTGAAGTCGAGGCGGAAACCAAAGGCGGGGTTGATCTGCCACTCGTAACCGATGACGTAGCTTTGTTCGAACGTCTCGGTGACCTTGCTCCCGTCGGCGGTGAACTCGTTCTTCCGCTCGTCGGTCAGGGTCGCCTCGACGTCCCAGGTCGCGCCCAGGACGGACGCGGGACGCACCGCCCCCAGGACGAGGGCGATCAGGACGATTCCGAACCGTGCACGGGGCTGGGGCATGCGCGCCGCCTGCGCTCTCCGGAAAGGGAACAAGGCCAACCGGTACGATTTTCACTGCTGAGCCGGCACTGCCGGCCGCGCAACCCCAGGCCACCCCACATGGCCGAAAATCCGCGCATTTCTAACAGACCCGGTCGTGCCGTGTCAATTCGGGCAGGCCGGGATCTGCCGTCAGGACGGGTCGTCGCCAGACACCCGCAACCGGTCACCGGGCCTGAGCACTGCTCCGGGAGGGAGCCCGTTCCACCGGCGCAGGTCCGACAGGGACACCCCGTACCGGCGTGCAAGGGCCCACAGGGTGTCCCCGGGCCGGACCACGTGCACCGGAGTGGCGCTGGTCGCGACCCGGGGGGGCTCCCCCACCGCCAGGACCTGTCCGGGGCGGATCAGGCCGTCGCGCCCCAGACCGTTCCAGGCGAGGATCCGCTCCACCGAGGTGCTGTACGCCCGGGCGATGCCGGACACCGTGTCCCCGGGCCGGACCACGTGCACCGGCCGGCCGTGCCCCCCCCATCGGCCGGGGAGGGGCGGCGCTTGAGCCCGCCGACAGGCACCGGCACCACCAGATCCCGGCCCGGCCGCAGGGAGCGGGGGTCGGCGATCCCGTTGAGCTGGGCGATCGCGGTGGGGCGGGTCCCGAACCGGCGGCCCACCGCCCACAGGGTGTCCCCGGCGCGCAGCCGGTAGCGCCGAAAGGAGAGGCGCTCGGCAGGGGACAGCGCGCCCAGGGCCCGCGCGAGCCGGGTCCCGGATCCCGGCGGGACCCGCAGGGGGTACCGGCCCGGGCCCGGGGGGGTGCACCGCCGCACCAGGGCCGGGTTCAGGCGGGCGAGCCGGACCGGCGTCGAGCCGCACAGCCGGGCCGCCGTGACCAAGTCCACCGGTGTGTCCACCCGGACCGTATCGTACGCCAGCGGGGCCTGCCGTCCGACCACCTCGACCCCGTAGCGCTCCGGCTCCCGGGCCACGGCCACGGCAGCGTAGAACTTGGGCACGTAACGGGCGGTCTCGGACCGCACCGCACCGGCGGCCACCAACTCCCAGAACGTACGCGCACCCGTGGCCGCCAGCATGCGGGACACGCCGCCGGGACCGGCGTTGTACGCGGCCAGCGCCAGGTCCCAGTTCCCGAACTGGGCGTAGAGTTCCTTCAGGTGCCGGGCGGCCGCCCGGGTGGCCAGTTCCGGGTCCAGCCGTTCGTCCACCCACCAGTCCACACGGAGCCCCGACGCCCGCGCCGTGGTGGCGATGAACTGCCACAACCCCACCGCGCCGGCCGGGGACCGGGCGTCCGGCTGGAAATGGCTCTCCACCAACGCGAGGTACGCCAGGTCTTCGGGCAACCCCTCCTCTTCCAGGATCCGCTGGATCATCGGCAGGTAGCGCTGCCCGCGGCCCAGGGCCCGGGACAGGGTCAACCGGCGGCTCCCCTGGAGTTCCACGAGCATCTCGGACACCCGGGGGTGGTCCGGAACCGGGAGCGGCTCGATCGCCGGGGACGGAATCGGTGCAGGAGGGGGGGGCGGGTGCACCCGGGACGCCACCAACGGGGGCGCCGGGACCCTGCCGGGAGCGGGCGGCAACGGCCGGCCGGGAGCCGTGGGCGGGAGCAGCGGCCGGCCGGGGACCGCCGGCGCAGGAGGACGCACGGCGACGGGGGGCGCGCGATCCGGCGCGCCGGCCCGGTCCGCGCCCGGCCCGGCACATCCGGCCGCCAGGAGCCACGCGGCCCAGACGAGTACGGTCGTCCGCGTCTGCAAAGAGTAGTCCTCCTAATCTGGCCGGCTCGCCTGCCGTCCCGGCGTCGCTACAGTTTCGGCCCCGTCCAGCCGATCTCTTGCGGAGGGGTTGCGCCCTACTTACCAGACGAAAATCCAAACGGACAAGGGAAAAGCCGTTGCACAGCATCGAGGCCATGGTTCGCAAACGCCGCTCGGGGGCTGCCCGGGCCCGCGGGTTGGACCTGTTCGAGGTCGCCGAGGCGTGCCGGGAAGCCGGCCTGCTCGACGCCCGTCACGTCCAGTTCGTCCGTGACCGGGAAGCGGTTCAAAAGGCCACGGTGGTGCGGCGTGGTGGGGACGACCGCGACCCGGTGGACCTCCTGCTCTCGTTCGGGTTGATCCCCCACGGCCGGGACCGCCCCCTGGAGCCCGACGAGGTGGTGGCGGCCGTGGCCGCCCGCCTCGGGGTCCCGGTGGCCCATATCGACCCGGTCCGCCTCGACGCGGACGCGATCGTCCGGGCCCTGCCCCGGGCGTTCGCCCGCCGCCACCGGATCCTGGTGCTCGACCCAGCGGCCGATCCCGTGCCCGTGGCGACCCCGGACCCCACCGACGTCGCCGCCCTGGACACCGTGCGACAACGCCTGGGCACCCGGCTGGCCGTCCACCTCGCGCCGTGGCGGGAGGTGGACCGGTTCATCCGGGAGATCTACGGGTTCAAGGACTCGGTGGCCGCGGCCGAGCGGGACCTGGGCGAGCTGCCCGACCTCCAGAACCTGGACCAGTACTTCCGGATGCGCCCGGAGGCGGACGCGGACTCGGCCGACGGCCACATCGTGCGGGCGGTGGACCACCTGCTCCGGTACGCCCTGGACCAGCGGGCCAGCGACATCCACGTGGAACCCAAACGGGAGCAGTCCCTGGTCCGCCTGCGGATCGACGGGGTGCTCCACACGGTGCACACCTTCTCCCGGCGGGTCCACTCGGCCCTCGTGTCCCGGGTCAAGACCCTGGCCCGCATGGACATCGCGGAAAAACGCCTGCCCCAGGACGGCCGGCTGCGCACCGACCGGGACGGTCGCACCGTGGAACTTCGGGTGTCCAGCCTGCCGGTGGCGTTCGGCGAGAAACTGGTGTTGCGGCTGTTCGACCCCCTGGTCCACGAGATGGACCTGGCCGACCTGGGATTCGAGGATCAGGACCGGGCGGCGATGGAGTCGTTTCTCGCCAGCCCCCACGGCCTGGTCCTGGTCACCGGCCCCACCGGGTCGGGCAAGACCACCACCCTGTACGCGGCGCTCCGGCGGCTGGCCGACGGCAGGCGCAACGTGAGCACCGTGGAGGACCCGATCGAGAACGTGGTGGAGGCGTTCAACCAGGTGGGGGTCCAGCCCCAGATCGGGCTGACCTTTGCCGCGGCCCTGCGCACCCTTCTCCGCCAGGACCCGGACGTGATCATGGTGGGGGAGATCCGGGACGGGGAGACCGCGGCCATGGCCGTTCAGGCCGCCCTGACCGGGCACCTGGTGCTGTCCACCCTCCACACCAACGACGCGGCCGGCGGGGTCGGCCGCCTCCTGGACATGGGGGTCGAGCCGTACCTGCTGTCCTCGACCCTGCTCGGGATCGTGGCCCAGCGCCTGGTGCGCCGTCCGTGCCCCGACTGCGCCCGGCCCGAGGACATCGCCCCCCTGGAGGCCGAACTGCTCGGCCTGCCGCCCGACACCAGGGTCCTGGCCGGGGCCGGGTGCCCCCGGTGCCGCAACACGGGCTATCGGGGCCGGGCCGGCCTGTACGAGGTTCTGCCCCTCAGCCCCGACCTGGCCGAGGCGGTGCACCGGACACGGCCCACCGCCCACCTCCGGAGCCTGGCCCGCGGGGCGGGCATGCGGACCCTCCGGGAGGCCGGTGCCAGCCTGGTGCGGCGCGGCATCACCACGCCCCGCGAGGTCCTGGCCGTGACCCCGCCGGACGAGGGTGGCGGGGACGTGGCGCGCCTCCCCGGGCGGAACACGGGTTGCATGCCGGTGGAGACGTCCCTTGGGGGAACGCCGGAAAGGATCGTCCCATGAGACGGGAAAGACGGTTGAGCGGGTTCACCCTGGTCGAGCTGATCATCACCCTGGCGGTGATCGCGATCCTCGGGCTGGTGGCGGCCCCCGGCCTGTTTGCGTACCTGCCCGTATACCGGGTGGACCGGGCCGTACAGGTAATCGCGACGGAACTGAACCTGGTCCGGATGCGGGCGATCGCCAAGAACCGCGTCCACCACGTGGCGTTCGACCCGGCCGCCCAGACCCTGACCGTGTACGAGGACGACGACAACGACTGGTCCACGACCAACACCGCGGTCAAGACCCTCTCCCTCGCCACGGACTTCCCCAACGTGTCCCTCGATTACAACAACGTAACCGGACTGTCCGGCAGCACCCTGTCGGCCGCCGCGTCGTTCGGCTCCACGTCCTCTCCCGTCCGGGCGACCTTCCTGCCCAACGGGCTGACCTCTTCACCCGGAGAGCTGTACCTGCTCCCGGCCGCGGACAAGGGCGTCCGGAACGACCGCCTGCGGGCGATCCGGGTGAGCCGGGGGGGACAGGTGGCCCGGTACCGGTACGACACGGCCTCGGGCTCGTGGGAGGAGTACTGATGGGTTCTATCAGGGTGCGGAAAAACCCCATCCGTGGTTTTTTCCGCAACGGCCTCTCGGGGGCGGCCCCGTCGAGGCCTTTCAAATCACTCGGTTTTTCAAACCCAGCGATTTGGCGTCACTCCCGTGGGGCGCGTAGCAGGTTGCTTTTTTCGCAACCTGCTACGCGCGGGTTCACCCTGGTCGAGGTGCTGGTGGCCCTGGTGGTGCTGGCCGTGGGCCTGCTGGCCGTGGCGAAGATGGGCATCACCTACGTCCGGGCCAACACCTTCAACCACGAGATGGCCGAGGCCACGCTCCTGGCAGAGGAGAAGATGGAGCAGCTCCGCCGGTACGGCACCACCGACCAGCCCGGCAACTTCGCCGTGTTCGGGTTCGACTATCTCGTCTCCACGGACCCCCTGCACACGACCCTGGCCGACGGCACCCAGGTGTCGGGCCTGCTGTCGGGCAGCACCGGCGGCTCGGCCGCCACCAACACCTCGGGCACCGAGTACGAGGTGCTGTCCGAACTGGGGGGCGGGACCTACGGCAGCGGCATGGTGTACGGCAACTCCGACTCCAACACCCTGGGCACCGGGACCACCGTGTCCCGGTCGTGGACCGTGGAGCCGATCACCCTGCGGGGCCGCACCGACTACGCCAAGGCCACCGTGACCACCACGTGGACCAGCCGGTCGGGCCAGACCCACTCGGTCCACCTGGAGTCCATGTTCAGCCGGAGGTGACCATCGTGCAGCCACGCAACCGACGCGGAACCGTGCTGGTGGCCAGCCTCGTGGTGCTGGCCCTCCTGTCCCTGCTCGGGGCCGGCAGCCTGATGACCGCCACCCTGGACACCCGGCTCGCCATGAACCAGCAGGTCAACAAGGAGGCGTTTTACGCGGCCGAGGCCGCCCTGGACACGGCCGTGGGCCGGGTGATCGGGGCGTTCCGGGAGCAACTGAGGCCGTACGTGCCCGGCTCGTCCGCCGGCTGGACCGAGCCCGCCACCGCGGACGGCGACCCCTACGACAACCCGTTCAACGGGTACACCACCGAGTTCCGGATCGAGAACGGCCTGGATCCGAACAACCCGGCCTCTGCACCGGACCCGTACGTGTACACCACGGTCCAGAGCGGCCAGGGGGTGCTCCACTTCGCGTACACCTACGCGGTCCGGGCCCGGGCCACCGGCGAAGACGGGAACGAACTGGTGGCCGAGACGGTCCAGGTGCTCGAAACCCCGCTCGTGCAGTACTACATCTTCTTCGACGACGACCTGTCGTGGCACTCGGGGCCGGCCATGACGTCCTGGGGCCGGGTCCACACCAACGGCAACCTGTACTTCGCGCCCGGCAGCCCGATCACGTTCAACAACTTCTACGGCACCACGTTCACCCCGAACATCCTGTCCGTGGTGGGAGACATCCGGGTGGGCGAGTACCTGTTCGAGGGCAACACCACGGGGTTCCGGACCTCCGGCGGGGTGTACGTCCGGGTGCGCAACCTCACCACCACGGCCACCAGTTCCTCCGACTACGAGAACGTCAACACCTCGATCACCGCGGCCAACCAGGCGACCCAGGAGGCCCGGTTCGTGGACGCGGACGGCGTGGGTCACGTGCGCACCGGGGTGGACCGGCTGCCGTCGGCGTCGTTCCAGACCCTGCAGCGGGGCGGGTTCTACGAGCAGATGGCCGACGGGCCGACCCGGCCCGACGTGGACGGCATGAAAATCCTGGCCGGCAACGGGTCCCTCGAGATCTGGTTCACCCCCAACGGCGGCAGCCCCACCGACGTGACTTCCCTCGTCCAGAACTACCAGGTGGCCACGGGTACCTACGTCGATTTCGCGTCCTGGCCCACGGGAGCGATCACCGTGGCCAGTCCGGACGGGAGCGGCAACAACCGGCTGGCCGCCGAGGTGTACGATCCAGGATCCACCGCGGCTGGCACCGTGGCCCTGTACCCCGGAACGATCGTGTACTCCCCGGAGGCCGTGGTCACCACCGACGACACGGGCAACGTGCTGTACGACGCGTCCCGATCCACCGGAGGCACCCCGAACCCGTGGTACCCGTGCGTGCTGGAGCGGGCAGACCCCCGGGAGAACAAGGACGTGGACCTGCTGGTGATCGACCTGCAGCGGCTCCAGCTGTGGTACCGGGACTACATCGACTGGGCCGACAACGGGGCGTTCGACGGGAGCACCTCGGAGAGCGACCGCCAGCTGCTGATCTACGCGTCCCGCACCCCGTCCACCGGGTTCACAGCGGGCACGACCCTGCAGGCGCTCAAGATCGTCGGGTCCCGGGCGGGCCGCACCCGGAACGTGGACGACCGGCAGACGAGCCCCACCCTGTACACCCGGACCACCCTGGTCACGGACAACCCGGTGTACATCGACGGCGACCTGAACGCGCCCGGCGCAGCAGCCGGCAGCAACGATCCCGGTGCGTCCTTCGGCCTGGCGATCGTGAGCGACATGACCACCTTGCTCAGCAACCGGTGGGGCAACAACCGGGCCGCGACCAACAGCGACTCGGACGAGCACACGTTCGGGTTCACCGGCGGCAGCTACGAGAAACCCAACGCCCGGGCCACCGCGTTCAACGCGGCGATTTTCACCGGCCGGTTCAACTTCCGGGCCGGGGGTTCGGGCGAGGAGGCGGGGATCCACAACTTCCCCCGGTTCATCGAGGACTGGGGCGGGCAGAACTGTTTCATCACGGGGTGCCTGATCAACCTGTGGTTCAGCCAGCAGGCCACGGCCGAGTTCCGGTGCTGCGGCCGGGGTTTCGGCGACGTGTACAGCCCACCTTCCCGGAACTTCGGCTGGGATGTGGGGTTCATGAACCAGGACTACTGGCCTCCGTACGTGCCCAGCATCTACAGCGTGGAGCGCCAGGCGTGGCGGGACGAATAGCATTCGGCCCGGCCGCTCGCGGTCGTGGGCCGGGCTTCGGAGGATGGCGATGAGACGCGACGACGCGCAGCGCATGGACGGATTCACCCTGGTGGAACTCCTGGTGGCGCTGGCTGTGGGGATGATCCTGCTGGCCGGGGTGTACCAGTTCTTCATCGCCCAGCGGCAGACCTACGGCGTGCAGGACCAGGTGAACCGCCTCCAGCAGGACGCCCGGGTGGCCGAGCAGCTGGTGACCAAGGCCCTCCAGCAGACGGGCGCGTTCTCCCCGACCACCGGGTCCACCGTGTCCCTCAGGGGCCAGGTCGTGCTGGCCGCCTCGGACCACTACCTGGTGGTCCAGGCCGACGACCCGTACCGGTCCGACGACAAGGGCATCATCACCGCGGACGAGGTGATCGCGTTCGCCGTGTCCAAACCCGGGGCCACGGCCACCGAACGGATCGGGGACGACCCGGGGGTGACCGCCAAGACCAGCCGCACGGTCCGGGTGTTCTTCGACCAGGACACCCCCCCGGACGGGGTCGACGCGGACGAGAGCGTGGACTGGGAGATCCCCCTGGCCCTGCGGGGCCCGCCGTACACCCTGTACCGGATCACCCCGGACACCTCGGGCACGGCCACCGCGCTCAATCTCGAGGAGATCGCCGGCCAAGTGGACAACCTGGTGTTCAAGTACTACGACCAGAACGGGGACGAGATCGTGCCCCTGCACCCGACCACGGGCGCCGCCCTGCCCACGTACTATCCCCTCGGCGCGGCGGAACGCGCGCGCATCCGGGCGGTGGAGATCCAGATCACCCTGCGCACCCGCCAGCCCGACCGGCGCTACCAGGCGACGTTCTCTCCCGAAGACAACACGGTGGCCACCTATGACGCGTCGGGCGACCCCCGCACCGGCGTCTCGTTCACCAACGACGGGTACCGGCGCCGCACGTTCCGGACCCGGATCAGCCCCCGGAACCTGTCGGCAAACTCGTGCGGCCGGATCACCCTGGTGGCCAACCCGGCCCAGCCCCGGTGCCCCGCGTCGGCCACGGTCACGGCGGCCGTGATCGACCAGTTCGGCGACCCGGTGGCGGGGCAGGACCTGGTCTTCCAGCTCGACCCGTCGAGCGGCGCGTCGTTTGCCACCCTGCCCACGGTGACCACCACGTCCACCGCCACCACCGACGCCAACGGCGAGGCGTCGATCACCCTGAACTACCAGGACCTGGCCCGGTCGATCGCGGTGTCGGCCACCACCGAGGTGGACTGCCGGCCGACCGGGCCCGAGCGGTTCACCCTGCAGAACGCGGTGTCCGTCGGGTTCGTGGCCGGGGACGCCGACCGGCTGGAGGTCACCCATCCCACCGGCCCGGTGGACACGTACGCGGACAGCGCGTGCACCGGGTCGTCGGCCAACAGTTTCACGTTCCAGGCCGTGGGCTACGACGTGTGCGGGAACGAGGCGTCCCCGGACACGGCCCTCACGTTCGGATTTTCCCCGTCCGTGGGCTCCGTGTCCCCCGCGTCCATGACCCAGGCCGACGAGACGTTCACCCTGACCCTGCCCGACCCGGGAACGGGCGCGTTCGCGTCCCTCACGGCCGAGGTTTCGGTGGACGGCGGGTCCACCTGGACGCCGAGCACCATCGCGGTGACCGGCTCCGGCACCACCACGTTCAGCCCGGCCTACACGAGCCCCCTGTTCGGGGTGACGCTCCGGCCGTGGCCGCCGGCCGCGATCTATCCGAACAGCCCGGCCACGTGGCTGGCCCCGTTCGTGCCCACGGCCCCGGCCACGGCGTTCCAGGACTGCACCGACCTGACCCTGACGTCGGACCCGTTCCAGCTGGTGGACTGCCACGACAACCCGATCACCGACGCCCTGGGCGCGCCGTACGCGCTGGAGCCCGTGGTGACCGGCGAGGGGGCGGCCACGATCTCGGGTCCGTCCGGCACCGACTACACCCTGGAATACACCCTGGACGGGTGCACGATCCCGCCGGGCTCGGCGATCACCGACACGGTGAGCGTCGAACTCCGGGAGTCCGGCACCGTGGTGGACTCGGCCGGCCCCCAGAGCGTGCCGGTGGACGGGTGCGCCACGTGCGCGGTGGAGGTGGTCCAGAACCCGACGATGTGCGAGCAGCGGGGGACCGTGTCGATCGGCGGGTGCACCCTGGCCGGGAAGACCCTGGACATCGAGGTGACCACCACCACGGGCACCGCCGTGGGCTCGTTCAGCCCCCCGGGCACTGCCGTGGTCCAGCTGATCTCGTACACGTTCGGCACCAGCCCGGTCCTGCTGGACGTGTACGTGACCGACGCCCAGCCGGGCGACGAACTGACCGTGACCGCGTACTACCCGAACAAGGCCTCTGCCCAGTGGTCGTGCGGGCAGCAACTCACCGTGTCCACCGCGTGCGAGTCGGTGGCGCTCTACTCGGACAGCAGCTTCAACACCCCGAGCCAGGTGGAGACCGGCCGGGTCACCTGCATCACCAGCGTGTCCGAGCTGTTCGTGGAGGTCAAGGACTGCCAGAGCGGCACCCTGGGCTCCTCGATCAACACCCTCAACGAGGTGCGGATCGACCTGGAGGCGGACGGGGTCGTGTACGACCGGGAGTACGTGGACCTGGACCCGTACGCTGCCGATCCCCAGTACCTACGGTCCCGGGTGACCTCGCCCCTGCCCGTGCTGGTGGACGACGGGAGCAACGCGTCCTACGACGGCGTCCTCAGGTACCCGAAGGGCGCCAACCTGCGCCTGATCGCCACCTACACCGACCCGGTGGACGGCGAGACCTGCGTGGAGGTGGTGGACGGCCTCACCGCTCCGGTGGAGACCTGCTTCTTTAACGCGATCTCGTCCTACAACGGCCTGGACCTGCCCGGCGCGCTCGAGGTGAGGTGGGGCGACGTGGCGGTCGAGGGCGTCGTGGACCTGGGCGCGGCCACGGCCCCGTCCATGGCCAAGCGAAGCACGGCCAGCCTGTCCGGGACGACCGAGGACCGGTTCCTGGACGTGTACGTTGGACAGGACGCGTCCGGCGGGGGCGGCTACTACCAGACCGGTTCCGGCGACACCGCGTCTCTCCCGACGCGGCCGTTCCTCCTCACGGACGACCTGGGCAACTACTTCCAGAACGTGTCCCACAACGGGATCCGGGTGCTCGCTCCCGAACTGGACTTCGACCAGCTCAAACGGTTCGCCCTGGCCACGGGCTCGTACTGGTACACCCTGACCAGCAACTCGCTGGGCTGCACCGACGGCAACCAGGTGTTCAACCCGGCCGGGGCGGGCACGACCCGGTGCCTGGCCGACGTGATCCAGGATCCGGCCCTGTCCCTGGTGTTCGTGGACACGTTCGGGCCGCCCCAGCCGTCGTCCACCGGGGCGAGCATCGATGCGGCGTCCACCGGAACGTTGCCCTCGTTCACCGTCGGCGACGTGTTCACCGGCGCCGACCCGAAGATCATCTACATCGCCGGATCGGTACGGTTCACGACTGCAGCGGGGTCGGGCACCTCGATCCCGGTGGACACGCCGCCCGAGTACGACGAGCACTACCTGGACAACCCCCTGGGGACGGGGCCGGTGTGGTCCCCGTCCGAGTCTGACCTGCCCGTGGACTTCGACGAGACCCAGAGCACCCAGAGCCTGTCCCTTCCGGTCAACCTGCGGGCCGGGATCTACCTGGAGGGAGAGGCCGTGTTCAACGGCAGCCCCGTGATCTACGGCGCCCTGATGGCCGAGCGGGGGATCACCTACACCAGCGGATCCCCCCAGGTCTGGTACGACTACCGCCTGCGGGGAGACGGCATCTCCCCGTGCACGATCTGCACGACCCGGCCGCTGCTCACCTGCAGCCTCGGGGTGACCCCCGGCTCGGTGAGCGTGGAGCAGAACCTCACCACCGGTGTCACAGTTACCGGGCTGACCGGCGGCCTGGTGGCGTCCTCCGCCGATCCGGCCGTGGCCACCTTCAACACGGTGACCACCGAGGTCCTCGGGGTGGGCGTGGGCACCACCACGATCTCCCTGAGCGACACCCTCCAGCCCCTGTGCCCGGTGGGTCTCGGGGTCAGCGTCACCCCGTGCGTCCTGAGCCCGTCGGTGAGCCCGGGAACCAGCCTGAACCTGGGGGAGACGGCCACGGTCGTGGTGAGCCAGCCGGTCACCTGGTCGGTGCTCGGTTCGAGCGCGATCTCCCTGACCAACCAGCAGGCCCAGTCCACGGACGTGGTGGCCGGCCAGGTGGGAACGGCCACCCTGCGGGCCACCGGCGGGGGGCTCGGCTGCTCGGACGACGTGTCGTTCACCGTCAACTGCGCCCTGGCGGTCAGCCCGACCGCGACCACGCTGCAGGTGGGTGGCAGCCCGGTCACCGTGACCGTGTCGGGCGCGTCCGGGGCGTTGTCCACGTCCGACTGGACCGTGCCGTCCGAGGTGCAGGTGACGGCGGTGTCGTCGGACACGTTCGAACTGACCGGCCTGGCGGCCACCACCGGGTCGGTCCCGGTGACCGTGGCCGACCCGATGGACCCGACGTGCACGGCCACGGTGGACGTGACCGTGGTGGACCCACCGTGCAGCCTGAGCGTGTCGAGTTCCGACACGACCATCGGCGTGGGCGGCGCGGCCGCCACGGTGACCGCGTCCGGGGCCAACGGCACGGTCACCTGGTCGTGGTCCTCGCCGGACGGGGCCACGGCCACGCTCTCGGACACGACCGGGACCACCACCGACGTGACCGGCACCGCGGCCGGGACGGTCACGATCACGGCCGAAGACTCCCTGCCGAGCGGGTGCACCGCGACCGTGGACATCACGGTGGAACCGCCGTGCACCCTGTCCGTGTCCTCCACCGCCACCGATGTGGACGTGGGCGGCTCGCCGGCCACCCTGACCGCGTCCGGGGCCAACGGCACGGTCACCTGGACCCAGTCGTCCTCGGACGGCGGCCTGGTCTCCCTGTCGGCGAGCACAGGCACCAGCGTGGACGCCACCGGCGACACCCAGGGCACGGTGACGATCACGGCCGCGGACAGCGCCACCACCGGCTGCACGGCCGACACTGTCCTCACCGTGAACCCGCCCGCGTGCCTGGACCTCACGATCCTGTACCCGGCCGATGGGGAGACCTACGGAGCTGCCGTCGGCCGGCCCACCATGGTGTGGGAGGGGTACCCGGACGACCTGAACGGCTCGAACATCCGGGACCAGATCGATCACCTGGAGTTCCGGGCGTACAACGCGTCGGGTACCGTGATCCACTACCAGCGGGAGAGCATTTACGGGTACTGCGGGTTCGGCAGCAACAACTGCCCGGCCAACCCGGGGGACATCACCGGCTGGGCAGACGGGACCTATACCCTGGAGGTGATCGCGTTCACCCGGTCCAGCCACCCGTGCGGGGTCACGTCCACCACCCGGACGGTCCAGATCACCATCAACAACTGACCCGGGGGGCACCCCTGCTCGTTCCGGCCCCGGCGCACCGCGCCGGGGCTCTTTTTTTTCGCGCCTCCGGGCGGCCCGGTCGCCCGACTTGTCCACGCCGGGGTTTCTGGTAGACTCTAAGGTCCTTGTTGCTCCGAAACCTCTCCCAGGGACCGAGCCGGTGCACCGAAACGGTTTCGCCCTCGCCGCCGCCATGATGGTGCTCGCCCTGCTCAGCGTGCTGGGCGCGGCCGCGATCCAGTCCACCACCCTCGAGGTGAAGATCTCGGCCCACGACCGGGATGCCCGCACAGCCCTGTACGTGGCCCAGGCCGCCCTGGAAGAGGCCCGGTACTACGCGGCCCGGTCCTGGGGCAAGATCTCGTCCCCCACCCTGGTCACCCCCGGGACGGCCACGGTGTCTCTGGCCACCCCCCTTCCGCCCGGCCTGACCTGGGGTTCGGGCCTGTACACGGGGTTCGCCCTGGTGGACCGGCTGGGCACCCGGTACCCGGTGCTGGACAACAGCGGGCCGGCCAGCCCGAGCGTTCTGCTGGACACCACCGGCCGGCCCGAGCCAGAGGCCGGTCCGTTCGTACTGGTGCGGGAGATCCCCGCCGGGGACGCCGCGTGGGACGGCGCCCGGCTGGTGGTTGCGGACGCGGCGTGGGCCACGGCGTCCGGGGTGGACAGCTGGGCCGGTTGGACCCTGTGGAACGCCGACGGGGACGCGTTCCGGGTGTCCGCGTCCGCCGTGGACCTGGTGGCGACCCCGGCCGAGGTGGAACTGTCCGTGTCCACGGACCCCTCCCCCGGCCCGTACACCCTGACGACCAACCCTTGGGTGGCCGCCCTGGCCGGAGGCCTCGCCCTGCCCGGAGACGCGGACGCCGACCCGGCGGCCTGGGACCGGACGTTCTCGGACGCAGGGGGCGCGCCCCTGGGCACCGCGTCGGTCACCGCCGTGTCCACGGCTCCGGGCACCTACCGGATCACCGCCACCGGGACCACCGGCACCGACTGGGGCCGGGTCGAGATGCAGGTCAAGCGGGCGGGGTGGCGCTCCCAGACCGTGGGGGACTGGAAAGTTGCGGACGAGATCTGACCGGACCCCGGGGTTCACCCTGGTGGAACTGATGATCGCGGTGGCCCTGGTCGCCCTGCTGGCGGGCATCGCGGTCCCGTACCTGCTGGCGAGCCTTCCGGCCCAGCGCGTCTCCGGGGCTGCGCGGCAGCTGGTGGCCGACCTGAGGCTGGCCCGAGGGCTTGCCGTGGAAAAGGGTCAGCGGGCGTTCGTGGCGTTCGACACCGCGACGAGCGCCTACCGGGTCGTCCTGGACACCGACGGCTCCGGGGACCTGACCGCGGGAGACGAGGAGGTCGGCCGCGCCGAGATCCCGGCCCTGTACGACAACGTTGCGATCGCGAGCGCCCAGGTGGCCGACCCGGTCACGTTTGCCGGGGACGTGGCCACGTTCAAGCCCCGGGGCACCTCCAACGGCGGCACGGTGCACCTGCTGCCGGGGGGACACCCGGAAACCGAACGGAAGGTGACCGTGATGAGCACCACGGGCCGGGCCCGCGCGTACCGGTGGAACCCGTCCACCTCGTCCTGGGAGTAACAACCGTGCCGGCCGTCGTACCCCGTCGCACCCGGCCCGGTGCCCCGGGCTACACCCTGGTGGAGCTGCTGATCGCGGCCGCCGTGTTCGCCGTGGGGCTGGCTGCTCTGATGCCCCTGCTCGTGGCCAACGTCCGGTCCAACGACCTGGCGTCGGTGCGCACCCGGGCCGTGGCCCTGGCCCAGGAGAAGGTGGAAGAACTCGGCACGTTGCCATACGACCAGTGGGCGGCCCTGGCAGCCGGCACCGAGACCGTGGACGGGATCTTCACCCGCCGGTGGGAACCCGTGCCCGTGCCGGTCCTGCCGGGAGACGGCGGCGACCTGGGACGCATCCTGGTCACGGTCTCGTGGAACCAGCCGGGTCGGGGGAGCGGCTCGGTGTCCCTGGTGACCTCACGGGCGAGGTACTGATCATGTCCAGAGCACGGAAGCGGTCGCGCGCGTTCACCCTGGTCGAGGTGCTGGTCACCCTGGCGATCGCCGGGATCTTCCTGGGCCTCCTCTACCAGTTCCTGATCGCCCAGCAGCGCGCGTACAACGTGCAGGACGAACTGGCCGACGCCCAGCAGAACGCCCGGGTCGCGGTGGACGAACTGACCCGGGCCCTCACCTCCCTGGGCGCAGGGGCGCGGACGGACGCGGGCCAGCCACGGCTCCTCGTGGCCCACGAGTACGAGATCGCGTTCGTGGCGGACCGGGATCCGGCGGCCACGGCGCTGCCCCCCGGCGCCACCGTGCCGGGCGCCGACCCGGCCGACCCGTTCCCGGTGATGCCCCCGGGCACCTACAACACCACCGACCCGGCCGAAACCTACCGGTACCGCCTCGTCCAGAGGACCGGGGAGGCGTTCTACACCCTGTACCGTGAGGTGAACGGCGGCGCGGACCAGCAGGTCGCGTTCCTGCTGGCCAACCCCACGGCCGGCACCCCCCTGTTCCGGTACGAGGGGGACTTCGACGGGGACGGGTCGTACGAGTGGCTTGACCGGGCGGACACCACCACCAGCCCCCGGCTGGCGGGCGGCGAGCCGCTGGACGCCGTGGTGCGCCGGATCGAGGTGACCGTGGTGGCCGAGACGGCCAGCGCGGATCCGCGCTACCCCCGGTTCGGCGGCCACCGCCGGATCGTGCTGTCCACCGCGATCACCCCCAGGAACCTGTGGGACTGCCCGATCGTGACCCCGTCCACGACCGCCCTGACCCTGCGAGCGCCCGACCAGCGGGGCCTCACGACCCCCCTGGTGTTCCGGGTGACCCGGGGCGGCATCCCCGAGCCGGGACGGACGGTCAACCTGTCCGTGGCCGGCCCGGCCGGGCACGGGGCGGACGTGTTCGACCTGGGCGGGGGCCGGAACTGGGTGGCCGACGCCGACGGCTATGTCACGGCCGTGCTCACCTGGCCTGCCGACTGCACCGGCGTTCCCCTGGGCACCTACACGGTCACCGCCCAGACCGCCGAGCCGCCGAGCCTGTCGTTCCCGCCCATGGGCGCGTGCGCACCCCACGCCAGCGAAACCGTGGTGGAACTCGTGCCCGGGCTGCCGGACGCAGCCGTGTTCGGTGCGACCGCAGCACCCCCACCGGAACCGGCGCCCCCGCCGTCCGCGTGGCCGCCGCCGCCCCTGTACGAGGTGGACAGTTGCGGAGAGTCGGTCACGATCGGGTACCGGGTCCTGGACGCGTGTCGCAACACCGTGCTGCCGGACGACGCGGCAGCCCACCCCCTGGGCGTGCGGGTGGGCACCACCGAGTTCGGCACCCTGGACGTGACCGACCTGGACCAGCCCACCGGTTCGGTAACCTACACGTCCCGGACCCGGGGTGACTACGGCAGCAACTTCTCGGCGCTCCGATCCGCGGCCGATCCGGACCGGTTCGATACCCGTGTGGAGGCGGTCCCGGCCGGCCAGCAGGCCGACATCCAGGTGTTCCTGCAGCCCGACGCCCTGGTGCCGCCGGCAGCGTGGACGATCGCGTCCGCACCGTACACCGACTGCCCGGGCGGGGGGCCTGGCCGCCTGCCAGCGGCAGACGTGTTCGGCGTCGCGGACCGGTGCGGCAACGCCATGCAGTCCCTGGCCCGGCGGGGAACCCCGGTCGAAGCGGTCCTGGAACCCCAGGCGGTGGGCGCCGCCGCACCCCCGGACCAGGGAGCGCTCTCGTCCCCGAACAACCCGTCCCCGGACCCGCTCCGGGTCCCGGTACTCGAGCACAACGGAACACCGGGCGCGTTCGAACTCCGGTACCAGCCGCCCACGTGCACCGTGGGCGGGCTGTCGTACGCGCCGACGATCACCCTGACCCCCGGGTGGGGGACGGCGGGTCCCGCTGCGGTCCTGACCCCCACGGTCGAGCCGTGCGCCACCTGCTCCACCCAGGTGCTCAACGCTGCGGGCGCACCCACCACCTTGCTGGACCAGGTGTGCGACGCAGAGTCCCGGGTGGTGGTGACCCAGTGCGTGCCCACCGGCACCACGGCCCTGCTCACCATCGTGGGCGTCTCGGGGACCGGGCTGCCCAGCTTCGACCGCAACTTCTCCCAGGCCACCCTCCAGGCCACATTCCCCGGCGGCGCTCCAGGCAGTTCCCAGAACCTGTCCGTGCCCCTGTTCATCGGATCGGCCCAGTCCGGGGACGCGTTCCGGATCGAGGTCCAGATCCCGGACCCGGCCACGGTGCCCGCGGGCACCGCCGGGGTGACGTGCCAGTCCGACACGATCTCGGTGGACTCCCGGTGTTCCGAGATCCTGATCAGCCCGGTACCGGACAACCCCGGTGCCGTGCCGACCCACCCCCCTGCCCAGGACACACCCCTGTGCGCGGCCGACGGCAACGAGGTGTACTTTCGGGTGCGGGACTGTGACCAGAACCGGACGGCGTACGCGTCCGACGACATCAAGAACACGGCCGGCACGGGCCGGGGGCTCCTGGTGGAGGTCCGGGAGGGCAGTCCCAGCGGGCCGGTCCTGGACCAGGAGAGCCCGAACCTGTACGAGGTCACGATCCACGGCACCCGGTCGGTGGACAGCCCGTACTTCCAGGGCAGCCTGCCCATCACCACGGACCTCAACGACGGCGACTTCAGCGGCGCGCTGCGGGTGGGCCGGGACCGGGTGCTGTACCTGACGGCCCGTTACACCGACCCGGACGATCTGTCGGACCGGCTGTGCGTGGCCGAGGCGTTGCTGGTGCCGCCGATCCCGGTGTGCCTGCCCGGCCCGGCCCTGTCGTTCGGCGACTGGGACGGCGACCTGGTCGTCCGGGGCGGAGACGCGGTGGTGGCCGGCAACCTGCTGCTGCCGGCGCCGCCGACGCTGCTGGCCAAGGATTTCGGAGCAGCCCTTCGCGCCACCGGGGCGCTGGACCGGTTCTTCAACGCGTACGTCGGCGGCGAGATCCGGGTGGGGGGCACACCCTTGACTCCGGCGGGCACGGTGGACCGGCCGTTCCTGCCGGGGGGAGCGGGCGCGCTCTACGGCACGACCCAGGGCAACTACTTCCAGGCCGTCCCGGACACGGCCAGCCTCCTGGCCCGCCTGGACTACGACCGGCTCAAGAACCTGGCCCGGGCGAGAAAGGCGTACTGGTACACCGAGGCCGGGGGCACCCTGTACAACCCGGCCACCCTGCAGCGGGGAACGTTCGAGGAGGTGACCGCCCTGCCCGGCCCGGGCACGGCCTCTGCCACCCACGACGGCGCGTTCATCTTCGTGGACGCCCTGGACGGGTTCCGGTCTGCCGGCCTGGTGGACGGCGCCGACCTCGCGGACCTGCCGGTGCACACGGTGCGCGGGCCGTACTACACGGAAGGCCTGATCTACGTGGCGGGTTCGGTGGACCTGGCCCCGGCCGGAGGGCAGAAGACGGTGCCGGTGGAAGCCGGCGCAGTGGCGGACGCCCGGTACGACGAGAACACCGCTGCGTTCGGCCGGGAAGACCTGCCCGTGGATTTCCTGCCCGGCACCGGACCGGTGTCCGCCGGGACAGAGTCCGTGAACGTGCGGGGCGCCCTGTACGCGGACGGCGGGGTCACCCTGTCCGGAGCCGTCCGGGTGTACGGGTCGGTGGTGGCCGAGCGGGGCGTGCAGGCGGCCGCCGGTGCCGAGATCCGGTACGACCCCCGGTGGATGGAGAGCCGGCTGTCCCTGTGCAGCCTGTGCTGCGGCCTGTCCCTGTCACCGGTGGCCCCGCAGGTGGCCCTGGGCACCGACCCGATCCAGCTCACGGCCCACAGGCCCCAGGGAGCGGTGGTGTGGAGCAGCCTCGCGCCACAGGTGGCCACGGTGGACGATACGGGCCTGGTGACCCCGGTGGCCGTGGGCACGGCGATCATCCGGGCCGTGGACGACACCGGGTGCGTGGCCGAGGCCGAGGTGGAGGTGTACTGCGGCCTGGAACTGGCCGTGTCCCCCGGCACCAGCCTGCATCCCCTGGAGCAGGCCGTCGTGTCCGCCACCGGCACCGCCCCGCCGGGGAGCGGCGTCGCCTGGGCCGTGGACAACCCGTCCACGTTGCAGCTCGTGAGCGTTCTCGGCGGGGTCACGGCGACCGTGGAGGCGGACGGGATCGGCGGTGCCCGGCTCACGGCCACCGACCCGGTGGGGTGTTCGGCCGACGTGGACTTCACGGTCAACTGCCCGGCGGGCCGGGCCCTGGTGGTGTCGGACACCGCGCCCGCCCCCGGGGACACGGTGACCCTGCGGGTGCAGGAAGGGGCCGACGACGTGAGCGGCCAGTACGCGTTCTACGCGGACGGAACCGCGCTGGGGGGGCAGGACTACACGGTGGCCGACCTCGCGCCGGTCTCCTTCACGGCGCGGCTCGTCAACGACCAGTGCACCCTCGGCCCGGTCACTGCGACGCCCGCGTGTCCGGCCTACGGTCTGACGGGTGACGCGTCCACCGTACCAGAGGGCACGCCCGTGGTCTACACGGTGCGGGCGCCGGACGGCACCGACGTGACCGGCGACTTCTCGCTGCGGGTGGAACCCGTGGGCGCCCCCGCGGTGGTCTCCGGCAACACGGTCACCCCCACCGCCCCCGGCACCCTGTCGGTGGTCGCCGAGGACGGGTACGGCTGCCCGGCCGGCCCGGCCGGCCTCACGGCGACCTGCGCCGCGTACCAGGTGGTGGCCACGCCCGCGGCGGTCGCCGTGGGCGATCCGATCGCGTGCTCGGTGCTCGACCCGTCCGGCGCCGACGCGACCGCAGCGTTCACCTTTGCGGTTGACCCGCCCGGCTCGGCCACCGTGGCGGGCAACACGGTCACCCCCACGGTTCCGGGCACCCTCCGGGTCGGGGCGACCAACACCGACGGGTGCTCCGCCGCGACCGCCACGGTGAACGTCTCGGGGTGCCCCGCCTACACGCTGTCACCGCCCGGCGCCACGGTGACCGTGGGAACGCCGGTCACGTTCACCGTGACCGATTCGGGCGGCGCGGACGTGACCGCCTCGATCGCGTTCAGCGTGGACGGGGTGCCCATCCCGGGCAGCACGGTCACCCCCACCGCCACCGGCGTCCAGACGGTGTCCGCCCAGGACGGGGCCGGTTGCCCCGCCGGGACGGCGACGATCATGGCCCTGCCCGCTTCGCCCTGATCACCCCAGGGCCGGGACCGCGTTCACACACCCGACCACCACCCGGCCGTCGGGATAGTAGTCGATCCGGTTGACGCACCCGTAGTCCTGGGCGACCCGGTGGAACTGCTGGAGGGGCAGGCCCATGGCTGCGAACAGCACGACCCGGTTCACCCCGCCGTGGGCCACCACGCACAGGGTCCGGCCCCGGTGGCGGGCGAGGGCCCGGTCCAGGGCGGGCTGCACCCGGGCCCGGAGGTCGGCCAGGCTCTCCCCCCCAGGGAGCCGGAACCCCTCCAGGTCCGTCCACCAGGCCTCGAGCTCCCGGCGGTGCTCGGCCCACAGGTCGGCCATGGGCCGGCCGTCCCAGGCGCCCATGTCCAGCTCCCGCAGCGCCGGGTCCACGACGGGGTCCAGGCCGTGAACCCGGGCCACAACCTCGGCACCGACCCGGGCCCGCTGGAGGTCCGACGCGTACACCGCGCAGAGCGGCTCCCGGGCGAGGAAGGCAGCCGCCCCCTCCATCTGGGCGGTCCCACGAACCGTGAGGGGCACGTCCACATGGCCGTGCAGGGCCTCCCCGGCACCGTCCACCTCACCGTGGCGCACCAGGAACAGCCGGGTCGGAGAATCCTTTTTCACACGTCACCCCTTCGAACCTCGAACTTTGAACTTTGAACCTCACTGCAACATGTGGAGCGCGAGCAGGAACACGCACTCGGCGGTCTCCACGGCGAACCCGAGCCCGTCGCCGGTGACCCCGTCGAGGCGGCGCCGGAACTTGCCCCTGAGCCACGCGGTGTACGCCCACACCGCGCCCAGGGCCGCCAGGCCGCGCCAGCCCAGGAGGAGGGAGGCCCCGGCAACCCACCACAGCGCCTCCAGGGCCACCCGGCGGTCCACACCCGCATAGGCCTCACCCAACCCGCCCTCCGGCCGGGCGTACCGGCTCCCGTGGGCCACGGCCACGGCCGCGGCCCGGCCCACCGCGGGAAAGACCACCAGGACGCGCCACAGTTCCCCGGGGGGAGACGTGCCCACGGCCAGGGACTTGACCAGCAGGACCGAGGCCACGGCCACGGCACCCATCGCGCCCACCCGGCTGTCCCGCATGATCTCCAGCGCCCGGGCCGGCGTCCACCCACCCGAAAGGCCGTCCGCGGTGTCGGCCACGCCGTCCAGGTGGAACCCGCCCGTCGCCCAGGCCAGCAAGACCACCAGAACGGCACCCTCGAGAACACCGGGCAACCGGTGTCCCACCGTCGCGTGCACCGCGGCCAACCCCGCCCCCAGCGAAACCCCCCCCAGGGGGAACGCGCCCATGGCGCCCGCCAGGTCCTCCCGGTTCGCCGGCCGCGCCTCGAACAGGGGCAGGACGGTCAGGAACTGGAACGCGACGGCGAACCGGGACAACACGTCACGCCCCTTTGCTGGCGACGCCCGCCTCGGAAAAGGTGGCCATCTCGGACAGGAGCCTGGCCGCGGCCTCCACCAGGGTGAGGCCCAGGGCCGCACCGGTCCCCTCACCGAGCCGCATCTCCAGCACCAAGAGCGGATCCCGGTCCAGCAGGTCGAGCAGCCGCGCGTGAGCCCGTTCGTGGGACAGGTGGGACAGGAACAGGTAGTCCTCTGCCGCCGGAGCCATCCGGACGGCCACGAGGGCCGCGGACGAGGAGATGAAACCGTCCACGACCACCGGCAGGCGGCGAACTGCGGCTCCCAGGAAGATCCCGACCATGCCGGCGATCTCGAACCCGCCCACCTTGTGGAGCACGTCGAGGGGGTCCGAAGGGTCGGGCCGGTTGACCGCCAGTGCGCGCCGCACGGCATCGGCCTTGCGGCGCAGGCCGTCGTCGTCCACCCCGGTTCCGCGGCCGACAGCCTGTTCGGGGTCCAGGCCGCCCAGGGCGGCGAGGATCGCCGAGGCCGCCGTGGTGTTGCCGATCCCCATCTCCCCCACCGCGAGCAGATCGATCCCGTCCTCGGCCGCCCGGCGGGCGAGGTCCACGCCGACCCCCACCGCCTGCACGGCTTCGTCCCGGGCCATGGCGGGCTCCCGGGACAGGTTGCGGGTCCCGCGCCGGATCTTCGCGTGGACGAGCCCGTCCACCCCCTGGAAGTCGTGGTCCACGCCCAGGTCCACCACCACGATCTCGGCCCCCACGTGGCGGGCCAGCACGTTGATGGCCGCCCCTCCCCGCAGGAAGTTCAACACCATCTGGGGCGTGACCTCCCGGGGAAAGGCGCTCACCCCCTCTTCCGTGACGCCGTGGTCTCCAGCCAGCGTGTAGATCCGCTTCTTCCGGATCGCGGGCCGGGTGGTCCCCTGTACAGCGGCCAGCCGGCGGGCCACCGACTCGAGGCGCCCGAGGCTGCCGGGGGGCTTGGTGAGTTTGTCCAGACGGGCCTGGGCCGCTTCGAGGGCGTCGGCCGCCACGGGGCGGACCGTTCCGGCCAGCCTGCTCAGTTCTGTTTCGGTCATGTCCATCTCCCGGGGCCCGTGCGTTCTGCCGCAGGGCCGCGTCACGGTTTGAGGCGCAGGGGCAGGCCGGAGACGACGAGGTACGCCTCGTCCGCGACCCCGGCCACCCGCTGGTTCACGCGGCCGGCCACGTCCCGGAACCGGCGGGCCAGGGCGTTTGCCGGAACGATGCCGCTGCCCACCTCGTTCGTCACCAGGCACAGCCGCCCGGGGAACCCGCTTACGGCCGCCACCAGGGCGTCCACCGCCCGGTCCACTGCCCGGTCGTCGTCCCCGTGGGCCCCCAGCAGGTTGGCCGTCCACAGGGTGAGGCAGTCCACCAGCACCCCCCCGATCCCGCGGGCACCGTCCAACGCCCCGGCCAGATCCAGGGGTGCCTCCACGGTGCGCCAGCGAGGCCCCCGGTCGGCCCGGTGGCAAGCCACCCGGTCGGCCATCTCGGCGTCCCGCACCTCGGCCGTGGCCACGTACACGAGGCGCCCCTCCCACCCCTCGACCAGTTCCTGGGCGAAACGGCTCTTCCCGCTGCGCGCGCCGCCCGTCACCAGCACGACCCGGCGCGCCGCCGGTCCACCCGTCGTCTCGACACCCACCGCGTCCTCCTTTCCACTGGCAAGCCGCGACCCCTGTCAGAACACCGACCCAACGGTGAAATGCCACTCGTACGGGGACTCCCCGGCCTTGCGATCGAGCTTGTAGCCCACGTCCAGCGACACCGGCCCCACCGGGGTCTTGAGCCGGAGGCCCCACCCGACCGCCTGGCGCATATCGGTGTTGATCGGGTCGTCGAAACTCCGGTTCCACACGTTGCCAGCATCCCAGAACAGGGCGCCGCCGAACTGGCCCTTGATCGGGAAGCGCAGTTCCGCCTTCAGGTTGAGCATCGCGTCGCCGCCCACGGGTGTGCCCTCGGCGTCCTTGGGCCCCAGTTCGTCCCGCCCGAACCCCCGCACCGTGGAGCGCCCGCCCAGGAAAAACCGCTTGTTGATCGGGAGGTCGGCCTTGCCACCCCGGGTGAACGCGACGCCCGCCTTCGCGTTGACCGCCACGGTCAACGCCCGGTACGACGCGAACCCGGAGATCCCGCCGGTGTAGCGCTCGTACGGCATCTCCGACCCCAGGGCTTCGGGCGCCCACTCGGCCTGGGCCTGCCACCGGATCCCACGGCGGGGGTTGAACGGATCGTCGGTGGAATCCCACACCACCAGGGGCCCGAACGCCGTCAGCCAGTACGTGTCGTCCACTGCCACGGACTGGGGGTCCTGGGGCAGGTTGCCCGGGTCGTTCCACTCCCGGCTGAGCAGCAGCGCCCCCTTGGCCCGTTCGAGAAACGTCTTCTCCAGCCGGACCTGGGCCGCCTCGGTCACCATCTCGTAGGCAGGCCGATCTTCCGTCCGGCGCAGCAAACTCGCCAGCAGGTCCAGGCGGTGGTTGAACAGCCACGGCTCCCTGAAGTTCAGGGCGTAGGAACTCTCCAGGGCGTCGTAGTCGAGCCGGAGGCCCAGGCTGCGACCGTACCCGCCCAGGTTGGTGTGGGCGACGCCAGCGCGCACCTTGAGCCGTTCCTCGGTGGCGTACCCGATACCGAACGTCACGCTGCCGGCGTCCTGCTCCACCACCGACACCTGGACGCCCCGTTCGTCCGCGCTGTTCCCGGGCGGCAGCGGGTCGATGTTCACCCGTTCGAAAAAACCGAGCCGGGACAGCCGGTGGCGGTTCCGGGTCACCGCCCGGGGGTCCCACGGGTCCCCGCGGCCCAGGTCCAGTTCCCGCCGGATCACTTTGGTCTGGGTGCGGGTGTTTCCCGTGACCAGCACCCGCCCGAACCGGATCCGGGGCCCGGCGTTCACCTTGAAAATCGCGTCCACCTCTGCGCTGTCAGCGTGGACCCGGATCCGGCGAACCACCCGGGCCGAGTAGAACCCGTCGGCCCACAAGGCGTCCAGGAGCCGCGTCCGGGCCCGTTCGAGGGCGGCGGGCAGGGCCACGTCGCCCAACTCGATGCCGGCGATCCCCGCCAGTTCGGCCTCGGCGAGGCCCAGTTCCCCCTCGAACCGGACCGCTCCGAACCGGTACAGCGGCCCCTCTTCCAGCTGTACGACAAGCATCGCCCGGGTTCCCTTGATCTTCAGGTCCCCCACGATCGCACGGGCCCCCCACAGCCCCTGGGACACGCAGTAGGCGTGCACCCTTTCGAGGTCGGCTTCCAGCGCGGCCTCGGAGAACGGCGGGCGCAGCAGAAACCCCCGAGTGGCGAGGGCCATCACCCGTCGCAAGGCGTTCGGGTCGGTGAGCCGGACGCCCTCGAACCGCAGGCCGTCCAGGCGGACCGGCCCCGGTCCCGTCGACACCCGGAACGTGGCCCGGCGGCGGCCGTACGCGAAATCCAGCACCGGCTCGACCCGGGCGCCTGGATACCCGGCTCGGCGAAGGTGTTCCCCCATGGCCCTGGCGACCACCCGGATCCAGTCCTCGTCGATCGTCTCCCCGAACCGCTGGCGCGCCTCGTCCAACAGGTCCGAGACCATCGGTCCGTCGTACCCGTCCACCCACACGTGGATCCGGTCGCCCACCGTTACCGGGAGTACCACGGCCACCCCGCCGTCCCGGGGTTCGAACCGCGGGTTGCGGATCCTCGCCTCCGGGTAGCCGGCCCGGTGGAGCGCCTTGACCAGCCGGGCGGCCCCCTCCCGCAGTGCCCGCCGGGACGCCGGTGCCCCGGGGAACAGGCCCAGTAGCCGCTCCACCTGGCGCTCGTCCAAGGGGAGCGGCTCGTCCGGTTCGATCGCCACCACCTCCAGAGCCGTCCCCTCATCCACCCGAAAGACGACCCGGAACCACTGCGGGTCCTTCGCCGGCTCCACGTCCACCCGGACCTCGGCGTCGGGGAACCCGGCCTCCCGGTACAGCGTTTCGAGCTGGGCCGCGTCCCCGCGCAACACCGGATCGCGTATCGGCGCGTCCCTGCGAGTGCTCACCCGGCCGGCCAGCTGGTCGTCCGAGAACGCCCGGTTGCCCTCGAACACCACGGCCCACACCAGAGGGGCGGGTTCCACCTCGACCCGGATCGCCAGGCCGCCGTCCACCACATCCCCCAGGACCCGCACCGTCCGGATCTGCACCTTCCGTCCAAGGCCCTCCAGCCCCTGCTGGACGGCGGCCGGATCGTACGCTCGCCCCACCCGCAGCGGCAGCAGGTCCCGGATCTCCCGGTCCCGCATCCGGGTGCGGTTCACGTACGTCACGGACCGGATCTCCACGCCCTGCCACGCCCACGGGTCGGCACGGGACACCCCCGGCGCAGCGCCCAAGAGCGCGACGGCCAGAAGAAGGACGATCATCGGAACGTGAACCGCACCCGAAGTTCACCGCCCAGGGACCCCTGCTGCTCCTGTCCCCGGTCGCTCCAGGTCCCCAGCAGGGAGACCCGCCGGCTCAGGTTGTACTGGATCTCGGCGTCCTGTTCCTGGCTGCTTCCCAGGACCACCGAGTACCGGGCGTACGCCCGGCGGGTGATCGGGCGGCCCAGCACCACCCGAGGCGACGTGGACTGGGTCGTGGGCGAGTAGGCGGAATCGATGGTGAACTGGTCGAACCCCAGGAAGTTCTCCTTGCCGCCGGTGAGCCGGTCCTGGAGCCCCACGGCCAGGAGACCCACGGCCTGGCTCTGGGGAACCCCCTCTCCCCCGGCCAGGTCCTCTGACTTGGCACCCAGCAACAGCAACGCGAGGATGTCCGTGTCCTGGAGAGGCGGAACGCTCGTGAGCAGCACCTGGTAGTCGTCCAGGGGCCCGGTGACCTCCACCGTGATGAAATACCCCGACGTCTCCGCGCGCGCGCGCAAGTCGATCCTGGGCGCCTGTTCCACGTCCCCGAGGAAGTCCAGGGTGCTCCGGGCCAGCTCGTAGTCCAGGGACCGCACCCGGGCCGTGCCCCCAAGGATCCGGACCTGTCCCCAGACCTCGGGGGACGGCAGATACCCCCGGGCGCGGACGTCCACGGCCAGGTCCGCGTGGGCCAGATTGTTGTCCACCCGCAGATCCCGATCCCCCCGCAACGACAGGTCCACGAACAGGTTGCTCTGCTCCCACGCGTCCCCCACGGCCTGGGGGCGCCGGCGCAGCGCGTCGATGAGGAGTTGGTTGAGCGAAACGTGCCGCTGGAACGAGAACCGTTCCAGGCGCACGTCACCCCGCAGCTCGGGCGCGTCCACCGTGCCGGTGAGCTGGAAATCGGCGTCCCCCTCGTAGGACACGCCCGGCGGCGCCTCGTAGGCCAGGTCTCGCAGTTCGGCGAACAGCATCAACCCCTGGGGCCGGAACCCGTCCAGGGTCACGGTCCCCTCCAGGTGCACCCGCCCCGGCCCGAACTGGGCGTCGAACCAGTCCAGGGCCACCTCCCCGCCGGGGAGGAACCGCACCTGGGCGTCCACGTCCTCGAACGCACCGGCCACGCCGTCCAGCTCGAACCGGGCGCCCGCCTCCACGGACGCGCGCCCCTCGACGAGCGGGGCGTCCCACGGGCCGGTCACCGCAAGTTCAGCCCGGGCGGTGCCCCGGGCCCGGGTGATCTCCCGAACCCAGTGGGGAAGCACCTGGAGACCGAACCGGCCGGCCACCGCCAGATCCCACGCCTCCCCGAGCGCCAGGGAGCCGGCCACGGACAGGTCCAGCCCGTCCCCGCCCAGGAACAGCGCGTCCAGCCACGCCCGGCCGTCCTCGTAGCGCACCTGGACCGGCCGGGCCTGGCGGAGCACCGCCGGCGGCGTGGTCACCGCAACCTCGGTCAAGAGGAGTCTTCCCCGGAGCGCGCCGTCCGGCGGGATCTCGACAACCCCGTCGCCGCTGACCTCGGCCCTCACGCCGGGCGGCAGCACACCGGGCCGGAGGATCCGATCCGTGGACGCCCCGTCCAGGCGAACGGAAACCCGTGCCCCGCCGGCCGGCGCCCACCTTGCGGTCCCGGAGACACCGGCCGGCCCCCGGATGTCGGTCCGCATCCCGTCCCCCGCCCACCGGGCCTCGGCCTCCCAGTCCCCCGGCGCGACCACTGCGGTGGCGAACCCCGCCACGCGCAGCTCCGCAGAACCGCCGGTCACCGTGCGGTCCCGGCCCGCGAGTTCCGCCCGACCCGACCACGTCCCGGCCAGCCCGGCCACGGGATGGTCCGCGGGCAGCAGCACGCCGGGCCGGAGCCCGTCCAGGTCGACCCGGGCGGACCACTCCCGGGTCCGGGGAGCGACCGCTGCCCGGACCGAGGCGGCCGGGAACCGGAGCACCGACGACACGGTACCGCCGGGGCCGGCCGACACCGTGGCCGTACCCGCCGGCACCGTCCACCCCCCGGGGCCCGGCCCGGGGGTCCACGACAGCCGGCCGTCCAGGTCCTGGACCGCGCCGAGCACGGCCCACAACCGCTCCGCCGCGCCGGCAGGCAGGCCGCCCGCCAGGTCAGCCGCACCGATCATGCCCGACACCTGCCCGCTCACCTGCGGGCCGTCGCCGCGGCCTTCCGGGGCGACCGGAAATCCGTCCACAGTAACGGTCGCCTCCACCGGCCATCCGGGGCGCAGGGACCACAGTCCGTCCACTCTCAGCCGCCCTTTTGCCGCCGACGCACGGAACCCCACGCCCTGGCCGGCCCAGTCCGCGCGCACCCGGGCCGTGCCCAGGGGGAGCCCGTTCCAGCCGGCACCGGCCAGGGAGGCCCGGATCTCGAGCCGGTAGTCTTTGAGCGGGATCCCCCCCGCCCCGCGAACCGAGCCACGGCCCGAGATGCGTCCCCCGGCGAGGGCGTCCGGGACCGGGACGGGCAGAGCGGTCACGGGCAGGTCCGTCGCGGTCCAGTCCACCGAAAACGGCAGTTCCGGCGCGAGGTCGACGACCGCGTCCGCCGAGACCGCGTTCCCGTAGGCCACGGCGCGGGCGGTCACCCGGGAGCCGTCCAGCCGGGCCGAGACGTCCGCGTCGCCGAACCGCCGGCCGGCCCATCCGACCCCCCTCACCCGGCCTCGCGCCTCTGCCACGGGCTGCCGGTACGACCCCGAGGACGTCACCTCCCCCCCGAACACGCCGGCCAGCCGGGGCTCGCCAGCCAGTTCCCGGGCCATCCGGCCCAGGTCCAGGGAGTCCACCCGGGCCGTGGCCCGGAACCCGTCCCAACCGCCCCTGCCGCGTCCCAGCAACGAACCACCCCACATCTCGGCCCGGACGGACCGCGCCACCCACCCGGACCGGCCCACCCGCCCCCGGGCCTGGATCCCTCCAACGGCCCGGCCGGCCCAGGTCACCCGCTCCAGTTCGGCTCCCCCGTCGAACGCCGGATCCGTGAGGGGTCCGACCAGCCGTCCGTCTGCAGTGCCCGCCCCGGCCACCGACTCCGGCAATCCGACCCCGAACGCCCGGGCCAGGGGCACCACGCGACCAAGGTCCGGCACCACGGCAGAAACGGCCAGGTCCCACCGTCCTCCCCGGTGGAGGCCGGCCGTGCCCGACACCCGGGCCCGGCCGACCGGGCCCTCCAGCAGGCCGTCGAACACCCGGAGGGTCTGCAGGTCGTAGTCCGCCCGGGCGGTCAACCGGCCCAGGTCCACCCCCCGCACGGTCACGCCCTCCAAGTCCACAGCGTACCGGAACGCGAGGGACCGGTACGGCCCCCCGAACCTGCCCCTTGCCGTGCCCCGGGCCACGATCCAGTCCGGTACGTACTGGCGGGCCGGGCCGAGCCCGCTGGTGGCCACCTCGGTCTCGAACCACAGCCCCTCCCGGTACACCACGCGGCCGAGGGGGATCCGCACCGTGGTGTCCCCGGAGCGAAGCACCCCGTCCTCCACGACCAGGCCCTTACGGCCCACGGTGCACCGGGTCTCCAGCGTCCCCCGGGCCAGGGCGTACACCGGCGCCGATCCGGGCGCCAGGGTCACGTCCAGGTCCCGGCCCTCGGCCGACACCCTGCACCGGAGGGCCAGTTCCGGGTACAGGGGGCCCTCTGCCTCGAACGACCCTGCCACCGTGATCCCCACCGGGAACCACCCGGGCACGAAAAGACCCATGAACCGTCTCAGGTCGTACCGGGTGCACCGGCCCTTCACCCGCAGCGACACCCCGTCCGCCCAGTCCAGCCGGCCGTTCACCCCCTCGCCGGCCAGCGCAGGCCCGGTCACGCTCAGGTCCCGGAACCGTACCCCGCCCCGGTCGAGTTCGAACCCGAACCGGGCTTCCGACGGGCCCAGGGGCCCGAACCGGAGCCCGTCCCCGGTCATGGTGCCCCGGACCTCGGGCGCATCGAGGCGCCCGCCCACCCGGCCCGTCACCCGCACCCGGCCCGCCACCGGTGCGAACCGGCCCAGGTGGAAGGCCTCGAGCCACGGCCCCGGGACCGGGTCGAGGTCCACCGCCCCCCCCAATGTCAGGTCCAGGGCACCCCACGGCCCGGCCGAACCCGCCGCCGTCACCTGGACCGACCGGGTGCGAACCTCGGCCCGGGTGACCCGGATCGCGCCGAACCGTTGCTCCCCCTCGAACCGGATCCGCTCGACGACCTCGTCCACCCCGCGCCACCGGACGAGGCCGCCGTCCACGAGCCAGGTTCCGGACCGCTTTTCCCACTCCGACGAGATTCTGGGCAGGAGCACGGACAGGTCCAGGGCCGGGACGTCCAGGTCCACGGAGCCGTCCCGGATCCGGCACGCGTCCAGCACCAGCCGGGGCACGCGTCCGGGCCCCCGGGTCCGCCGGCCGACGGCCCTGGCCGGAGCGCGCACCACGCCCTCCAGCCGGGGCCGGTCCAGGCCCACGCGCAGGTGGGGGGTTCCGGTCAACGAGCGCAGGGCGACCAGGCGGACCGAGAGGTCGTCGGCCTGGAACGTCCAGCCGGCCGGGGCGACGACCCGCAGCCCGGACACCGCGATCCGGGGACCCCACGGGTCGAAGTCCAGGGCGTCGAGGGAGACCTCCCACCCGGCTGCCGCAGCCCAGCCGGTGACCTTGCCGGCGAGGTAGCGGTCCACGGCGGGCAGTTTCAGGGCCCCGAACAGGGCACCGGCACCAGCCGCCGCCAGGCCGAGCACAACCCAACGACGTCTCACGGGGGACAGCTCTCCAGGGCCACGCAACCGCTTGTAAAAACGGGGAAAAACGGGTGTCCAAGGATAGTCTCACGAACTTTTTGCTGTCAAGCGAGCCGGTTTGACACCCGCCGGTCCGCCTCACTACACTATGAGATGCTGAAAAACCCCATCCATGGGTTTTTCAGCTCCGGCCTCTCGGGGACGGCCCCGTCGAGGCCTTACAAATCACTCGGCTTTTCA
>JAJRUI010000019.1 GCA_024277875.1 Deferrisomatales bacterium
CTTCCCGCCGGATCTTGCCCAGGTTCAGGCGGTTCGAGTAGATGTAGCGCACCCGGCCCAGGGTGCCGTCGTCCACGAGCCCTTTGAGGGCCCGGACCGCGCCGTGGTAGTGGAGCAGGTGGCCCACCATCAGGATGCGGCCGCGCTCCCGGGCCAGGTCCACCAGCTCCTGGCCGTCGTCCACGTCCAGGGCCAGGGGTTTCTCAACGAACACGTCCTTGTCCCGGAGGAGCGCTTCCCGGGCGACCGCGGCGTGGGTCTCGGCCGGGGTGGCCACCACCACGGCGTCGATCCCCGGGGCGGCGAGCAGGTCGGACAGGGCCAGGTGGGTGGCCACGCCGAACCGGTCGCCGAACGCCCGGAGCCGGGCGGGGTCGGCGTCGCACACCGCGGCCAGGTGGCCCAGGTCGGCGAAGTTCCGGACCAGGTTCTTGCCCCAGTAACCGCAGCCGATCACGGCGATGCTGGGCGTTCGTGCCATGGGTCGTCCTCGTTCGGTGGAAGGGGAGGGGGGCCGCGTCCGCCCCGCGGGTGCGGCGAGTCTAGCAGGTCGCTGAAAAAGCGGCCTGCGCGCACCCCACGGACGGGGTTTTTCAGCATCCTGCTAGGCGCTGCGCTCCAGCTTGTCCAGACGGTACCGGATCGACCGGAACGAGATGCCGAGCAGCCGGGCGGCCTCGGTGCGGTTGCCGCTGGTGCGCTCCAGGGCCTCGGTCACGTACCGGCGTTCCACCGCTTCGAGCACCCGGTCCAGGTCGATGCCCTCCGGGGGGATCGGTTCCAGGACCGGCGGGCCGGCCTCCGGGCCGGCCACCACCGCATCGGGCAGGCTGGCGCGGGTGAGCAGTTCCCCGGCCTCCAGGGCCACGGCTCGTTCCACGATGTTCTCCAGCTCGCGCACGTTGCCCGGGTAGTCGTACCGTTCCAGGGCTTCGAGGGCGTCCCGGGCGATGCCCCGGACGGGCCGGTCGAACGCCCTGGCGTACTTGAGCAGGAAGTGCTGGGCCAGCAACGGGATGTCCTCCCTGCGCCGGGCCAGGGACGGGATCTCGATGGCCACCACGTTGAGGCGGTAGTACAGGTCTTCCCGTAACGTTCCCGCCTCCACGGCTTTCTTGAGGTCCCGGTTGGTGGCCGACACGATCCGCACGTCCACCGGGCGCTCCCGCGCGTCCCCCACCCGCTTGATCCGGCCCTCCTGGAGGGCCCGCAGCAGTTTGGGCTGGAGGTGGAGGGGCAGCTCCCCCACCTCGTCCAGGAACAGGGTGCCGCCCGTCGCCTCTTCGAACAGGCCGGCCTTGTCCGAAACCGCACCGGTGAAGCTGCCCTTGACGTGGCCGAACAGCTCGCTCTCGATCAGGCCTTCCGGGATCGCCGAGCAGTTGACGGCCACGAACGGCCCGGCCCGGCCGGACAGGGCGTGGAGGCGGCGGGCCACCAGCTCCTTGCCGGTGCCGCTCTCCCCGTACACGAGCACGGTCACCCGGGTGGGGGCCACCCGCTCCAGCACCCGGAACACCTCCTGGAGCGGCGGGCTGCGGCCGAGGATCGCGTCGTCGGGCCGGGCCGCTTCGAGCTGGCGCCGGAGGTCCCGGTTTTCCCGGGCCAGGCCGGACTTCTCCAGGGCCTTGCGCACGGTGAGCTTGATCTCGCCCACCTTGAACGGTTTGCTCAGGTAGTCGTACGCGCCCAGCTTCATGGCCTCGACCGCGCTCTCCGCCGTGCCGAACGCGGTGATCACAACGACCTCCGTGTCCGGATCGCCCTCCCGCACGGCGGCGAGCACCTCGATCCCGGTGCCGTCCGGGAGCTTTAGGTCGGTGATCACCAGGTCGAACGCGGTCCGGCCCACGGCCGCCCGGGCCTCGGCCACGGTGCCCGCGGTGTCCACGGCGAACCCCTCCTTCTTCAGGAGGATCGCCAGGAACTCCCGCATGCTCTGTTCGTCGTCCACCACTAGGATGCGGTCCCGGCTCATGGCGTCGCCTCCTCCCCCTCCGGGTCGGGAAAGCGCAACCGGAACGTGACGCCGACCCCGGGCCGGGTGTCCAGGGTCACCGTGCCCGCGTGGTTCTGGACGATCCGGTGGATCGTGGCCAGCCCGAGGCCGGTGCCGCCCTCCTTGCGGGAGAAGAACGGCTCGAACGCCCGTTCGGCCTCGGCAGGCTCCATGCCCGGCCCGTCGTCCCGGTACACGACCTCGACCCCGCCGTCCTGGCGGGCGGCGTCCACCGTCACGGTGACCGCGTCCGGCGACGCCTCGCGGCTGTTGCGGAACAGGTTCAGCAGCACCTGTTCGAGCTGGTCCGGGTCGGCGCGCAGGGCCAGACCTTCCGGGACCCGGTTCTCCAGCGTGAACCCGGTGCGGCCCTCTCCCTGGGAAAAGAAAAAACCGGTTTCGTCCACCAGGTCTTTCAGCACGACCCCTGACGGCTGCACCCGGCCGGGCCGGGCGTACAGCAAGAAGTTGGTCACCAGCCGGTTCAGGCGCTCGGTCTCCCGCAGCACGATCCCGAACAGGTCGGCCGCTTCCCCCGACGGCTCCAGGGTCTGGCGCAGCATCTCCACCGAGCCGGACAGGCTGGCCAGGGGGTTGCGCACCTCGTGGGCGAGCCCCGCGGCCAGGCGGCCCACCGCGGCCAGGCGGTCGGCCCGGCCGAGTTCGGCCTCGAGCCGCTTGACCTCGGTGAGGTCCTGGAAGATCAGGATGTGGCCCTGGGGGCTGCCGTCCGGGTCCTGGAGGGGGGACACGGAGTACCCGACCACCAGTTGTCCGTCCCGGAACGACACTTCGTTGCGCACCCCGCCGGCCACGTCGAACAGCCGGGCCAGATCCTCCCCCGCGGCGAGGCGGTGCCCGGCCCGGGCGAGCAGTTCCTCGGCCCACCGGTTGTGGAACAGCACCCGTCCGTCCCGGCCCAGGGCGACCAGGCCGGAGCCCAGGCTCTGGAGGATCGCGTCCTTGAGGTACTCCAGGTGGAGCACCTCGTCCCGGGCCTGCTGGAGGCTCTGGTCGGCCCGTCGCAGTTCCTCGGCCAGGTACCCGGACAGGAGCGCCACCGCGTAGAACGCGAGCAGGTTGAACCCGAGCTGGAGAAGGATCTTGGCACCCGCGGCCTCGGGCAGGGGGCACGGGTTGAGGGGGTGCAGCAGCCCCCCGGCCTGCAGCCCCACCAGGAGGCCGTACGCGGCACTCGACGCCGTGGCCGTGACCAGGGCGCCCCTCCGGTGCAGGACGATCGCCGCGCCGGTGATCGCCAGGGGGTACAGGGAGGCGAACGGCGAGAACGCGCCGCCCGACAGGAACACCAGCACGGTGGCGTAGCCCACGTCCCACGCCGGCTGCGCCTTGAGCCAGGCGGGGGACGGCCGGCGTCCACGCCGCAACCCTGCCGCGGATACGGCGGTGAACGCGAACGACAGCGCCGTGAGCCCGAAGAACCAGGTGAATGGCAGGGAGAAGCCCTGCAGGCGCGCCTGGGATAGGGCTCCCAGGGCCAGGAGGGCCGCCAGGACCGCGGTGCGGCCGGCCAGATATCCCTGGAAGCGTCGGGACGACGAGAACATCGGGGCCTCCCGGCCGCTACCCCCCGCTGATCGCGCCGGCCATGGTGAACACCGGCAGGTACATCGCGATCACCAGGCCGCCGATGGTGCCGCCCAGGAACACCATGAGCAGGGGCTCGATCATCGCGGTCAGGGCGCCCACGGCCTCGTCCACCTCCTGGTCGTAGAAATCGGCGATCTTGGACAGCATCTGGTCCAGGGCGCCGGTGGCCTCGCCCACCGCGATCATCTGGACGACCATGGGCGGGAACACCTTGGTCTCCTTGAGGGGTTCGGCGATCGTCCGGCCCTCGCTGATCGACTCC
>JAJRUI010000020.1 GCA_024277875.1 Deferrisomatales bacterium
CATGGCCGCGATGTCGGCCACCGCGTTCCAGATGTCCCGGTCGTCCTGGGTCCCGCCCTGGACGTTGGGCATGCCGTCGCTCAGGAACACCACCACGTACTTGGTGCGGGTGAGCACAGCCTCGTCGGCCGTTCCCCGGATGTCCCGCTCGATGTCCGCGTAGATCGCCGACAGGGTGCCCAGGTAGTCGGTCATGGTGTCGTTGTACGCGCCGTCCAGCACCCGGTTGATCTCGGCCGGATCCTTGGTGAACCCGCCCCGGCCGTCAGCCGTGCGGGTGCGGGAGAACACGTCGTTGTTCCACAGCATCACCTCGAACGAGGTGTTCTCGTTGCTGTTGTACTGGTTGACGAACTCCCGCACGGCCTCGATGCGCAGGAAGTGGGGGTCCGAGCCGGCCAGCTGGCCGTTGATCTCGTCCCCCATGCTCAGGGAGCAGTCGATCGCGAACAGCACCTTCACCGGGAACTGGATCTCGTCTGGGTTCTCGGTGACGAACGTGCCCCTGAGGGCGATCTTGGTGCGTTCCTGGGTGCGCTCCAGGTCCGGTGAGCCGCACCCCACGGCGGCCAGCACCGCCACGGCGGCCGCCCACGCGACGGCCCGGCACGAGAACCGATCAGTCCTGGCCATCGCACGCGTCTCCCACGCCGTCCAGGTCCAGGTCCGCCTGGTCCGCGTTGGCCACCCGGGGGCAGTTGTCGCACGCGTCCCCCACCCCGTCGCCGTCCCCGTCGGCGTTGTCGTCGGACCGGAAGTTGGGGCACAGGTCCTGGTTCGGGCCCGGGGTCTCGGGGAACCCGTCGTTGTCCAGGTCGTCGTCGCACACGTCCCCGAGCACGTCCCCGATCATGTAGTAGTCGCCGTTCTCCTGGCCCGGGTTGTACACCTTGGAGCAGTTGTCCACCCCGTCCGGCACGCCGTCGTTGTCGTCGTCCGGGTCGCACACGTCGCCGACCCCGTCCCCGTCCGTGTCGGCCTGGGCCGGGTCATCCACGTACGGGCAGTCGTCCTCGGCGTTGGCCACCCCGTCACCGTCCAGGTCGTCGTCGCACAGATCGCCGATCCCGTCGCCGTCCGTGTCGGCCTGGAGGTTGTTGGCCACGTCCGGGCAGTTGTCGCACGCGTCGCCGTGGTCGTCCCCGTCCCGGTTCAGGCTCTGGTCGTTGGGCGTGAACGGGCAGTTGTCCCGGGTGTCCACCACCCCGTCCGCGTCCCCGTCCTCCTGGAGCGCGAACACCGGCCCCAGGTCCCAGTTGACCAGGATCGGCCCGCCGCCCCCGCCGCCCCCGCCCGCGCCGCCGGCCGGCGGCGAGCCGCACAGGTCGTCGGGACACTCGTCGAACCAGTCGTTCCAGTCGATCTCCTGGCCCCGGGACGCCGGCACGACGCCCACGGCCCACAGGGCCACGGCCAACGCGGCCCAGCCCTTTCGTCTCGTCCACAGCTTCATCATGTCGTCGCCTCCTGTCGGGTTGCCCCCGATGCCTCCACCTCGTTCGTTGTCGGGCGCTCTCGGTTGGCGCGCGAACCGAAGCCGTCGCCGGGCTACTCGGCCCGGAACAGGTAGATCGCCCGGTCCGTGTCCGAGTACCCGAGCACCGCGAACCCGCCCGCGCCGTCGGGCCACACCCCGTTGTACCGGCCCACGTCACCGGTGGACGACACGACCTCCCGCGTCCAGGACGTGCCGTCGAACCGGGCCAGCTTGAGGTTCTTCAACTCCCGGCCCGCGTAGGTCTCGTCCTCGTAATACGCGATTGCCACCGCAGCGTCCGGGCCGAACGCCAGGCTGCACGCGCCGGCGCACCGGACCGTGTCGTCCACCGTCTCGACCGCCCACCCCGAACCGTCCCACCGGGCGTACCGGAGGGTGCCCCGGTCGTCCCGGCCGTCGAGGTACCGGGTCACCAGGTACGCCACGCCCGGCTCCCCGCCCGGCGGCCCTGCCGCGATCGCTCCCACCTCGCAGTCCGTCTCGATCCATTCGGACACCCACTGCCCGCCGAGCCGGCGGGCGACCCGCAGCCCCTGGGTGCCGTCGGCGAGTTCGGCGTAGTGGAAGATCGAGGGAACCCCGTCCGCGTCCACCGTGAGCACGACGCCGTCGCCCGCGCGGTTCTGCTCCCCGCTGCCGTCGGGGTGGTACACGTTGCCCTCCACCACCTCCTCCTCGGGCAACGCCGACGGGTCGTCCGGGTCGAACCGGACGTAGCGCAGGTCGGGGTACGCGAAGTTCATCGCGTCGCACCCCTCGTAGTAGAACTGGTACGCCACGTGGACCGCCCCGTCCGCGGAGGCCGCCGCAGCCACCCCGGCGCCGGCCACCCCGTCGAAGAACACCGGGTTGCGCGGGTTCTCGCCGATCGCGGCCGTGTACTCGGCCCACCCGCCGTCCCCCCGCACGCTCACCATGGCGTCGGACTGGCGCTCGTCCCCGCAGGTGCGCTCGGCCCCGCCCTGGTACACCACCACCGGCCGGCCGCCCGCGGCCTCGGCCACGGCCAGGCCAGCCGCGTTGTCCAGTTCCACCACGGTTTCGCCCTCGGGGGCGCCGGCCGCGGCCGGGTCCCACGCCAGGTACGTGATCCGGTACGGGCCGGGCGCGGCGTCCTCGAACAGCGCCACGTGGACCCGGCCGTCGCCGCCCGCCGCGGCCGTCACCCGGGCGGGGGTGAGCCCCCCGGCGGCCACGTCCATCAGCGCCGTACGCTGCCAGGTGGCGGGCGGCGGCTGGGGGTCGGTGCCCGTGGTGGTGCTGCCCCCGCCACCGCCCCCGCCGCAGGCGACCAGGGCGAGGGCCAGGACGAACGCGGTGCTACGGACGGGCGGACGCAAAAAACGCATCGTAGAGCTCCCGGGAGAGGGGGTGGACCGGACCGTCGTCCGGGGCGGCAGCCCGGGCCGGGTCGATGCCCCGGTACAGTTCCTCGGCCCGTTCCAGGTGTTCGTAGCGGCGGTACAGTCCCGCCAGGTTGATCCGGGCGGCGACGTGGTCCGGCGCCGCCTCGATGGCGCTGCGGAACGCGTCCCGGGCCGCCGGGTCGTCACCGGTGTACAGGTACGCCACCCCGAGGGTGTCGTAGAGGGCCGCGCGGGCGGCCGGGTCCCCGGCGTCGGCCTCGTCCAGGGCCCGGCGGGCGATCAGGACCGCGTGGCGGTAGTCCCCCAGGTCCAGGTACCGGCTGGCCAGCCGGTTCACGGCCCGCAGATCCCCGGGGCGGTCGAGCAGTGCCCGGTGGCGTTCGAGCAGGGCGCCGTCGGTGAGCCACCGGGCGCCCGCGTCCCGGGACGGTGCCCGGGCCGTGGCCACGCGGACCCGGGACGGGTCGGCCATGAAGAACGGGGCCAGCTCGGGATCGCATACCTGCCACTTGCGCGCGAGCTCCACGCACCGGTCCAGGTACTCCCGGCCCCGGGTCTCGTAGCCCCGGGCCTTCTCCTCGACGATCGCCAGGTACTGGGCCCGCTGGTCCGAGGCGAGTTCGGGCACGGGCGCGTCCCGCAGGAACCGGCCGAACGCGGTGTTGACCTGGTACGCCCGGTAGCACGCGGCCAGGGCCCAGCGGGGGCTCTTGTACTGGATCACCTTGTGGTACCCCTGGATCAGGCGCCCGAGGAGTTCCCCCTTGCGACGGACCACGGCCTCGTCGATAACCGTGCCCAGTTCGAGGCCGTCGTACTCGGCCTTGACCGCCTCCAGGGCCCGGTACGCCGCCTCGGCCACCCGGTCCCGGACCGGGGAGTCCCACAGGTCCCGGGCCCGTTCGTACGCGGCCACGGCCGCGGCGCCGTGCTTCCCGGCCTCCCCAGGCCGGCCGGCCGCGTACAGCAGGTTGGCGAGCCGGGCCTGGGCAGCCACCCGGTCCGCTCCCCGCAGCCCGCCCAGGGCCGACCGGAGCACCTGGCGGGCCCGGGCGTCGTCCCCGGCGGCGGCGACCGCGTCGGCGAGCGCCAGGGACAGCGCGCCCCGGTCAGTTCCCGGATCGTCGAGCCCTATGAGGACCTCGTAGTCGGCCGCGGCCCGGGCAGGCTCCCCCAGGCCTGACCGGATCTGGCCGGCTTTCAGCAGGAACGCCGCCCGGTTCGGGTGGTCGGGCAGCCGCTCGGCGAACGCCTCCAGGTACCCGGCCAGGGCCCGGAACTGGGACGCGCGCACGCTCACGTCGATCAGCAGGTTCAGGGTCGTCTCGACCTTGCCCGAGTCCGGGTACGCGGCCAGGAACTCGTCCGCCGTGCCGAACAGGGTGGGCAGGTCGTTCATCTCGGCGCTCGAGGCCACCAGGGTCTGGAGCGCCTGCTCGCCCAGGGAGGAGCCCCGGTGCTCCCGGGCGAACGCGGACAGGGCCTGGCGGCCGCCGTCCCAGTCGTCCGCCGCGGCCAGGGTCAGGGGATAGAGGATCTTGGTCTCGGCCGCCTCCACGATCCGGCCGACCTCGGCCTTGAAGCCGGCGTCGAACCCGGCGGCGGCCAGGACCCACCGCCCGTAGGCCACCAGCCCCTCGTAGTCCTCCCGCAGGTTGTACATGTCCAGGGCCAGGTGGACCGCGGCCTTGGCCTCGGGGGTCCGCGGGTACGCCTTCACGAACCGGCCGAACTCGTCGAGGGCCGTGTCGTAATCGCCCTCGTCGTACGCGATCCACGCCACGTTGAACCGGACGGCCGGCACCTTGTCCGCGGTGGGGTACTCCTGGACGTACCGCTTGCCCACGGCCCGCAGGCCGGCCCGGGCGTACACCTTCTGGTACGGGTCCAGGGCGTCCTTGCCCTCGAGGGCCCTGTGGTACGCCACGGCCGCGCTGTACAGGTCGTCCCGCCGCTCCTGCTCCGACCGGAGCGGCGCACCGGCCAGGGCCTCGTACTGCTTGCCCGCCTCGAGGAACGCGCCGGCCGCGAACAGGGTCTCGGCGTAGTTGCGCTGCATCTCGTCGCGCACCTCGCTGTCGTCGAAGAACGCCAGGTACGCCTTGTACGCGGCCGCCGCGATCGTGAAGTCGGCGGGCACACCGTTCTCCACCGCCTTCTGGTGCAGGTGGGTCGCGATGTCCCGGGCGTACAGCTCGTAGTCCCGGAGGGTTTTCTCCTTCACGTCGTCCGGGATCTGGCTCGCGTACTTCACCTTGCGCAAGGCCTTCACGATCAGGCCCATGTCCTCGTCGGCGTTCTCGAACCGGCCCACGGCCCGCACGCACTCGAAGATGCGGCCGGCGTACTCCAGGAGCGCCTCGGGGTCGTGCCCGAGCCCCGCCAGCTTGCGGTACACGGCCGCCGCGTGGTCCCACCGCTTTTTGACGAAGAACCGGTTGGCGAGCTTTTCCAGGGCCACGGTCAGGGCGGGCCTGGACCACGCGTGGTCTTCGAAGTAGCGGATCGCGTCTTCGGGGGAGGCCTTCTTGTACTTCTCGGGGTAGCAGTAGGCCATGTCCACCAGGCTCTCCAGCCGGATGTCCACCTTGCGGTAGGTGTCGATCTCGGCGGACGGCCCGGAGCCGGCGGCGTCCACCGCTGCCTCGAACAACGCCAGCGCCCGCCCGAAGTCGGCCTTGTTGATGTAGCACCACGCCAGCTTGTACCGCGCCACGGCCACGGCCGGGCTGTCGCCCCGGGCGAGCACGGCCTCGTAGTGGCGCATGGCCAAGTCCAGCTCCTGGGCGTTGAAGAAGTGGTCGCCGAGCAACAGGTACGCTTCCGGCGCGTACGGGCTGTCGGGGTGCTTCTGGATGATCGCCTTGTACTGGGCGAGCATCTGGTCGATCTGCCCCAGCTCCCGGTACTCGTGGGCCAGGAAAAAGAGCACCTTGTCCCGGTACGGAAACGCCGGGTAGTTGCCCAGGATCCGCTGGTAGATCTCCACGGCCTTGCGTTTTAGGGCCTGGGACTCGAGGTTGGTCAGGGACTTGACCCCGTCGGGCTGCTGGGCCTTCCGGATGAAGTACACGACCCGGGACTTCTCCACGTACAGCTCGGCCAGGCGCAGGTACAGCTCGGGCAGGTACGGACGCTGGCGGGACCGGTCGATCAGCACCTTGGTGTTCTCCACGGCCCGGTCGATCTTGTCCCGGTCCTGCTTGAGGCGCCGGACGAACTCCCGCTGCTCGTCTTCCGGGTTGGACTGCTCGTACGCGTACCGGCCGTCGGCGGCCCGGGTGGCCACCGGGGCAAGGCACAACACCCCGACGATCAGAAGCTGGATACTGGCGCGGCTCATTTGAAGAACACGTCCCACTGTTCGGACGACCCGCACCGGTCGTCCAGGACCACCCGGTAGTCGTCCAACTCGTCGTTCCAGAACTCTCCCTGGAACGCGAACGCGACTTCGGGCGTCCCGTCGCCGGCCGTGCGGGTGTCGGTTTTCGAGGGGCGGTAGTGGTAGTCGGAGGCCCTCTGGTACATGTCGAGGCCGATCTCGTACTCGAGCAGGTGGGCCTGTTCCTCGTAGCGCAGCAGATCCGTCGCGAGGTCCTCGTAGGCGTCCCGGACGCGATCCCGGAGCTCCCGGGCGGTCTGGACGACCTGGAGGTCGTAGATGCGCCCGAGGTATTCGGCCAGGCCCGGGTCGTCCACCTCGGCGATCCGGGCCTGCTCGGCCGTGAGCAGGCGCAGGAACCGGTACGGCTCGGCCACGGCCGGCCGCTGGAGCAGGATCTGGAGGAGTTCGTCGCTGTCCTCCACCGGCCCCCGGCCGTAGATGAACGCGAGGGCCGGCCCGTACCGGGCCTTGAACTCGTCCACCACGGCCAGGGCGGTCTGGTAGTGGCACACGTCCTTGTACACGAACGATTTCAGGATGAAGTACTCGGGGCTGAAGTCGCGCCAGAAGCTCGGGGCCCGGAACGCGTACAGGAGCCCCATGGCCCTCTCGGGGTCGCCCCGGCGGTACTGGGTCCACGCCCGCTCCAGCAGGTACCGGGCCTGCTCCACGTTGGGCTTCTCCACCTGGCGGTACAGCCGGTCGGCCTCGTCGAACCGCTCCCGCTCGTACAGGAGCCGGGCCAGGGTCACCCGCACCTCGTCCCGCAGGCCCGCGTCCGGGATCCCGCCGCCGAGCAGGTCCCTGAGCCGGGCCTCGGCCCCCCCGAGGTCGCCGTCGTACAGCCGGTACAGGGCGTCCTGATACCGGTACTTGTGGTGGTAGTAGGTCCCCGGCCGGATCTGGGCGAAGTGGTCGTTCCCCCACTCCCGGTACCCGTGCTCCCAGTCGAACAGACCCTGGTAGTAGTGGATGAAGTCCCCAAGACGCTCGTCCACGAACCCGTACTCCCGGTCCACCACCACGTCGAGCAGCACCTGTTCCCGGTCGAACGGCCGGGTGCGGGTGATCTCTTCCAGGATCTCCAGGGCGTAGGCCACGACCTTGGCGTTGGGACGGCGGGCCACCAGGGGCGACAGGGTGTCCACCGCGGCGTGGGACAGCCCCAGCCGGTACAGGCTGATCCCCAGGAAGAACTCGGCCCAGTCCGCGTCCGGGTCGCCGGCCGGCGCGGCGTCCAGGTAACGCCTCAGGAGCGCGGCCGCAGCCTCGTGGTCTCCCGCCTCGTACCGGTCGTATCCCTGGAGGAACAGCTCCCGGTCGGGCGGGGCCTGCTGCCCGGCCGGTGCCGGTGCCGGCACCGCGGCGGCGGGCGCGACCGGCGCCAGGACCAGCGCCAGGCAGAGCACGGGGGCCCACCAGCCGGTCCAACCGGACGTACGGCCGGCCCCCGCCCGCAGAGCGACGCGTCCAGACGGTTCAGTCGCCACGGCGCCCCTCCCCGCCGTTCAGGTAGCCTTTGAGTTCCTCCACGGCCGGGTCCCGGGGAGGCTTGCGGGGGGACAGGTCGAACCGGTACCCGAGCCCCACCCCCAGGTACACGTTGTTCTCCACCCCGTCGTCCTTGAAGTTCACGAAGTCCCGGAACTCGAAGTTCACGCAGAACTTCTGGTTCAGGAAGTACTTGCGGCCGAGGCCGAAGCTCAGGGAGAGCACGTTCTCGGTCGTGCTGTCGCCGTACGCGTACCGGCGCTCGTACCCCACCACCCCCACCCCGGCCAGCAGGAACGTCTCGTGGTGGATCACCTTGCGGTTCCACAGGGCGTCCTTGCCGTAGGACGGCTTCAGCACGAGGTTCGTGTGGACCAGGTACTTCATCTCGTCGAACTGGGACGGGGTGGCCCCGAAGTCCTTCTCCAGGTCCCGTTTGAGGTCCTTCTCGTCGGTCAGGGCCCACTGGGCCCGCACCACCTCCCACGCGAGGTTCTCGTTGAAATTGAACGTGTAACTCAGTCCCACCGGGAACACGTTGTAGAAGTCCTCGTCCGGGATCAGGCCGGCCACCAGGGAGATCTCGTGATACCGGTCGAACAGGCGTTTCTGGATGGCGTACACCGCCTCGCCGTCCGGTGGGGAACCGGCGGCGGCCAGCCCGGGACAACACAGGAGGACCGTGGAGACCAGGCGTACGAAAACGCTGCGAGCCTTCATGGGGGCGTTCTCCTCAAAAACCGACCACGTCGAACACGAACGGATAGGACACGAGCACCTCGGCACCCCGCGGCTGGGGGAACTGCCACGACCGGATCGCCCGGCTGATGCACCCGTGCAGGGTGTCGGACCGCACGGAGGAGGTCCGGATCCGGACCTCGCCCACCCGGCCGGACTCGAGGATCCGCCACTCGAACGTGGACTTGCCCATCAGGGACGGGTCTTCGATCAGGGCCGTCTCGTAGCAGTAGCTGATCTCGTCCATGTGGGCGTCGATCACCCGCTTGACCTCCTCGCGGCTCATGCCCCCCTGCACGCTCACCGGCGCCTTGAGGTCGGCCTTGACCATGGCCATCACCTTGCGGGACCCGGTGGGCCCCCGCTCCAGGGCGGCCACGGTGCCGTCCCCGCCGACGCCGGCGCTGGCGATCGCCTGGGTGGACCCCTTGGTGTTGACCAGGCCGACCTTGGGCACCTCGATCCGGGACGAGCCGAGCTTGCCCACCAACCCGCCGACCTTGAGCGCGGCCTCCCCGGACCGGGGGGACCGCACCGCGTCCAGGTTGGTGACCGCGGCCACGGCCTCGCTGGCACCGATCGGGAGCCCGTTGGGGATGCCCAGGGCCCCGAGGATGCCCTCTTTCTTGACGTTCCGATTCAGGGCGTTGCCCCCGTGCCCGCCCCCCGCCTTGGGCGATGCGGCCGCCGACCCCTTGCCCTTCCCCCCGCTTTTGGCCAGCGCGGCCTCCAGGGGCTTGGCCTTGGCCGCCTTCTGTGCGGGCGGGCGGGTTTTTGGGGGGCGTTTTTTCGGGGGAGGGGCCTTTTTCGCCGTCGTCACCGGTGCCGGCGCCTTCTTGGGCCGGGCCGGAGGCTTTTTCTTCGGCGGCGGGGGCGGCTCGGGCTTGAGCGCTTCGAGTTGGCTCGTGTCGATCTGGACGAACCGGGTCTCGGGCTCGGGCACGTCCGGCGCAGGCAGGGACACGAACAGGCTGAGCACGGCCAGCCACACCGCGTGGAACATCGCGGACGTGAGCAGGCTGCGGGGCCATGAGCGGGCCGCCCGGGGCAGGGCCGCCACCGGGGGGGCGGGCCGGCGGGCGCGGACCCTCACCCGGTACTCGTCCCAGCCCCACTGCACGGACGCCACCGCATCGGGAGCCAGGGGAACCCGATACCCGCGCCGGCGGCCGGCCCGATGCTCGGGCGCGCACAGGGCGTCGTTGTCCTCCGGGGGGAGACCGGGCCGCTCCACCCGGCACGCGTGCCGCCCCGGGTCGAACCCCACCCGGAACGTACCGTCCGCCCGGTGTTCGGCCAGGACGAACCGCCCGACCCGGTACGCCTCCCCAGGGCCCAGGAACCGGGCGTCCGAGACCCGACCTCCCCGGAGGCGCAGGACCTCCAGCACGCGGGCCCCGTCCCGGTCGCCGGGTTCTGCGTCCACCAACAACTCGGCCAGGGAGAACGAAGCGGGCGGATCGTCTTCGTCCTCTTCGTCGTCGCAGGCCGCCCAGGCCGTGGTGGGCGTCCACGCCTCGGCCGGCTCCACGGGCTCGCCCACCGCGTCGAACGGGTCGGTGCCGGGCGTTTCAGGCCGTGGACCCGCCGGTTCGGCGGGCTCCTCGGTCCGACAGGACGCGGGTGGGGGGTCCGGTACGGTGCCGGGATCCGCGTGCGGCACCGGTTCGGGCCCGGCCGGCGACGGCGGTGCGTGCTCGGCCTCGACGACCGACGCCTCGAGCACCGGCGCCGCGCCCGCATCGGTGGCCAGGTCGATCAACTCCTCCAGCACCTCCACCACGGCCTCGGCGTCCAGCCGTCCGAACGCGGCAGCCTGCTCGTCACCGCTCGGCACCGTCTCCGGGACGGGATCCGCCGGGGCCGGACCCGGTTCCTCGGCCAGCCGGACCACCTCCGGCCGGGCCGCGCGCACCCACGGCACGTCGGGCACCTCGATCGGTTCGACGTTCGGGGCCACCAGGGGGGCTGGCGACGGGAGTGGGTGGGCCGTGGCCCACAGAGGGGCGCCGGCCGGAGTCCGGCCGGCCCCGGGTGCGGGTCCGGGCCGGGCCGGGCCGGCCGCGTCCCGGCCACCGATCGGCCGCCACCGCAGTTTGAGCGTGTAGGACCCCACCGACACCACGTCCAGGGGTGCGAGCACGGCGGTCTCCACCGGCTCGTCGTTCACCCGCACCGGGACGGAAGATCCCAGGTCCTGGACCACCAACCGGTCGCCCTCCACGTACACGGCGAGCCGGAACGGCGCGGCGGACGCGTCTGCCAGGGACAGGTCCGCGTCCGGGTCCGTCCCCACCACCACGGTGGGCCGTTCGAAACAGTCCCACCCCAGGTACGTCTCCCCCGCGAACACGAACACCTGGAGGAGCCCGCACCGGGAGGCGACCCGGGCTGCGGTGGCGGAAAAGGCCGCACCTGCCACGGCGCTCGGGTTCATCGTGCTCCCCCCCCGGCGGCGAGCGCTCCCGGAAGCCCGGCAGCGCCACGGTCCACCACCTCGGCGTCGGCCCGGATCTCGGCCCTGAAGTCCGTGCGCTGCCGGAGCATGCTCGGGATCTCGCTCTTCTTGCGGTTCAGCAGGTACACCGCGCCCGACTTGATGGACTGCCCCATCACGTACCCGTTGCCGAAATCGATCCGGTGCAGCAGTTCTCCGTCCCCGCCCGGTCCGGCGGCGGCCGCCCGGTACGGGGCAGCCACGGCCAGCCCGAAGGAGACCGCCAGAACGGCCGCCCACAGCACGGTCCTCGTCACGTCGCACGCCTCCCGTCCGTTCATTCCTGGAGCACCGCGAACTGCAGGTTGGGATAACCGGCCATGCCCGCCGTCTTGATCACCTGGTTGACCGCGTCGAACCGGAGGCGCCGGTCGCAGAAAAAGAGTACAAACGGCTTGGTCTCCTCCCCTTGGGCGCCGCCCCGGTCCGCCTGTTCCCGGTACGCCTTGAGCCGGCGGTACAACTCGGACTCCTGGAGCCGCTCGGGGTCGAGGCCCACCGGGCGGTCCCCGTCCCACCGGGCCACCACCTCACCCTCGAGCTTCAGGGCGTCCCGGGTCATCACCAGGTTGATGCTGTCGGCGTAGTCCATCCGCGCAGCCGATTTGGGAAGTTCCAGGTCCCGGTCCAGTTCCACGGTCTGGGGCCGGTCCGAAAACGACACGAGCAGGAAGATCATGATGATGGTGAACATGTCCATCATCGCGGTGATGTGGAGCCGGGGCGGCGGTGCCGCCCGGACGCGGCTCTTTCGTCTGCCAAGGGCCATGGCTTGCGCTCCCTACCCGACCTTCCCCGACAGGACCACGTTGGGGAATAGGGGGGCTTCGTCCACCCGGCGGGCCGTATCCATGGCCCGGACCACCGTGCCGTACCGGGCCCCGCCGTGGGGGATCAGGATCATGGTGTCGCTCCGGGGGTACCGGGCCTTGATCGCCTGCAGGCGGGCCCGCAGGGCGTCCCACGGGTACCCGTCGTCCCCGGCGGCCGGAAGCCGGGCCGCGAGGTCCTCGAGGTCCGGGCCGGGCACCGCGTCCGACAGGGCGGACAGGCGGATTCCACCCGGCTCGAGTTGGACGACCACCGTGACCCTGGCCGGGACTTCCGCCGGGGCGGCCGCAGCGGACTCGGCCTGGACGGGCACCGACGTGTTGATCCCCTTGAGGTGCAGGAAGTTGGCGGACATCAGCAAGAACGGGATCAGGACGAGGAACATGTTCATGATCGGGACCATGTCGATGTCCACGTCGTCGTCCGCCCCTGCCCGGCGCGCCCTCAACCGCGGCATTGCACTTCCCTCTCCCGCTTCAGGGACGAAAGGACGTTCAGGAGGCCCACCGCCTTCTCCTCGAACTTCTCGATCAGTTGGTCGCCCCGGTTGTTCAGGATGTAGTAGCCGACTAGGCACGGGATCGCGACGATCAGGCCGAACGCGGTGGTGAGCATGGCCACCGAGATGCCCGAGGCCAGGATTTCCTGCTTGGCCGCCTCGCTGGCGTTGCTCACTCCCTGGAACGCGCTGATCAGGCCGACGATCGTGCCCAACAGCCCCAGCAGGGTCGAGATGTTGGCGAACATGGTGAGGTAGTTGATCCTGGACTTGACCCGGGGCGCCTCGGCGATGAGCTTCTCCTCCATGGCCAGTTCGATCTCCTTGTCCCGGGCGTCCGACTTGAGGAGCCCGGCCTTGAGGATCCGGCCGAGGGGGTGGTTTTCGATCTTGGCGCACTCTTCCAGCGCTGCGCTGTAGTTAAAGTTCTCCAGCGCAGCCAGGATGCGCTGGTACGCGGCGTCGGTGTTCAGCTTGAGCCTCAGGTACAGGTAGCCGGCCCGCTCGCAGAACACGGCGAACGCCGTGATCGAAACGCCGAGGATCACGTACATGAACACCCCACCTTGCTGAAGGATCGACAGCATCTCTCTCTCCTGGTCGGTTTTCCGCCGGCTTGGAAGGCACGAAGGCCGGCCGTTCATTCGTTAGTGTTCCCTGACATCAAGGACAAACCACGCCATCTGCTTTTCGGTCCACCGAAAAACACCGCTCCTCGCCCCTACTCGATACAGCTGTTCAGTAGAGTCTTCGGAGAATACTCTTAAATATTCACGTGATTTTCGCTACCAAGCGGCAGGACACCTCCTTGTCTTCGCAACCTCTTCGCAGAAACGATTTCCAATTGTGTAAAATCAAGACGGATCAAAAGTGACCATGCGCTGTTGACTGCAACCCGCGTGCCAGATTCGATGATGGAACGACGATCATGGAAGACAGGCCGGCAGACCCGGCCTGCTGGGTGGGTTGTTACGATACGGGGGAACGAATTACGGTTTCGGGAAGGGAGGGGGAGAGCGGAAAGCAAAACCGGCCGCGGCCCGCCCCGGGGACGGGGGAGCCGCGGCCGGCCGGGGTGCGCTGGTGCGGCCGGTCAGGTCGCCCGGCAGGAAAATCCGGCCAACAGGGTCTCGGCGGCCGAGTACGGGTCCACCTGGCGGGCCTTGAGGCGCTCGACTAGGTCGGCGTAGGCGCCGGAGCCCTGGAACGAGCCGAAGATCAGGTCGGCGGCCATCTCCTTGACCAGCTCGCGGAAGAAGCGCAGCTCCCGCTCGGCGACCCGTTCCGCCAGGGCCCCGGTGCGTTCCAGGTGGGCCCGGTGCTCCAGGAACGCGTTCACAGTGTCGGCGATGCCCTCGCCCTTGACCGCCACGGTCTTCAGGACCCGGGGCTGCCACCCGTCGGCCGACCCGGCCCGCATCTCCAGCATCACCGTGAGCTGCTTGACCACGTCGTCCGCGCCGGGCTTGTCGGCCTTGTTCACGATGAACAGGTCGCCGATCTCCAGGATACCGGCCTTCATCGCCTGGATGTCGTCGCCCATGCCGGGCAGGGCGACCACGGCGGTGGTGTGCGCAAGATCCACCACCTCGACTTCGTCTTGGCCCACCCCCACGGTCTCGATCAGGATCACGTCGTACCCCATGGCGTCCAGCACCAGGACGGCCTCGCCCGTCGTCCGGCTCAGCCCCCCCAGGTGCCCCCGGGTGGCCATGGACCGCACGAACACCCCGGGATCGGTGGCGTGGCGCTGCATGCGCACCCGGTCCCCGAGGATCGCCCCCCCCGAGAACGGGCTGGACGGGTCGATCGCGACCACTCCGACCTTGAGGTCCCGGCTCCGGAACTCCGCGATGATCCGGTCGGTCAGGGTGGACTTGCCCGCGCCGGGCGGGCCCGTGAGCCCCAGGATGAACGCGTTGCCGGTATGGGGGTACAGCTTCTTGAGCGCCTCGACCCCGGCGGGATCACCCTCCTCCAGGAGCCGGATCAGGCGGGCGCCGGCGAGCTGGCTCCCGTTGAGGGCTTCGGCCACGTAGTCCATCAGCCGACGTTCTCCTTCATGAACCGGAGCACCTCCTCGAGGGGGGTACCCGGCCGGAACAGGGCCTTGACCCCCGCGGCCTTGAGCTCTGGGATGTCGTCCTCCGGGATCGTTCCGCCCCCGAACACCACCACGTCGCCCAGGCCCTTTTCCGCCATCAGGCGCATCACCTCGGTGAACACGTAGTTGTGGCTGCCCGAGAGCACCGAGATGCCCACCGCGTCCACGGCCTCCTGGACGGCGGCGTTCACGATCTGCTCGGGGGTCTGGTGGAGCCCGGTGTAGATCACCTCGTACCCGCTCTCCTGGAGGAACTTGGCGATCACCTTGGCCCCCCGGTCATGGCCGTCCAGGCCGGGCTTGGCGATCAGGATCCGGATCTTTCTCTGCTTCATGACGGCTCCGAAGGGAGGTTCAACGTTTGAGGCTCAAGGTTCAATGTTCGAGGTTCAGAATACGGCGGGGTCTTGGTAGGCGCCGAACACGTCCACCAGGGCGTCGCACACCTCACCGAGCAGGGCGTACTCCCGGACTGCTTCCACGATCGGGGGGAGCAGGTTCTCGCCCGAGCGGGCCGTGTCGCGCACGCGGTCCAGGCACCGGGCCACCGCGTCGTTGTCCCGGTTCTTCTTGGTGTCCGCGATCCGGGCCAGCTGGGCCTTCTCGACGCTGTCGTCGATCTTTAGGAGCGGGATCGAACCCTCGTCCTCCCGGGCGTACCGGTTGACCCCGACGATCACCTTGCGGCCCTCTTCCACGGCTTTCTGGAACTCCATGGACGACCGGATGATCTCGTTCTGGGGATAGCCGGCCTCCACAGCCGCCACCATGCCCCCGAGTTCGTCGATCTTGCGGATGTACGCCTCGGCGGCCCGCTCCATCTCGTCGGTCATCGCCTCGACGAAGTACGACCCGGCCAGGGGATCGATCGTGCTGGCCACCCCGGTTTCGTGGGCGATGATCTGCTGGGTGCGCAGGGCCACGGTGACCGCCTCTTCGGTGGGCAGGGCCTCGGCCTCGTCGAATGAGTTGGTGTGGAGGCTCTGGGTGCCGCCGAGCACCGCGGCCAAGGCCTCGAACGCGGTGCGCACGATGTTGTTCAGGGGCTGCTGGGCGGTCAGGCTGACGCCCGCGGTCTGGGTGTGGAACCGCATCCACAGGCTCTTGGGATTCTTGGCGCCGAACCGTTCCTTCATGATCCGGGCCCACAACCGCCGCGCCGCGCGGAACTTGCCGATCTCCTCGAAAAAGTCCATGTGGGAGTCGAAGAAGAACGACAGGTGGGGCGCGAACCGGTCCACGTCCAGCCCCCGGTCCACCGCGGCCTGCACGTACGCGATGCCGTCGGCCAGGGTGAACGCCAGCTCCTGCTGCGCCGTGCTCCCCGCCTCCCGAATGTGGTAGCCCGAGATCGACACCGGGTGCCACCGGGGCACGTTCTCGGCGCAGAACTCCATGGTGTCCACCAGGAGCCGGACGCTCTCCCGGGGCGGCCACACGTAGGACTTCTGGGCGAAGAACTCCTTGAGGGGGTCGTTCTGGACCGTGCCCCCCACCTGGTCCCAGCCCACGCCTTGTTTCTCGGCCACCACCAGGTACATGGCCAGCAGCACCGGCGCCGGGTGGTTCACGGTCATCGAGGTGGTGACCTTGTCCAGGGGGATGCCGTCGAACAGCACCTCCATGTCCCGCAGGCTGTCGATGGCCACCCCGCACTTGCCCACCTCACCCCGGGCCAGCGGGTGGTCCGAGTTGACTCCCTTGAGGGTCGGGAAGTGGAACGCCACCGACAGCCCGGTCTGGCCGTTCTCCAGGAGGTACTTGTAGCGCTGGTTCGTCTCCTCGGCCGTCCCGAACCCGGAGAACTGCCGCATCGTCCACAGGCGTCCCCGGTACATGGTGGGCTGCACGCCCCGGGTGAACGGGTACTCCCCTGGGTAGCCCAGGTCCTTCAGGTACTCCAGGTCGGGCACGTCGACCGGGGTGTACAGCCGCCGGATCGGGACCTCGGAAAGGCTCTCGAACGTCTCCTGCCGCTCGGGCCACCGGCTCGTGGCTTTTTGCACGGTCTCTGCCCAGCGGGCGGTCTCGGCCCGGATCGCGTCCAGGTTCTTGTTGTCTGCCATGGTGTTTCCTTCCTTCGAACGGGAGGCGGCCTCCCTAGGCGAGCAGGTTGCGGGAGATCACGAGACGCTGGATCTCGCTGGTTCCCTCGTACAGGGTCACGGCCATGGCGTCGCGCAGGTACCGCTCCACCGGGTACTCTCGCACGTAACCGTACCCCCCGTGGATCTGGATCGCCTCCCTGGCCAGTCGCTGGCACATCTCGGTGGCGTACACCTTGGCCATGCTGGCCTCCTGGGTGTACGGCCGGCCCCGTTCCTTCTTGTGGGCGGCCCGGAGGGTCAGCAGCCGGGCCGCCTCGAGCTGGGTGTCCATGTCGGCCAGCTTGCACTGGATCGCCTGCAGGGCCGCGATCGGCCGGCCGAACTGCCGGCGGTCCTTGGCATAGGTGGTCGCCGCCTCCAGGGCGGCGCGGCCGAGGCCGCACGAGTTCGACGCAATCCCGATCCGGCCGCCGTCCAGGCTCGAAAGCATGATCTTGAACCCGTCCCCCTCGTTGCCCAGGAGGCTGTCGGCCGGCACCCGGCAGTCCTCGAACACCAGTTCCACCGTGTCGGACGCGCGCTGGCCCAGCTTCTCCTCCTTGCGGGACACCTTCATGCCGGGGGTGCCCCGCTCCACCAGGAACACGCTGATCCCGGCCTTGCCGGCATCCCGGTCGGTCTTGGCCGCGACCATCACGACCCCGGCGTGGGTGCCCGAGGTGATGAACACCTTGGTGCCGTTGAGAACGTAGTGGTCGCCGTCGCGCTCGGCCGTGGCCCGCAGGCTGCCGGCGTCCGACCCGGCGCCCGGCTCGGTCAGGGCGAACGCTCCGGCCGGGTACTCCCCGGACGCAATCCTGGGAATGTAGCGCGCGTGCTGCCGCGGTGTGCCGAACCGGTAGATCCCCTCGCACACCATGTTGGTGACCGAGGTGGTCACCGCGTGGCTCATGCACGCCCGGCCGATCTCCATCAGGGCCAACGCGTAGGCCACCGCACCCATGCCGGTGCCCCCGGCCTCGGCTGGCACGAGCATGCTCATCAGGCCGAGTTCGGCCATTTTCCTGAGGGTGTCGGCGGGGAACCGCTCGCTCCGGTCCAGTTCGTCGGCGACGGGGGCGATCTCGTTCTCGGCGAACCGCCGCACCATCTCCTGCACCATCTTCTGTTCTTCGGTCAGCGCGAAATCCATGGGCTCTCCGGGTGGGTCGGTACCGGCGACGGGCGGGCCGCCCCGCTCACAGCACCTGCCGCTCGGGGTCGGCCAGTTGCTGGTAGTGGCACCGGCGGCAGTTGTCCTTGGTCCGGTCCTTGCGGTGGCACTCTCCCGCGAAGCAACCTGCCATCCTGGGGCGGTTGGTCTCGATCTGGGCCTTGTCGTGGGCGATGCTGCGGTGGCAGTCCAGGCACCCCAGGTCCAGGGGGCGCCCCTGGGCGTCCGTACCGGTCAGGTGGACCTTGTGGTTGATCCGGATCACCTTCTTGCGTTCCTCGGACGCCGTGCGGATGTCGGCGTGGCACCCGGCGCACCGGCCTTCGATCCGGTCGTCGCTGGCCATGTACTTCTCGGGGATCCACTGGTCGCGCACGAACCCCGGGGCGTTGGGCGACTCGGGCAGCTGGGCGTGCTGGGCGTGACACTGGTAACAGGTGACCCGGTCCGCCGGGTGCCCCGAACTGCGCTCCCACATGGCCGTGAGCTGGGGGTGGCAGGTGGCGCACTGGGCCGGGGTGGTATTCACGGTGCGGGCGACCCAGACGAACAGCCCCAGGCCCGCCACCGCGAGCACGGCGATGAGCCCCGCGACGCCGCCCTTGGACAGCCGGCCCAACCGATCGATCAACATGGCTCGCCTCCCACCGGCGCCCCGCCCTTGCGGGCGGCGCCGAGATCGCAGCGCGGGGATCCCGTGCCCGTCGCTGCCGTCGTCCCAACAGGATGCCGAAAAACCCCTTCCGTGGGGCGCGTGGCAGGTTGCCTTTTCAGCAACCTGCCAACCGGGGGCTGAAACCGATCCCGCGTCATGCCGGGTCCACCGAGACCCGGATCTCGCTCCAGGCCTGCGCCCCGAACGGGTCGGTGGCGAACGGGGCCAGGGCCGGCACCGACACCCCGGGGCCGCCCGTCTCCCACCACTCGCCGTGGCGGCCGGTTGCCGGTTCGGCGTGTCCGAACCCCGTGGCCAGGGCCACGGCCCTGGGGTGGATGCCCTGGACCGGCATCACCCGGGCCACCGCCTCGCCCACCGAGGTGCGCAGCCGCACGCGGGATCCGCGCCCGAGCCCCATCTCCCGGGCGGTCCTGGCGTTCATGTAGACCGGGTTTTCGTGACGGATCTCCCGGCCCCACCCCGTACCGGGGAAGTCCGGGTCGCGTTCGGGGTACCGGAGGACCACCAGGGAAAAAGCGTCTCCTTCCAGGCGCTTCAGGTCCCGGGGAACCCGGTGGACCAGCCGCCCCTGCACCGACAGCTTGCCGGTGGCGGTGGGGAACCCCTGCTGGGCCGTCCACGGGTAGCGGTCGGCCCTGCCGACCCACACGCCCCTGGCCGAGAGGCCATCGAACCCGCCCGCCGCGGCCAGGGCCGGTGTGGTATCCGCCAGGTGCCGCACGTACGCGCCGACCCCGTCGAACGGCAGGTCCTCCCGGACCGAAGGGTCAACGGTCTCGGCCACGGCCAGCAACAGGTCCCCGAGTTGCCGGGCCTGGCCCAGGGGCCCTGCCGGTGGCGGCAGGAACACCCCGTCGGCCGCAGCCCCGGGCCCCCGCAGGTACGACGGCTCTGGCTGGGCCCGGGTGGCCGGCTGCTGGAGCACGGCGTACGGCTTGCCGTCGGCCGTGTATCCGCCGGCCAGGTCCCAGGACTCCAGGTCGGTGGCCGCGGGCAACACCAGGTCGGCCACCGCGGTGGTCTCGTCGGGGCAGGTGGCGAACGCCACCACCAGGCCGATCCGGTTCTCGTCCTGGAACGCCCGGCGCACCGACTCGCTCCGGGGAGCGGCGTACACCGGGTTGGACCGGTACGCCAGGTACAGGCTCGCCCGTTCGTTCCCGGCCAGGAGGTCCTTGACCGCGCGGGCACGGGGCTCGGTCAGCCGGCACCGGGGAGCCCACGAGGGCACGTGGTCCAGCCGGACGCCGGCGGTTGCCTCGGGCGAGCCCTGGGACGCGTTGAGCAGCGCAGAGGCCGCCTCCAGGGTCTCGGCGGACCGGGACCCCCCGGAGCCGGCCAGGCACAGGGAGGGGCCCGCCTCGGCAAAGGTCCGGGCCAGGTCCACCAGGTCGAACGCGGCCATGCCGCTCGCGGCCTCCACCAGTTCCACCGGGTACGGGGCCAGCGCGGAGAGCAACTCCGACACCGGGACGTCCACGGCCGCCTCCAGGGCGGCGCGGTCGTACCAGCCCTGGGAAAGGATCACCCGGAGCAGCCCGAGGCCCACGAGGGTCTCGGTCCCCGGCCGGATCGCCAGCCACCGGTCGGCAACGCTCCCCGTCGCCCCCTGGTATGGCCCCACGGCCACGATCCTCGCGCCCCGCTCCCGCGCCGTCACCAGGTCCCGGGCGAGCCGGGCGAAGTAGGGTCCGTTGTCCAGGGGGCGGGCGCCCAGGAGGATCACGGTCCGTTGGAGCCGGATCGCCGGCCGGCCGAGGGGCGCACCGTACACCGTCCGCTGGGCCTCCCGGGACGCCCAGCGCCCGTCCGGATCGGGGGCCACCCGGTGCGCGACGCCGAGCCGGTCGAGCAGGACCGGCGCCAGGGGGTCGGACCGGCCCAGGTCAACGTACGCCTGTGCCGGGTCGTCGGCCACGGCCCGGGACACCGCCTCCACGGCTTCGTCCCAGGAAACCGGTTCCCAGCGGCCGCTGCCGCGGGGCCCGCTGCGCCGCAACGGGGTCCGGATCCGGTCGGGGTGGTACAACGCTTCCAGGGCCTCGAACGCCCGGGGGCACGCGCCGGCCCGGGACCCGGCCTCGGGGTTGGGCGCCACCTGCACCACCCGGTCCCCGTCCCGGTACGCCACGAGGGAGCAGCGGGCATCGCACCCGGCACACGCCGTGGGCACCGGGTCCCGGTACTTGCGAAGGATCCGGTCCGGCCGGTCGTTCCACGCCTTGCCAGGAGCGGGCCGTGCCAGCACCGGACCGCCCACGGCCAGGCCGGCCGTGGCCAGGGACCCCCACTCCAGAAAACGCCGTCGGTCGATTCTCATGGTCGTCGCCCCGTACTCACAGCAGGGGGATGTGCTCGCCGCCGAGCACCACGTTGTAGCGCATGCAGAAGATGCCCACCATCACCAGCACGGACGCGAACCCGTACACCGCGATGTTCCGGGTCTTGCTGTTGGACACCAGGACCAGCGGGACCACCTTGCCCATCAGGGTCTCCACCAGCAGGAAGGTGGGCGCGAACGCGCCGAACAGGAACATGCGGGCCGTCTCCATGGACTCGCGCTCGGAGAAGTAGTGCACCCCGAGGTCCGACAGGCTCAGGAACAGGTCGAACACCAGGAGCCACAGCAGCATCTTGCCCAGCCCGTACACGATCTCGGTGTTGACCTCGCCGCTCTCGGAGAAAAACCGGTCCTTGATGATCGTCACGAGGATCATCATCGCCACCCCGGACACGAGGGCCGAGGTGAGGAACAGGATCGGCATCATGCTCGACCGCCACAGGGCGTGGGCCTTGGCGAAGCTCAGGATGAACCCGGTGTACCCGTGGACCATCAGGGCCAGGGGAATCCCGATCCGGCCGAACAGCTTGGTGAGCTTGGCGTTGCCCTTGAACATGAAATAGCCGTAGATCACGCAGTTGATCGGGTAGATCGTGAGCAGGAAGGACCCCCACGAGATCGGGCTCGACCCGTTCAGGTACACGAACAGGTGCCACGCCCGCAGGGGCCGGCCCGAGTGCAGCAGCAGGAACATGGGCGCCGCGACCAGGAGCAGGGTGGCGATCACCACCCCCACCTTGCCCAGGGGCTTGTACTTTTCGAACCCGAAGCCGTACGCCAGGGTCGAGATGATGAACGAGCCGGCCGACAGTCCGGTCAGGTAGAAGTAGATGGCGATCGACAGGCCGAACGCCTCCTGGGGGGGCACCGTGTAGAGCAGGGTCATGTCCATTCCTCAGCCCTCCCCCTCGGCCTCGACCAGGCGAGCCGCCTCGTCGTCGAGGGCGATGTAGTACACGTGGGGCCCGTTGCCCGTCTCGGGCTTGAGCACGGTGGTCGGTTCCCGGGCGATGATCCGGGAGATCGCGCTGTTCGGGTCTGACACGTCCCCGAACACCATGGCGCCGGTCGGGCACGCGCCCGCGCACGCCGGCGGACCGTACCCGTCCCTTACCCGCGGCCAGCACCAGTCGCACTTCTCGGCCACGTGGCGTTTGGGGTGGATGTAGCGCACCGAGTACGGGCACGCCGCCATGCAGTACCGACACCCGATGCACCGGTGCGGATCGATGTACACGATCCCGTTGGGCAGG
>JAJRUI010000021.1 GCA_024277875.1 Deferrisomatales bacterium
CGCCTGGATCGTCTCCGAACGCCAAGGGTTCCGAGGCCGAGGCCCGGACCGACCTGCAAACGGCGGCAACACAAGGCGCGGCGACCGGGTGCCGCTACTGGCACCCGGCCGGAACCAGGCCCCCGCCCCGTACCCTGGCCTGGCAATACAATTGCAGGTCTTAGCACGACCCGCGCACGGCAGGGAGCCGCATCGTGGGCCGGTCCACGCGTAGCAGGTTGCGGAAAAAGCAACCTGCTACGCGCCAAACGAAAGGGGCGCCGAACCACGAGATTTGAAAAGCCGAGTGATTTGAAAGGCATCGGCGGGGCCGTCCCCGAGAGGCCGTCGCTGAAAAAAACCACGGACGGGGTTTTTCAGCATCCCGACAGAACTCTTCAATGGCATTGCCGCACGGCCCCGGGGCGGCGCCCGGTGGCCCGGCCGGGCGTCGGGGTCTGTAGCTGGCGATGAAACCGGTGGAAAAGCGCTTTCCCCAAAAAAGCTTTCTTTCCGTTGCGGGGAGCGCTGCAATCGCAGGGAGATACCCAGGGGAGGAGCGGCATGCGGCGGATTCTGGTGGTAGACGACGAGGCCGTCGTCCGGAGGAGCGTCTGCCGGATCTTCGGCGGAGACGAATTCACGGTGGAGACCTCGGCGTCCGGGGCGGCCGCCCTGGAGCGGCTGCAACAGCGCCCGTTCGACCTGGTGATCACCGACCTGAAGATGCCGGGGATGGACGGGATCGAGGTGCTAAAGGCGATCCGGGTGCTCCAGCCCGACACGCCGGTGGTGTTGATCACGGGCTACGCCACCGTTGATACGGCGGTGGAGGCGATGAAGGCCGGCGCCGTCGAGTACATCGCCAAACCCTTCACCCCGGCGGCCCTGCTCGAAAAAGCTCGGGAGATCCTCGGCAACACCCCCCCGCGCACAAAGGGCGGAGAACCGGTCCGAAACCGGTTGGACGACCTCGTCGGCGCGAGCGACCCGATGCAGCGGGTGTACCAGCGGATCCTCCGGGTGGCCCCCACCGACAGCACCGTCTTGATCACGGGCGAAAGCGGTACGGGCAAGGAGTTGGTGGCCCGCGCGATCCACCGCAACAGTCCCCGCGCCGGCCGGCCGTTCGTGGCGGTGGACTGCACCGCACTGGTGGAAACCCTTCTGGAAAGCGAACTGTTCGGCCACGTGAAAGGCTCGTTCACCGGCGCCACCCACTCCAAGGCCGGGCTGTTCCAGGTCGCGGACGGCGGCACCCTGTTCCTGGACGAGGTGGCCAACATCAGTCCGGCCATCCAGGCCAAGCTGCTCCGGGTTGTCCAGGAACGGATGATCCTGCCGGTGGGTGGCGAGCAGCCCGTGCCCGTGGACATCCGGCTCGTGGCGGCCACCAACCGGAACCTCAAGGCCATGGTGGAAGCCGGGACGTTCCGGGAGGACCTGTTCTTCCGCCTCAACATCATCCCGATCGAATTGCCCCCCCTGCGGGAACGGGCGGGCGACATTGCCGTGCTGGCGAACCACTTCCTGTCCAAATACGCGGACGAAACCGGCCGATCGGTCCGGGGGTTCTCCCCCGACGCCATCGAGCGGCTGGAATCCCACGGGTTCCCCGGCAACGTCCGGGAGTTGGAAAACGCAGTGGAACGGGCTGTGGTGCTGTGCGAACAGGACTGGATCCGGGCCAAGGACCTCGAACTGGACGACGGCAAGGGGGGCGGACGGGTGGCTGCCACGCCCCGGACACCCCGCACCATGGAGGAACTCAAGGAACTCAAAAAAGAGGTCAAACGCCAGGCGGTCCTGCCGCTGGAGAAAGCGTTCGTCCTCGACGCCCTCCGCCGAAACGGCTGGAACATCACCCGGGCGGCCCGGGAGACCGGGATGCTGCGCCAGAACTTCCAGGCGCTGGTCCGAAAGCTGGACATCCGGCCTCCCCGCGGCGGCGGGCACCAGGAGGTCCAGGCGCCGTGACCCCTCGCCGGGGCTTGAGCCTGATCACCAAACTCACCCTGGCCACCTGCGCCCTGCTGGTGGCGGCCATGGCGCCGTTCGGGTATCTCAACATCCGGACGGTCCAAAAGCTGCTGTACGAAGAGACCGTGGCGGCCGCGGAGCGGATCAACGAGACGATCGTCAAGACGACCCACTCGTTCATGCTGCTGGACGACCGGGAGACCGTGTACCGGATGATCAAGGACGCCGGCAGGCAGGAGGACGTGGAACACATCCGGCTGATCACCAAAGGCGGGGTGATCGCCTTCTCCACCGACCCGACAGAGGTGGACACCTACGTGGACAAGACCGCGGCCGCGTGCGACATGTGCCACGGGGGGGGACAACCCCTGAAACAAGCCTCGACCATGGACCGCAGCCGCCGGTTCACCGACGCCGGCGGCCGAGAGGTCCTCGGGTTCACCCAGGCGATCTACAACCAGGAGAGTTGCTGGAGCGCCCCTTGCCACTTCCACGCGCCGGACCAGCACATCCTCGGGGTACTGGACACCGTGGTGTCCCTGGACCGCATGCACGACCAGACCCGCCAGTACACCCAGCGGCTGGCCACCCTGACCGCGGCCATGCTGTTGGCCATCGCAGCGTCCCTCACCCTGCTGGTCGAGCGTCTCGTGCACCGGCCGATCAAGGAGATCCTGGGCCACACCCGGCGGGTCGGCGACCTGGACCTGGCGTCCCGGGTACCCGTGCGATCGGCGGACGAAATCGGGGTGCTCGCAACGTCCTTCAACGAGATGACCGAACGGCTCCAGACGGCCAAAGAGCAACTGGAAGAGTGGACCCGCACCCTGGAAACCCGGGTGGACGAGCGCACCCGGGAACTCAAGCAGATGCAACGGCAGCTGATCCGGTCCGAAAAACTCGCGTCCCTGGGCGAGATCGTGGCTGGCATCGCCCACGAACTCAACAACCCCCTGACCGGCATCCTGGTGCTGTCATCCCTCCTGGCCGACAGCGACCAACTCGACCCCACCCGCCGGGAGGACGTGGAGACGATCGTGCGGGAGAGCCAGCGGTGCGCCCGGATCGTCGGGGGGTTGCTGGACTTCGCCAAGGCGTCCTCGCCCCAAAAAGTCAAGATCGACCTGCACGCCATCATGGACTCCTCCCTGGCCCTGATCGGGGGACAGTCGATCTTCCACGATGTGGACATCGTCAAGCGCTACGCGGACGGACTCCCCCGGGTGTTGGCAGACCCCAACCAGATCGAACAGGTGTTCATCAATATTCTGATCAACGCGGGCCAGGCCATGGCGGGGGGAGGCACCCTCTCGATCGAGACCGAGTTCGGGCCGGAGGGGGTCGCGGTGCGCATCCGCGACACCGGGTGCGGCATCCCGGAGGACCACCTGCCGAAGATCTTCGACCCGTTCTTCTCGACCAAGGAAAGCCACGGCACGGGGCTGGGGCTGTCGGTCTCCTACGGGATCATCGAGAACCACGGCGGTTCGATCGAAGTCAGCAGCCGGGTGGCGAGCGGCACGGTGTTCACGATCCGCCTGCCGGCGGCCGGGGAGGGGCCGGGGCAGCGGCGGCCGGAGCAAACCCTTCCCAACCCCGCGCCCGTATGGTAGACACGGGAGGGACCATCCTTCCCCGACCGCCGACCCGTGGAGCCACCTGCCGTTGCCCGACCGCTTTTCCCGCGAGAAGGAACAGATCCTCACCCAGTACATCCTCCACCACGAACTCGACGAGTCCGAGGTGGGCACCCTGGCCGAACGCCTGGACCGGGCCGTGGAGCGGGCCGTGGAACTCCACGCCGACCAGAAACGGAAGACCGGCGAGGACTACGTGTGGCACCCGGTGCGCACGGCCATGGAGGTCAGCCGATTCGGCCGGATCGTGGACTGGGCGTCGCTGGAGGCCGCGCTGCTCCACGACACCATCGAGGACACGGGGTACCCGTTCGACCAGATCCGCCACGAGTTCCCCGAGGCGTCCAACCTCGTCCTCGCCCTCACCAAGATCAAGGACAGCCAGATCCTCACCTACCAGAAGCTGTTCCGGTTCGTGCTCCAGGACATCCGGGTGCTCTTGGTCAAGCTGGCCGACCGGCTGGACAACCTCGAATCCCTCTCCGTGTTCGCCCGGGAGAAGCAGGTCCGGATCGCCCGGGAGACGTCGGAGATGTACGCCAACATCTGCCGCCGGCTGTGCATGCTGGACGTGGCCGAACGGCTCACCGAAAAGGTCGGCCCGATCCTCCACCCCGAAGCGTACCAGCGGTTCACCCAGGCCCAGACCTCGGTCCGGGAGGGCTGGACCCGGCAGCTCGACGAATTGCGGCTCAAGCTGTCGGACGTGTTCCCCGGCGACCTGGCGGCCCGGATCGACACCCGGTGGTCCCGGTTCACGCCGGACCGGCCGCCCACGCCCGAGAACCTGTTCCGGATCCAGGTCATCACCCGCACCATCGAGGACGCGTACCGCGCCCTGGGGCGGGTTCACACCACCTTCCCGGCCGTACCCGGCGCGTTCCTGGACACGGTGAGCAACCCCCGGAAGAACGGGTTTCGGGCCCTGGCCACCCAGGTCTCCTACCAGGGACGGATCGTCAGCTTCTACCTGACGAGCCAGACGGCCGACCGGTTCAACCGCCTGGGCCTGCTGGCCATGGACATCACAAGCCCCGAGTTCAACCTGGAGTACCTGGAAGACCTCAAGGAGTTCCTGGCCAACGAGGACATGGACATCCAGGACTTCCTGCGGTTCCACCGGCCCGACTCCCTCCAGGTGTCGAGCCCGACCGGCGAGGTGTTCAGCCTGGAGGAGGGGGCCACGGCCCTGGACTACGCGTTCTCGGTGCACGAGCAACTCGGCCTGCGGGCCCAGGGGGCCCGGGTCAACGACGAAGAGGTGCCCCTGAACACGGTGCTCCGCTCGGGAGACCGGATCGAGATCACCGCGGCCGACGAACCCGTGGCCGACGACCGGTACATCGGGTGGTCCCACACCAGGAAGGCCCTCACCAGCCTGCGGCGGTTCATGCGCGACCAGGAGGCTGCACGGGCCGCGTCCACCGGCCGGCAGTGGTTGATCGAGGCGGCCGAGGCCCTGGGGCTCGGCCCGGAGGGCGCCGAGGCCCGGGCACGGGCCGCTGCAGCGTCCCACGGCGACGAGACCATGGAGGAGCTGTACCGGCGGGTGTGCCTGGGAGACGTGGATATCGCCGAGGTGCTGGGTTCGAGGCCCTCTGCCGGCCTGCGTCTGCCGGGCCAGGGGCTGCTCCGACGCTGGCGGGAGCGGGGCGCCGGCGTCCGGCGGGTCCGGCGTTACAACTTCGACGAAACCCACATCCGGTTCTGCCCGGTCTGCGTTCCGGTGGAAGGGGACGACATCGAGGGGACGCCCGAAGAAGGACGTCTCCTGGTCCACCGGGCCGGGTGTGCCCGGGCGGCGGCCCGGGGCAAGATCCCCCTCCAGTGGGAAAAGGGCCGGCGGTCCGACCTGCGGGATCCGGGCCCGGTGGAGTTGGAGATCTCGGTGGACAACGGACCCGGCGTTCTGTACACGCTCCTGTCGCCGTTCCGGGACCTGGGCCTCGAGATCCAGCAGATCCGGATGCCCCAGGACGACCGCCCCCTGGTGTTGCGGGTACAACCCGGCAGCGCTCGCACCCTGAACCGGCTGCTGCGGACCCTCCGGCGACACGGGTTCGTGCGGGAAATCCGGGTGTTCCGGGCGATCGCGGAGCCGGGCTGAGCCCTGGGGTCAGGGCCCGAACAGGCTGGGCGGATCCAGCAGGAACACCAGCCGCCCGTCCCCGAGCACCGAGTAGCCCGACAACCCCCGCAAGGCCTGGAGCGGGCCGCGCAACGGCTTGATGAACAGGTCCTCCTCCCGGAGGAACGCGTCCACGGCCAGGGCTGTCGGGCCCCGGGGCGTCTGGGTCACCACCAGGGGCATCCGCTCGAACCGGCGGCGGCCCTGGAGCCGCAACACCTGCCCCAGGCTCAGGATCGGCACCTGCCCCTCCTCGGTGAGGAGCACGTGCCCGTCCTCCTTTTTGCGCACGTCCCGGGGCTGGGCCTCCACCGTGCGAACCACCGCGGGGGTGGGAAAGGCGAGTACGCTCTCCCCCACGGCAACGAGCAGCACCGGCACGATCGCCACGGACAGGGGCAGGCTGAGCCGCACCTCGGTACCCTCGCCCGGGGCCGACACCAGTTCGATCGCGCCGCCCAGGCTTTCCACCTTGGACTTGACCACGTCCATGCCCACGCCGCGGCCCGACAGGGACGACGCCTCGGTGCGGGTCGTGAAGCCGGGCCGGAACAGGCAGGCGAAGATCTCGGAAGGGCCCAGGCGACGGCTCTCGTCCTCCTTGAACAACCCCAGTTCCACGGCCCTGCGCCGAACCGACTCCGCGTCGATCCCCCGGCCGTCGTCCCGCACGGTCACTTCGACCCGGTTGCGGGTGCGGGCCGCCCGGAGTTCGATCGAACCCTGCTGCAGCTTGCCCTTCCGGCGGCGCTCGTCCGGCGGTTCCAGGCCGTGGTCCAAGGCGTTGCGCAGCAGGTGCACCAGGGGGTCGGACACCTCCAGCAGGATCGACTTGTCCATGCCGATCTCCTCCCCCGACACCCTCAGCTCCACCTCCTTTCCCAGCTCCCGGGCGTGATCCCGCACCAGGCGCCTGAGCCCCCCGGTGATCAGGGAGAACGGGAGCATGCGCAGCCCCATCACCCGTTCGTGAAGGGTCCGCACCAGCTTGCCCAGGCGGTCCACCTCGTCCAGCAGCAGCTCCGAGCCCAGCACCCGGGCGGTCTCCTCGATGTTGCTCCGGGTGATCGTCAGCTCCCCCAGCAGGTCCACGAACTCGTCCAGCAGACCGACCGGGGCCTGTACGGACTCGGGCAGGCGGACCTTTCCGGCCGCCCCGGAGGACTCCGCCCGGACCGGTTCCAGCTCCGGCTCGTCGGGCGGACCGGGCGGGGAGGGGACGCCGCCGGCATCTTCATCGTCCGGAAACGTCAAGGCCCGGACCTCGGTGAGCCCCGCGTACACGGCCTCGATCCCGGCCCGGTCCACACCGTGCAGGTACAGATCGAGGGTCTGGCCGGCGTCGCCGGAAAGGAGCCGGCCCTCGTCGGGATCGCTTTCCACGTCCGGGTCCAGCTCCCGGTACCGGAGCAGGCACAGGTACGCCCGGGCAGCCGGGGAACCGCAGTCCGGGTCCAGGTGGAGACGCACGTGCACCGCGTCCTCCAGGCTCGCACGGGAAGCCGGCGCGTCCGACGCCTCCCCCAGGGCGGCGTCCAGGTCCTGCCAGTCCAGGTCCCCGCTGGAGCCCGACGCGATGTCGTCGCGCATCTCGCCGAGGCGGTCACACACGCGCAGCACCACGTCCCGGGCCCGGGCGCCCGGCAGGCCGCCGGCGGACCGCCACCGGTCCAGCACGTCCTCCAGCCGGTGGGCCAGACCCGACATCGCGGCGAACCCCATGGTGCTGGCCATGCCCTTCAGGCTGTGGATCTCCCGGAACACCTCGTCCAGGTGGGACCGGGACAGATCGCCCTCGGCCAGCATCCGGTCCTCCACCGCCTGGAGGTGGCGCCGGCTCTCGTCCAGGAACAGTTTGCGGTACTTGTCGGCATGCACGACCGTCACCCCCGGGCCCGGAGCGCCTTGGCCACGGCGTCCAGCAGCTTGGCCGGCTGCACCGGCTTGAGCACGTAGTCCCGGGCCCCCAGCCCGATCGCCTCCAGGATCGACCGCTCGTCGCTCACCGACGAACACACGATCACCGTGGCGGCGGGGTGGGCGCCCAGGAGCGCCTCCAGGGCCTCGAGCCCCCCCACGTTGGGCATGACCAGGTCCAGGGTCACCAGATCCGGCCGGTGGGTCTCGTACAGCGCCACCAACTGGTCGCCGTCGCTTCCTTCGCCCACCACCCGGTGGCCCGCGTCCTCGAGCAGGTCCCGGAGGTGCCGCCGCATGAACAGGGCGTCGTCCACCACCACGACCCGGGCGCCGGCCCGGGTGCTCACGACAGCCTCCGGGTCAGGTCGTCCAGCAGGGCATCCAGGTCGAGCACGTGGACCCGGCGGCCCTCGGCCTCGAGGGTGTGCTCGAGGAACGGCCCGTCCCACCGCCCCAGCACCCGGGCCAGCCGGGCCCGCTCGGTCGGGGGCATCAACCCCACCGCCCCTTCCACCAGGAGCCCGACGATCGCGTCGTCCCAGGTCACCACCGCGATCACCGATCGCTGGGGGTCCACCCGGGGCCGCCGCCCCAGCACCGAAGCCAGGTGCACCACGGGCAACAGTTCTCCCCGGTGGTTGAGCGCCCCGGCGAACGGCGCGGGCCGGCCCGGGATCGGGGTGAGACTGCGGCACGGAACCACGGTCTCCACCCGCCCCGCGTCGAGCCCGAACTGCTCCCCCTCCACCTCGACCACCAGGTGGGCGCGGTCGGCCGGCGGCACTACCCTTCCTCCGTCCCGGGGACCTGGAACCGCTCCACCCGTCGGGTCAGGTCGTCGGCCATCTGGGACAGGCGCATCGCCGACTGGGTCATGTCCTCCATGGCCGCGGTCTGGTGCTCGATGGTGGTGGACACCTCGTGGGTCGCGGACGCGTTGGCCTCGGCCACGGTCTGGACCCGTTCGGCGAACGCGGCCATCTCGCGGCTCCCCCGGGCCTGCTCCTCGGCCCGGTCCAGGATCTCCTCCATGCGCCGGGTGTTGTCGGCCACCAGCCCGGTGATCTCGGCCAGCGCCTGCTCGGCCCGGTCCAGCCCTTCCCGTCCGCCGGCCAGTTGCCGGCTGGACGCCTCCACCATGCCCCGGACCCGGCGGCTCTCTTCGCTGAGTTCCTCCAGCACCGTGGCGATCTGCTCGGCGCTTCGTTCCGCGCTGTCCGCGAGCTTGCGGATCTCGCTGGCCACGACCGCGAACCCCTTGCCCTCGTCCCCGGCCTTGGACGCCTCGATCGCAGCGTTGAGGGCCAGCAGGTTGGTCTGGCGGCTCAGGTTGGTGATCACCTCGGCGAACCGGTGCACCTGCTGGATCCGGTCGGAGAACGACACAACCACCTCGGCCATCCCCTCGAGCCCCTGGAGCACCGATTCGAGCTCTCCGAACGACTCCCGCGCCCGCTCGCCGCCGCCCTGGGCGGTCTCCTCGGCCGCCCGGGCAGCCTCCACCGCGTCCCGGCACAG
>JAJRUI010000022.1 GCA_024277875.1 Deferrisomatales bacterium
CTCGCCGCGCCGTTCGAACGTCCGGATCGTCTCCGAACGCCAAGGGTTCCGAGGTCGAGGCCCGGACCGACCGGCAAACAGCGGCATCACAAGGCGCGGCGATCGGGTGCCGCTACTGGCGCCCGGCCGGAACCAGGCACCCACCCCGCACTCCTGGCAATACAATTGCAGGCCTTAGTAATGCCTCGACGGGGCCGTCCCCGAGAGGCCGTCGCGGAAAAACCCACGGATGGGGTTTTTCCGCATCCTGCTAGGCGTACCGCGCCCGCCGGTAGGTCGAACACGTCCCCGTGCCAGTGGAGGGTCGTGAACGCTGGGGGAGCACCGGCGAACAGCGCGTCCTGCCGGGCGTCTCCTCCCAGGCGCACCTCGAACCACCCGATCTCCTTTCCGCCGCCTGGTTCCACCCGGGCGCCCAGCACCGAGGCCAGGAGCTGGCTCCCCAGGCAGGTGCCGAGCACGGGCCGCCCCAGGCGCAGGGCGTCTTCGTTCAGCGCCATCTCGAGGCCGAGGAACGGGTACGCGTCGCGCTCGTACACCCACCCCCATGGGGCCGCCCATCACCACGAGCCCGGCCGCGTCCCCCATCTCGGCGGGCACGGGATCGTCGGCGAAGCACCGGACCCCGCGCCCCCGCGGCTTCGAGGGCCCGTTCGATCCGGCCGGGGGGCTCGCACCCGATATGCTGGAGCATGGTCACCGTTCCCATCGTCGCTCTCCTCCGCGCCCGGCCACGGTCCCGGGCCGGCGTGGACCTTCCGACACGAAACCAGATGAACCGGGTGGTTTGCAAGGCCCGGGCGGTTGAAAGGGCGGTTGCGGGCGGTGTTTTCTGGTATCGTATGCGGCCGGGGCGTGGTGCCCCGGCCGCACCGACCGCCTGGCCCCCGAACCCTGAACTTCGCCATGGCCACGATCCTGATCGTCGACGACGAGGAGTTCCTCCGGTCCCAGCTCGAGCGCATCCTCGGCGAGGAAGGCCACGGGGTGCAGGCCGTGGATACCGGCCGGGCCGCGCTGGACTGGACGGCCGGCCACTCGGCCGACCTGGTGCTCCTGGACCTGAACCTGCCCGACCTGCACGGCATCGAGGTCCTCCGGGAACTGAAGGCCAGGGACCCAGAGCTGCTGGTGATCGTGGTCACCGGGTACGGGTCGGTGGAGAGTGCGGTCGAGAGCCTGAAGCTCGGCGCCTACGACTACATCAAGAAGCCGTTCAAGGCCGACGCGATCAAGCTGATCGTGCGCCTCGCGCTGGAGACCCGGCGCCTGCGGCGGCGGGTGCGGGTGCTCCAGGAACGGGAGATCGGCCCGGGCCAGGCCGTGGTGGCCGAGAGCCCGGCCATGGCCGAGGTGCTCCGCCAGGCCCGGGACGTGGCCGGCCACCCGGACACCACCGTGCTTGTGACCGGGGAGAGCGGGGTGGGCAAGGAGGTGGTGGCCCGGTGGATCCACCAGCTGTCCAGCCGCCGGGAGGGGCCGTTCCTGGAGATCAACTGCGCCTCGATCCCGGGTTCGATCCTGGAGAGCGAGCTGTTCGGCCACGAGGCCGGCGCGTTCACCGACGCCCGGTCGGCCAAGGAGGGGCTGCTGGAGGCGGCAGACGGCGGCACCCTGCTGCTGGACGAGGTGGGGGACATGGACCTGGGGCTCCAGGCCAAGGTGCTCCGGTTCCTCGAAACCCGCCGGATCCGCCGCCTCGGCGGGGTCCGGGAGGTGACGGTGGACGTGCGGGTGGTGGCGGCCACCAACCGGGACCTTCGGGCCGCCCTCCGGGAACGGCAGTTCCGGGAGGACCTGTACTACCGCCTCAACGTGTTCCCGCTCCACATCCCTCCCCTGCGGGAGCGGCCCGAGGACGTGATGCCCCTGGCCCGGCTGTTCCTGGACGGGTTCTCGGCCAAGTTCCACCGTCCCCCGTGCGAGATCTCCCAAGCGGCCCAGGACCGGCTCGTGGCCTACCCGTGGCCGGGCAACGTGCGGGAGCTGCGCAACCTGATGGAGCGCCTGGCGATCACCTGCCGCAAGCCCGTGCTGGACGCCGGGGACCTGCCCCCCGAGGTGCGGGGTGCGGGAGGGCGCCCGCCCGGGCCCCGGTGGACCCTGCCCGCCGGCGGGTGCCGGCTCGAGGAACTCGAGCGGGACCTGGCCCGGAGCCTGATCTCCCAGGCCCTGGAGCGCACCGGGGGCAACGTGAGCCGGGCCGCCCGGCTGCTGGGCCTGGCCCGGGGGACCCTCCGGCACCGCATGTCCGCCCTGGATGTCGGGCACGGGGCCGGGGGGGCGGGGGACGACGACTGACCCGGGATCCCTTCTGCACCCACCACCGACGCGAGGCACGGTTTCGGCATGACCCAGGGATGGATCCTGATCTGTGACGGCGACCCCCACGCCCGGCGGTTCCTGTGGGAGACCCTGACCGCGCGCGGCCACCGGGCCGAGGCGGTGGACGGCGGGGCGGCGTTGTTCGAGGCCCTCGACCACGGCCGGGACGGCCGGGTGGATCTGGTGCTCCTGGACGCGGACGCGCCGGGGCCCGACGGGCTGGACGTCCTGCGCAAGGTGCGGGCCCGGTGGCCCGACCTCCCGGTGGTGGTGATGAGCGGTTTCGCCACGGTGAAGGGCGCGGTGGCGGCCATGAAGCTGGGGGCCAAGGACTTCCTGGTCAAACCCGTGGAGGCCGGGGACTTGGTGGAACTGGTGGAGCCCTGGGTGGAGCGCGGCCGTCTCACCGACGAGAACCGGGCCCTCAAGGCCGAGATCCGCCGCCGGTTCGACCCGGACCAGGTGATCTACGCCAGCGAGGCGTTTGGCCGGGTGTTCGAGATGGCCAAGCGGGTGGCGGCCAGCGACGCCAGCGTGCTGATCCAGGGGGAGAGCGGCACCGGCAAGGAGCTGATCGCGTCCACCATCCACTACGCCAGCAGCCGCAGCGGCCAGCGCTTTCTCACGGTCAACTGCGCGGCCCTCACCGAGACCCTGCTCGAGAGCCAGCTGTTCGGCCACGTCAAGGGCGCGTTCACCGGCGCGGTGAGCACCCGGAGGGGCCTGGTGGAGGAGGCCGACGGGGGCACTCTGTTCCTGGACGAGATCGGCGACGTGAGCCCGGGGCTCCAGGTCAAGCTGCTACGGGTGCTCCAGGAAAAGGAGTTCATCCCCGTGGGCTCGACCCGGGCCCGGACGGCCGACGTGCGGTTCGTGGCGGCGACCAACAAGGACCTGGAGGCAGAGGTGGCACAGGGCCGGTTCCGGGAGGACCTGTACTACCGCCTGAACGTGGTGACCCTGTACGTTCCGCCACTGCGGGACCGCCTCGAGGACGTGGTCCCCCTGGTCCGGCACTTCCTCGCCAAGCACGCCGCGCTGGGCCAGACCCTGGACGACGCGGCCCTGGAGCGCCTCACCGCGTACGCGTGGCCTGGCAACGTCCGGGAACTGGAGAACGTGATCGAGATGGCCGCGGTGCTCTCGGGCGGCGGCACGATCACGGTCGACCACCTGCCCCCCAAGCTGTCCCGTCCCCCGTCCCGGGCCCCGGGTCCCCCGGCGGACGGCTCCCTGTCCCTGGCCGACATGGAGGCCCGCCACATCGAGCGGGTGCTCCGGGACACCGGCTTCCACAAGGTCAACACGGCCCGCATCCTGGGGATCTCCCGCACCACCCTGGACCGGAAGATCGCCCAGTACAGACTGCGGAAACCCGATGGCTGACCGGCGGGTCTTGCCCGAACCCCTGTGGCTGCCCGCCACCGAGGTCGAGATCCACCGGCTCGTCCGGGCCGCCATGACGGCCTACGAGGTGGTGGGGGCCCGGGAGCGCCGGGGCCGGCTCACCATGGACCGGCTCGACGACCCGTCGGACCTGCTCCTGTCGTACCCGCCCCGGGTGCACTCCCCCAAGAAGTTCCTGTTTCCCAACTGGGAGAAGCTGTTCCGGTTCCGCCTGGGTGGGCGGGTGCAACTGGAGGCCGAGCACACGGCCGTGCCCCGGGTGCTGTTCGGGTTGCACCCGTGCGACCTGCACGCGGTGCGCATCCTGGACGACTGCCTGTTCGACGGGCAGGCCGACAGCGCCTACCGGGCCAAACGGGAGGCGTCGATCCTGGTGGGGGTCGACTGCGAACCCGACGACCACTGCTTCTGCACCAGCCTGGGCACCGACCGCGTCGCCGACGGGTTCGACCTGTTTCTGCACCGGGACGCGGACCGGTACCTGGTCCAGGTGGGCACGGCCCGGGGCCGGTCGTTTCTGGAGCGGTTCGCTCCAGCGGTGGCCGCCCGCCAGGGGGCTCCCCCCCTGCCCCTGCAGCCCAAGAAGACCCGCAAGCGCCTCGCTCGGCCGGCCGAGGCCCTTGTTGGCCTGCTGGAGGCAGGGTACGAGCACCCGATCTGGACCGAGATCGGGGACCGGTGCCTGGGGTGCGGCACCTGCACCCTGCTGTGCCCGTCGTGCTACTGCTTCACGGTGGAGGACCGGTTGCACCTGGATCTCGAGGGTGGTGAACGGGTTCGGGCGTGGGACTCCTGCCAGTTCGACCAGTTTGCCCAGCTGTCCGGGGGGGGCGAGGCCCGGGCCAACCAGGCCGACCGCCAGCGCCACCGGTTCTTCCGCAAGTACAAGTACCTGTGGGAGCGGTACCACCGCACGGCGTGCGTGGGGTGCGGCCGGTGCAGCCGGGAGTGCCTGGCGGGTATCGACCCGGTGGACGTGCTCAACCGGTTGCTGGCCGAGCAAGACGAGGCGGCACCGGCCCCGGCGCCGGGCAGGGAGTACCAACCGGACCTGGCCGAGGTGGTGGTGGCCGAACCCCTGGGCGCGGGGGTGAAGCGCCTGCGGCTGCGCCTGCCCCGGGTGCCGGCGTTCGCCCCGGGCACGTTCGTGTCGGTGTCGGTGTTCGGCCTCGGCGAGGCGCCGTTCACCATCGCGTCTGGGCCCGGCGACGACACCCACGTCGAGCTGGCGGTGCGGGCGGCGGGCAACCTGAGCCGGGCGCTGCACCGGCTCGAGCCGGGCGACACGGTCGGGGTGCGGGGCCCGTTCGGCAACGGGTTCCCGGTAGACGAGTTGGCGGGCCAGGACGTCCTCCTGGTGGCGGGCGGGCTGGGCCTGGTGATCCTCCGGTCCCTGCTGCTGGCCGTTTTGTCCCGCCGCCGGGAGTTCGGCCGGGTGGTGCTCCTGTATGGCGCCGCGAGCCCCGACGCGTTCCTGTTCCGGGACGACCTGCGCCGGTGGCGGCAGGACGGGGTGATCGACGTGCGGCTGATCGTGGACGGGTCCGACGGGGGGTGGTGCGGCCCCCACGGGGACGTGACGCGGCTGCTGCGCAACCTCGACCTCGACTTCCCGCGCACCGTGGCCGCCGTGTCCGGCCCGGCGGACATGTACCGGTTCACCAACCCCCTGCTTACCGGGCTCGGCATCTCCCCCGAGCGGATTTTCCTGAACCTGGAGCGGCGGATGAAGTGCGGTCTGGGCAAGTGCGGCAAGTGCCGCATCAACGACCTGTGCGTGTGCGAGGAGGGGCCGGTGCTGCGCTACAGCCAGGTCCGGCACCTCAGGGAGGCCGTGGAACGATGAAGCTCCGGGCCGGGTTCTTCGACTTCACCGGGTGCGAGGGGTGCCAGCTCACCGTGCTGAACCTGGAGGACGCCTTTTTCGACCTCGCTGGCCTGATCGACGTGGTGGAGTTCCGGGAGGTGCTGACCGGCGGCGGCGGACCGCTGGACGTGGCGTTCGTGGAGGGGAGCATCTGCGGTCCCCACGAGGAGGCCCGCCTGAAGGACGTCCGGCGCCGGAGCCGGCTGCTGGTGGCGCTCGGGGCGTGTGCTGACACCACCGGTGTCAACGCCCTGGCCCGCTTCCGGGACCCGGAGGACCTGAACGGGCGGGTGTACGGTCCGGGCGCGCCGCCCCGGGGCGGGGGGCGGCCGAAGCCGGTGTCGGCCGTGGTGCCCGTGGACGCCCGGGTGCCCGGGTGCCCGGTGGACGGCGGGGAGTTCCTCCAGGTGCTCCAGGCGCTGGCCGTGGGCCGCGCCCCGAACCTCCCCGGCCACGCGGTGTGCGTCGAGTGCAAGCTGGCCGAACTGCCGTGTGTGTTCGACCGGGGGGAGGTGTGCCTCGGACCGATCGTCCGGGCCGGGTGCGGGGCCCGGTGCCCCGAGGGCGGCGACCGGTGCCGGGGGTGTCGGGGGCTGGTGGACAACCCCCGGTCCACGCCCTACTACCGCATCCTCGAAGACCACGGGCTCACCGAAGACGACGTGCTGGCAGAGTTCCGGCTGTTCAACCTGGGGGAGGGGAAGGTGCGGTGAGGCTCGCGATCCACCACCTGACCCGTATCGAAGGGCACGCCCACCTGGTGGTGGACGCGGACCGGGGCGAGGTGACCGCGTGCCGCCTGGAGATCGTGGAGTCGCCCCGTTTCTTCGAGGCGATCCTCGTGGGGCGGCACCACCGGGACGTGGCGCCCCTGGTGTCGCGGATCTGCGGGGTGTGTTCCAACTCCCACACCCTGGTGTCCCTGGCCGCCACCGAGGCCGCCCTCGGGGTGGCGGTGAGCGAGCAGACCCGGGACCTCCGGCGGCTCCTGGCGTGCGGCGAGATCCTCCAGAGCCACCTCCTCCACCTGTTCTTCATGGCTGCGCCCGACTACCTGGACCTGGACAGCATCTTCCCCCTGGACCGGCGCCGGCGGGACCTGCTGACCCGGGCCCTGCGCATGAAAAAGGTCGGCAACGACCTGTGCCGGGTGGTGGGCGGCCGGCCCGTGCACCCGGTCACGCCACGGGTGGGCGGGTTCTCGGCCGTGCCCGAGCCGGCGGACCTGCACGGGTTGCGCCGCCGGCTGGTGGCCATGCTCCCCGACCTGGAGGCAGCGGTGGACCTGGTGGGGGGGTTCGATTTTCCCCGGCTGGACCGGCCCGCCGAGTGCCTGAGCCTGGGCGGGGACGACGGCTACCCCCTCATGGGGGACCGGATCGTGTCCAGTGCCGGCCCGGAAACGCCGGTGGGCGCGTACCGGGAGGTGATCGAGGAGTACCTGGTCGACCACGCCACCGCCAAGTTCGCACGTACCCCGCGGGGCGCCTACCGGGTGGGCCCCCTGGCCCGGACCACCAACGCGTTCGGCGCCCTGACCCCGATGGCGGCCCGGGTGGCCGACGCCCTGGGCCTCGGGCCCGGAGCGACCAACCCGTACCAGACCGTGGTGGCGCGGCTGGTTGAGACGGTCCACTGGGTGGAGGAGGCTATCCTGCTCATCGACCGATTGCTGATCCGGGGGGTCGTGGCGGAACCGCCCGTTGAGGCGTCGGGCCCGGGCCGGGCCGTGGCCGCGATCGAGGCGCCCCGGGGGCTGTTGATCCACGAGTACGCGTACGACGACCAGGGCCGGGTGGTGGCGGCCGACTGCGTGATCCCGACGGCCCAGAACCTGGCGAGCGTGGAGGCGGACCTGAGGGCTTCGGTCCCCGGGTTCCTGGACCTGCCCCGCCCGGAACTGGCCCGCCGGCTCGAGATGCTCGTGCGCGCGTACGACCCGTGCGTGAGCTGCTCGACCCACCTGCTGTCGGTGTCGTTCGAGGACGGGGGAGGGGCCGGGTGAGCCGGCCGGGCGGAGTCGTACGCATCCTGTGCCTGGGCAACCCCCTCCGGGGGGACGACGGGGTCGGGCTGCGGGTCCTCGAAGGGCTGGTGGCTGCGGGGCTCCCGGCCGGGATCGAGGTCGTGGACGGGGGGGTCGGGGGGCTGTCGGTGCTGGACGACCTGGCCGGCGCCCGGTGGGGGGTGCTGGTGGACGCCGGGATGTTCGGCAGCGCCCCCGGGACCGTCCGCCGGGTGGCCGGGGACGCGGTCGCAGGGCTGGCGGCCGCCGGCGAACCTTTCTGGTCCCACCCGGACCTGGGGGCTGTCCTGGCCCTGGGGCGGGAACTCGGGCGGCTGCCGCCGCTGGTCGCGTACCTGGTCCAGGTCGGCTCGATCGGTCCCGGGGTCGGGCTGACCCCTCCGGTGGCCCGGGCAGCGGCTTCCCTGGTCCCGCGCGTGGCAGCCGAGGCCCGGTCCCTGGTCCGCCCCTCCTGATACTAAGGCCTGCAATTGTATTGCCAGGAGTACGAGGTGGGCGCCTGGTTCCGGCCGGGTGCCAGTAGCAGCACCCGATCGCCGCGCCTTGTGATGCCGCTGTTTGCCGGTCGGTCCGGGCCTCGACCTCGGAACCCTTGGCGTCCGGAGACGATCTGGGCGTTTGAGCGGCGCGGCGAGTCAAGGGGCCGCACCCGGCGCTCCACCAGCCCCCCACCCCGCACTACCCAAGGGGAAGGGCAAGGACCTGGCAATACTTTCGTTGGATTTAGTATGTCTCAAAATGAAGCAAATGTCCTGCATTAAGACATCGTCTCTGCGGCCGGGGCTCCCGGACGGCGTGGCGCGTGCCGGAGAATCGGCCGCCGCCTCCGGCGGTTTTCCCGCTCCGGCCCCGCCCGCCTGCACGGGCGAGGCCGTGGCACGGTGCTTGCTGCTGGTCTGCCCGTTCGCGGTTTTGGAACCGCTGTTGTTTCTTGTTCGTTCGCGGGGTGGCTGAACCCGGACGCCGGCACTGCATGCCGGACCGCCGTCCGTCCGGACGGTTTCTCTGGCCGAAAGATGTTGGGAACAGGGATTCGGGCGGTTTTATGTCCAGAAAATAGACCATTTCATGTGTTGGATTTGTTGGGCCGAAACTAGACTGGATTGATGGAAAAAGAGCGCGGCTCGGGCCATCGTCCGCCCGCGCAGGGCACAGGCACCCAGTGCACCGAAAGGAGGACCGATGGCGCACGATCCCCACAACCCCAGAGAAACGGCCCTGGAGCAGTACCTGGAAAGCCGGGGCGTCGATCGGCGGAGCTTCCTGAAGTTCTGCACGGCCGTGACGGCCACCCTGGCCCTTCCCGCCTCGTTCGCCCGCAAGGTGGCAGCCGCGGTGGCCGCGGACGACCGGCCGTCGGTGATCTGGCTGCACCTCCAGGAGTGCACGGGGGACACCGAGTCGTTCCTGCGGGCGTCCCGGCCCACCGCGGCCGAGGTGATCCTGGATTACCTGTCGGTGGACTACCACGAGACGATCATGGCGGCCGCGGGCCACCAAGTCGAAGAGGTGCGTCGCCACACCATGGAACAGTACAAGGGCAAGTACATCGCCGTGGTGGAGGGGGGCATCCCCACCAAGGATGGCGGGGTGTACGGGTGCATCGGCGGCCACTCGATGGTGGACGTCGTCACCGAGGTGTGCGGCAATGCCGCGGCGACCATCTGCGTGGGCACCTGTTCCGCGTACGGCGGCATCCAGGCCGCCGCCCCGAACCCGACCGGGGCGGTGGGGGTGGGCGAACTGCTCCCGTCGATCCCCCTGGTCAACCTGCCCGGGTGTCCGCTGAACGCGCCAAACCTGACGGCCACCATCGTCCACTTTCTCACGTTCGGCACCCTGCCCAGGACCGACAGCCTCAAACGCCCCCTGTTCGCCTACGGCAAGCGGATCCACGACAACTGCGAGCGGCGGGCACACTTCGACGCGGGCCAGTTCGTGGAACGGTGGGGCGACCCCGGGCACCGGCAGGGGTGGTGCCTGTACAAGATGGGATGCAAGGGACCGGCCACGTCCCACAACTGCCCCCAGGTGCGGTGGAACGACGGGCTCGGGTGGCCGGTGGGCCAGGGGCACGGGTGCGTGGGGTGCTCGGAGCCCGGGTTCTGGGACACCATGGGGCCGCTGTACGAACGCCTGCCCAACGTGCCCGGGTTCGGGGTCGAGACCACGGCGACCAAGGTGGGGCTCGGGATCATGGCGGCAACGGCGGCCGGTGTGGCGGTCCACGGCGTGGCCAAGAGCATCCAGCTGCGGGCCGTCGAGAAGAAGGAAGGCAACTGATCGCGGCCTCCCTCGACCTGAGGATCTGAACGAAAGAGGAGAATCGAACGATGGCCAAGAAAATCGTGGTGGATCCCATCACCCGGATCGAGGGGCACCTGCGGATCGAGGCCCAGGTGGAGGACGGCGTGATCACCGACGCGTGGAGCATCGGCACCATGTGGCGGGGCATCGAGAAGATCCTGGTGGGCCGCGACCCCCGGGACGCGTGGTACTGGACCCAGCGGTTCTGTGGCGTGTGCACCACGGTGCACGCCATGGCGTCGATCCGGGCGGTGGAAGACGCCGTGGGCATGACCGTACCCCTCAACGCCGAGCTGATCCGCAACCTGATCATGGGGATCCAGAACGTCCAGGACCACGTCATCCACTTCTACCACCTGCACGCCCTGGACTGGGTGGACATCGTGTCCGCCCTGTCGGCCGATCCCGGCGCCACGGCCCGGCTGGCCCAGTCGGTGTCCGACTGGCCCAAGAGTTCCAAAACGTACTTCAAGGCGGTCCAGGACCGGGTCAAGGCGTTCGTGGGCACCAAACGGCTGGGGCCGTTCGCCAACGCGTACTGGGGCCACCCGGCGTACAAGCTGCCCCCGGAGGCGAACCTGATGGGGGTGGCCCACTACCTGGAGGCCCTGGACTGGCAGCGGGAAGTGATCAAGGTCCACGCGATCCTCGGGTCCAAGAACCCCCACCCCCAGACGTTCCTGGCCGGGGGCATCTCCCTGCCCGTGGATCCGGACGCCCAGAACGCCCTGAACGCGGACAAGATCGCCCAGGTCCGGGAGTTGCTCGTCCAGGCCAACGCGTTCGTGGAAAAGGTGTACATCCCCTACCTGCTGGCCGTGGCGCCGTTCTACCTGGACTGGGCAGGGATCGGCGGCGGGGTCCAGAACTACCTGACCTTCGGCGACTTTCCCACGGCCGAGGGCCAGCGCCGGGAGGACTACTGGCTCAAACCGGGCCAGGTGCGCAGCGGCGCGTTCCCCGACGCCAAGCCGGTGCGGGCCGAGGCGATCGCCGAGTACGTGACCCACTCGTGGTACCGGTACGCGGGCGGGGACGACCAGGGCCTCGCGCCGTGGCAGGGGGAAACCGAGCCCGACTACACCGGGCCGAAACCGCCGTACCCGGACAAGTTTGTGAGCGACGAGGACGCCAAGTACTCGTGGGTCAAGGCGCCCCGGTACGAGGACACCCCGTTCGAGGTGGGGCCCCTGGCGCGCATGGTGGTGGGCTACGCCCAGGGCCACCCCGAGATCAAGGCGGTGGTGGACCTGGTCCTGCAGAAGCTGGGCGCCCCGGCGTCGGCCCTGTTCTCCACCCTCGGGCGCACCGCGGCCCGGGGGATCGAGGCCCTGCTCCTGTCGCGCCAGAACCTGGAGTGGGTCGACCTGCTGGCCGAGAACCTGGGACGGGGCGACACCCGGATCCAGGACAACGCCAGGTGGGACCCGTCCGCGTGGCCGGCCGAGGCCGAGGGCGTGGGGTTCCACGAGGCGCCCCGGGGCATGCTCAGCCACTGGATCCGGATCAAGAACGGCGAGATCGCCAACTACCAGGCGGTGGTCCCGAGTACCTGGAACGCGTCGCCCCGGGACCCCAAGGGGCAGCGGGGGCCGTACGAGCAGGCCCTGATCGGCACGCCGATCGCCGACCCGGACCAGCCCCTGGAGATCCTGCGCACGATCCACTCGTTCGACCCGTGCCTGGCGTGCGCGGTGCACCTGCTCGACGCCAGGGGGCGGGAGATCACCCGGGTGCAGGTCCTTTGAGCCGGTAACAGGAGGGCGGATCGATGAGACGAATCGTCGTCAAGGTGTGGGAGTTCCCGGTCCGGCTCGTGCACTGGACCAACTTCCTCGCGATCCTCGTGCTGTGCGCCACCGGGGCGTACATCCACTGGCCGTTCCTGAGCACCCCGACCACGGCGTTCCCGTACGTGATGGGGTGGATGCGGCTGGCCCACTTCGTGGCCGGGTGGGCGCTCCTGGCGGGGTTGCTCGTGCGGCTGTACTGGGGGCTGGTGGGCAACCGGTACGCCCGGATCGGCACGTTCTTCCCGTACCTGACCCGCCAGGGCCGCAAAAGCTTCCTGGGCGTGCTCCGGTACTACGCCCTCCTGTCGCCGCGCCTTCCTCCCCACCTCGGGCACAACGCGCTGGCGCTGACGGTGTACTCCGGCATCTTCGCGGTGATGGCGTTCCAGGTGGTGTCCGGGTTCGCCCTGCTGGGCCAGGCCGATCCCTCCGGCACGACGTACCTGTTGACCGGGTGGATCTTTTCTTTCGTGAGCAACGGATGGGTCCGGTTCGCCCACTACGCGGCCACCTTCGTGATGGGGGCGTTCCTGATCGCCCACGTGTACGCGATGTGGGTGTCCGACCTGGCCGAGCGGGACGGCACGTCGGGGAGTCTGTTCAGTGGATACAAATACGGTGAACTCGAGGAGTTCGAGGACTTTGGTCCTCGGCCTCGGTAACCGCCTGATGACCGACGACGCGGTGGGCCTCGAGGCCCTGGCCGCGTTCCGGGCGGCCTACGGGGTGCCCGACGGGGTGGACCTGGTGGACGGGGGCACCCTGGGGCTGGACCTGCTCGTGCACATGGAAGGCTACCCCCGGGTGCTGATCCTGGACTGCGTGACCACCGGCGAGGCGCCGGGCACCGTGGTGCGGGTGGAAGGCGACGCGATCCCCACCGTGTTCGCCGAGTGCCTGTCCCCCCACCAGATGGGTCTTCAGGACCTGGTGGCCGTGCTCCACCTCCAGGGCCGGGTGCCCGAGCGGTTCACCGTGCTGGGGGTCGAGCCCGGGGAGATCGGGGTGGGGCTCGAGTTGACCGAGCCGGTGCGACGCAGCCTGTCGCGGCTGGTGGCTGCGGCGGCCGATGAGCTGCGGGGGTGGGGGGTGGTGGTGCACGACCCCGTGTGACCGGCCCTCCCTGCCCGCGGGTTCACCCGTCCCGGTCCTCGGGCGGGGTGCACGCGCGGCCTTTGGTGTGGAACAGGAACCTGAGCACGCCGCGGGTCCGGTCGCTGAACAGCCGGTCCGCGAAATGGTCGCCGGCGGCCCGCTTGGAGATCTCGGACAGGGTGGGGTACGCGTGCATCGCCCCGGCCACGGACGACAGCTTCACCCCGCCGGCCATCACCGCCACCCACTCGTGGACCAACTCGCCGGCGTGGGGCCCCGCGATCTGGCAGCCGAGCACCTTGCCCTTGGGATCCACCAGCACCTTGAGCTTGCCGTCGACCGCGTCCTCGGCCCGGGCCCGATCGTTGTCCGCGAACGACGCCTCCAGCACCCGGTACGGCACCCCCTGTTCCTGCGCCCGCTTCTCGTTCAGCCCCACGCTGGCCACCTCGGGGTCGGTGTAGGTGCACCACGGCACCCGGGTGTAGTCGGCCCGCCGGGGCAGGCGCATCACCGCGTTGGTCAGGGCGATGCCGGCCTCGTACCCGGCCACGTGGGTGAACGGGTACGCACCGTTCACGTCGCCGCACGCGTAGATGTGGGGCACGTTGGTCCGCATCCGGGCGTCCACCGGGATCCCCCGGCCGTCGAACGAAACCCCGGCCGCCTCCAGGTCCAGGCCCTTCACGTTGGGCCGCCGGCCGGTGGCCACCAGCAGGGCGTCGGCGTCGATCGCCGTCTGGGGCCCGCCCCCGGACGCGGGCGCCACGGTCAGCCGGACCCCCTTGCCCCGGGGCTCGGCACGCACCGCCCGGGTGCCGGTGAAGAGGTCCACGCCCTCGGCCCGGAGCCGGGCGGCCACCAGTTCGGCCACGTCCGGGTCCTCGGAGCCGAGCACTTGGTCCAGGAACTCCACCACCGTTACCCGGGACCCCAGCCGGCCGAACGCCTGGGCCAGCTCGAGCCCGATCGGGCCGCCGCCGAGCACCAGGAGCCGCCCGGGCAGCCGGGTCTGGGCGAACACGTCTTCGTTGGTCCAAGAGGGCGTCTCCGTGAGGCCGTCGACCGGGGGCAGGGCGGGCCCGGACCCGGTCGCCACGATCCACGCCCGGGCCGTGATCCGGCGGCCGTCCACCGCCACCGTGCGGTCGTCCACGAACCGGGGTTCGCCGAACCACACCTCGGCGCCCAGCCGGCAGAACCGCTCCGGCGAGTCGTGCTCCTGGATCCCGGCGATCACGGCCCGGACCCGGTCCATCACCCGGCCCAGGTCCACGGCGGGCAGGTCCAGTTGCGGCAGGCCGAACGCCGCGGTCCGGCGCGCCAGCGCCCACACCCCGGCCGTGCGCAGCAGGGTCTTGGACGGCACGCACCCGTGGTGCAGGCAGTCCCCCCCGAGGCGGTCTCCACGCTCCACGAGCAGGGTCTTGGCGCCCAGCCGGGCGGCGCCGGCCGCGGCGGTGAGGCCGGCGGCGCCCCCCCCCAGGATCCCCAGGTCGTAGTCGAAGCGGGGCATGGCGGTCCTTTCGGTCGGTCAGGGTTCGGACGCGGCTTCGAGCACCCGGGCCCTGAGCCGGGCCCGGTCGGTATCGGACAGGGTCGCGCCGGCGAGGGCTCCCGGGTGTTCCCGCCGGGCCGCCCCCGGCGCCAGCGCCCGGTGGAGCGCCCGGATCCAGCCGGCGTACCGGGCGCACCCCCGGCACGCGGCCAGGTGCAGGCCGAGGGCCAGGCATTCGCCCAGGGGCAGGGGGGCGTCCAGGGCGCGGGACGCCCGGCGGGTCGCCTCGCGGCATGTGATCACGGGTCGGCCTCCTCCTGTGCCGGGTTGCCGAACCCGCCGGCTTCCAGACACCGGCGCAGCCCGAGCCGGGCCCGGTGGAGCAGGACCCAAGCGTTGGTCGGGGTCACGCCCAGTTCCTGACACAGGCGGGCCGTGTCGTACCCTTCCAGCTCCCGCAGGGCGAACGCGCCGGCCTTGCGGGCCGGCAGCGCGGACAGGCATTTGACCAGGACCTGCCAGAACTGCCGCCGGCTCGCGAGTTCGGACGGGTCGGTGCGCCACCGGCCGGGCGGGGTGCGCCACCGGCCGCCGGGGTCGAACAGGTCCTGCTCGGGGTCGGCCTCGTCCAGGGGCGCCTCCCGGGCCCGGCGGCGGAACAGGTCGGCGATCTTGTGCTTGAGGATCCCCACCAGCCACGTGCGCGGCGACGAACGCCCGCCGAACGAGCCCCGGGCCCGCACCGCCGCGACCAGGGTGTCCTGCACCAGGTCGCGGGCCGCGTCCTCGTCGGCCACCCGGGCCAGGGCGTACCGGAACAGCACGTCGCCGTACAGGTCCACCCAGGCGCCCGGGGGCGGGAGCGCCCGCGCCGGGCCGTCCGCACCACCCGGCCCGCTCATCCCTTCACGCAGCCCAGGGGCCGCAGCCGGGCCACCTTGCGTGAGATCCCGGCACCGGACGCGGCCTCCACCACCTCGTCCACGTCCTTGTACGCGTCGGGCCTCTCCTCGGCCAGGGTGCGGGCACCCGCCGCCATCACCCAGATGCCCCGGGCTTCCAGGTCCCGCCGCACCTCGGCGCCCTTGCCGCGCCGCACGGCCGCCTTGCGGGACAGCAGACGCCCGGCGCCGTGGCACGTGGACCCGAACGTCTCGGCCATAGCCCCCTCGGTGCCGGCCAGCACGTACGACGCCCGGCCCATGTCCCCGGGCACCAGCACCGGCTGGCCCACGGCCCGGTACCGGGCCGGCACCCGCGGGTCCCCGGGGCCGAACGCCCGGGTGGCGCCCTTGCGGTGCACCACCAGCCACCGGTCCTTCCCGTCCACCCGGTGGCGTTCGCGCTTGGCGATGTTGTGGGCCACGTCGTACACCAGGTCGAGCCCCAGGTCCCGGGGCGTCGCGCCGAAGAACCGGCACAGGGCCTCCCGGGTCCGGTGCGCCAGCACCTGGCGGTTCGCCCACGCGTAGTTGGCGGCCGCGGCCATGGCCGCCAGGTACCGCTGGCCCGCGTCGCTCCGGACGTACGCGCAGGCGAGCTGGCGGTCGGGCAGGTCGAACCCCTCCCGGGCCGACTCCCGGCCCATCACCTTGAGGAAGTCATCGCACACCTGGTACCCCAGCCCCCGACTGCCCGAGTGGATCATCACCACCACCTGGCCCGGCTCCAGGCCGTACGCGGCGGCCGCGGCCGGGTCGTACACGGTGTCCACGGCCTGGATCTCCAGGAAGTGGTTGCCCGAGCCCAGGGTCCCCAGCTGCCGGGCGCCCCGCTCCAGCGCCCGGGGGGACAGGGCGGCCGGGTCGGCGTCCGCCAGGGCGCCCCCGTCCTCGGTGGCCTCCAGGTCCTCGGGCCGTCCGTATCCGGCCTCGACGGCCCACCCCGCGCCCCGGCCGAGCACCCGGCGCTGATCGGTCCGGGACAGCCTGAGGGGGCCGGTGGAGCCCACCCCGGACGGGACCTGGTCGAACAGCAGCGCCACCAGGTCCCGGATCCGGGGTGCGACCTCGTCCCGGGTCAGGTGGGTGGCCAGCAGCCGGCACCCGCAGTTGATGTCGTAGCCCACCCCGCCGGGCGAGACCACCCCGCTGCGGGCGTCGAACGCGGCCACCCCGCCGATCGGGAACCCGTACCCCCAGTGGACGTCGGGCATCGCCAGGCTGGCGCCCACGATGCCGGGCAGGTGGGCCACGTTGCGCACCTGGTCCACGGCCCGCTCGGACCGGATGTGGTCGATCAGGCCGGCCGTGGCGTACACCCTTCCCGGCACCCGCATGGCGCCGTTTCTGGGGATCTCCCACCGGTACGGGTCGAGAGGCCGAAGGTCGGACACGGGGCGGACTCCTGGGCTCGGGAACCTGGACCGCAGTGTATCGCGACCGGCCGGGTTGGAAAGGGCTTGGGGGGCGTTCCGGGCCTGGGCAGAAGGGCCTGATGGTCGATCTGGCCCTGGAAGGGGCCACGTTCACCAGTCCCGAGCGGTCGGTGTGGAGCGGTTCCTACAGTTCGGGCGGGACCGCGTCGTCCACCTGGGGGCCGGCGAAGCCTAGATAGCGCATGGTGGCCTCGGGGGAGGGGTGGTTGAACCGCCGGGCCAGCACTTCGAACGACACCCCGTGGAACCGGTGCTGCAGGTAGCCGAACGTCTTGCGCAGGGAGTGGGCCCCGAACCGGCCCTCCAGGCCGGCCGCGGTCGCCCACTCCCGGACCCGTTCGTCCAGGGCCTGGGTGGTCAGCGGGGTCCAGCCTGGGTGGGCGGCGAACAGGTACATGTCGGCGGGCGGCGGGGGCGGGTCGATGCCGGCCAGGTGTCGCTGGAGGGCGGCGTGGGCCTCCCGGTGCAGCACCAGGAGATTGGGCAGCTGGGAGCGCTTCTCCCGGATCTCGACCCGGCCTCCCGGCGGCAGGCCGCGCACCTGGTTCACGGTGAGCCGCAGCAGGTCCCCGGCCCGCAGGCCGTTGTTGATCCCCAGGGTGAACAGAACGAGGTCGCGGGGGTGGTCGGCCAGCACGGCCTTGACCGCGCGGACCCCTTCCAGGGTGCGGATCGGCTCCACGTCCGCCCCGGACCGGGGCTCCCCGTTTTCGTTCACCAGCGTTCTGGTCATGTTCGTACGGCCCTCCGGAACGCTCTACCCTGCGAAACCCAACGAAAGTATTGCCAGATCTTTACCCTTTCCCTTGGGTAGTGCGGGGTGGGGGTCTGGTGGAGCGCCGGGTGCCGCTACTGGCACCCGGCCGGAACCAGGCGCCCACCCCGTACTCCTGGCAATACAATTGCAGGCTTTAGTATCGGCGCCCCGGCGGGGCCACATGAGGCTCCGAGCGGCCGTTTCCCCAAAGGAAAAAACCGCCCCCGGAACCAAAGCGGTCCCGGGGGCGGCGTGTGTTTGGCGTCCCCAAGGGGATTTGAACCCCTGTCGCCGGCGTGAAAGGCCGGTGTCCTGGGCCAGGCTAGACGATGGGGACGGATTGTCGCTCGTTTCGGCCGGCATGCCGCGGGCCGGTGTGTCACGCGGTTCCAGGGGCCGCCGGTGGAGTCGGTGGTGAGCCGTGCAGGGATCGAACCTGCGACCCTCGGATTAAAAGTCCGATGCTCTACCAGCTGAGCTAACGGCCCACGTCACAGAAGGTCCGGTTTTATACTCCGATGTCCGGGCAGTGTCAACCGTCTTGGCGCGGTCCGGAGCGCCGCCGGCCGAACGGAGCCGCCACCTCGATCGTCTCCTCGCGGCCCGGCCCCACCGACGCGAGCACCACCGGGCACCCGGTTGCACCGGCCACCCGGTCCAGGAACCCCCGGGCAGCGGCGGGCAGGTCGGCCAGGTCCCGAACCGCCGAGATGTCCTCGTCCCAGCCCGGCAGGGTCTCGTATACCGGCTCGCACCGGGCCAAGTCCTCGGCCCGGGCCGGCACCCGGTCCACGGTGGCGCCGTCCAGCCGGTACGCCGTGGCCACCCGGATCTCGGGCAGGCCCTGGAGCACGTCGAGCTTGGTGACGGCCAGGCCGGTGCACCCGTTCACCCGGCACGCGGTGCGAAGGGCCACCAGGTCGAGCCACCCGCACCGGCGGGGCCGTCCCGTGGTGGCCCCGAACTCGGCGCCCCGCTCGGCCAGGCGCCGGCCGGTGTCGTCGTGCAGTTCAGTGGGGAACGGGCCTTCCCCCACCCGGGTCACGTACGCCTTGGTGATGCCCACCACCGCCTCCAGGTCCGAGGGGGCCACCCCGACCCCGGGGCACGCGGCCCCGGCCACGGTGTTGGAACTGGTGACGAACGGATAGGTGCCGTGGTCCAGGTCGAGCAGGGTGCCCTGGGCGCCTTCGAACAGCACGTTGCGGCCGGCCGCGAGCCAGGCGTGGACCCGGCCTGCCACGTCGGCCACGTATGGCCGGAGGCGTTCGCCCGCGGCCAGGAGCCCGTCCGTGATCTCGGCCGGGTCGAACGGCTCGGCGCCCAGGTGGCGGAGCAGGGCGTTTTTTTCGTCCAGCAGGGAGGCCACCTGGGCCGCCAGGGTCCCGGGGTGCAGCAGGTCTCCCACCCGGATGCCCCTGCGGGCCGCCTTGTCCTCGTAGCACGGGCCAATGCCCCGGCCGGTGGTGCCGATCTTCCGGTCGCCGGCCCGGGCCTCGCGCGCCTGGTCCAGGGCCCGATGGCACGGCAGGATCACGTGGGCCGACTCGGACACCAGCAAGCAGTCGTCGGACGGCCACCGGCCCCTGTCCCGGAGACCCTGGATCTCGGCCAGGAGCACCTCGGGGTCCACCACCACCCCGTTTCCGATGCAGCACACCGCCGCGCCGTGGAGGATGCCCGACGGGATCAGGTGCAGGACGATCTTCTCGCCGCCCACCACCAGGGTGTGGCCCGCGTTGTTGCCGCCCTGGAACCGCACCACCGCGTCGGCCCGGCCGGCGTAGATGTCCACGATCTTTCCCTTGCCCTCGTCGCCCCACTGGGCGCCGACGACCAACACGCTCGGCATCTTCCTCACTCCTCGTCGGCCACCCGGGACGCGGCGCGCTCCGCGGGCAGGACCTCGTCTCGGCCGGTGTCCAGGCGGATCAGACGGACCTCGCCGGCCGGCCGGCCGGGCTCGCCCAGCACCGCGGCCCACCGGAACCCCTGGCGGCGGGCGTGGGCCAGGGAGTCGTCCAGGGGCCGCCGGATCAGGTCCCGGGCGGCCCGCACCCCGGCCGCCCGCACGGACCGGGCCAGGGTCAGGGCGCCGGCCCGGTCGGCCGCGAAGTTGACGATGAACACCCCGCTGGGCAGCGCCCCGCCAGGGCCGCCCAGCAGCAGGGCCTCGAGCACCGCGGACAGGTCCAGGGAAAAACCGGTGGCGGCCAGGTCGTGGCCGTACCGCCCCACCAGGCCGTCGTACCGCCCGCCCCGGCACAGGGGGGTGCCCAGGTGGGGCACGAACGCCTCGAAGATCACCCCGGTATGATAGTCGATGCCCCGGATCTCGCCCAGATCCAGGGTGAGCACCCCGGTCAGGCCGTGGACGCCCACGAACGACACCACCCGGGCCAGATTCTCCAGGGCCCTGCGGCTGTGGTCCGACTCCACCAGGGCGTCGGCCCGGTCCAGGACCTTGGTCCCACCGGCCAGGAACGGCAGTTCGGCCAGGAGGCGTTTTTTCGCGTCGGGGACCGGCAGTGCCTCCAGCAGCCGTTCCAGGTCGCTCGCGTCCTTGCGGGCCACCGCGCTCCGGAGGCGTTTGAGGTCGTCCGGCGGCAGGTCCAGGCCGGCCACCACTCCCCGGAAGAACTCCACCTGGCCCAGGTCCACCCTGAACCCCCGCACCCCGGCCGCGTCCAGGCACGCCACGCACAGGGCCAGGGCCTCGGCGTCCGCCTCGGGGTCCCGGACCCCGAGCAGTTCGGCGCCCACCTGGTGCAGCTCCCGGGACCGGCCCCGGCCCGCGGGCACGTGCCGGAGCACCGGCCCCTCGTAGCACAGCCGCAGGGGCAGGGTCTCGTCCCGGAACCGGGTGGCGGCCATCCGGGCGATCTGGGGGGTGATGTCCGGCCGGATCGCCAGCACGTGGCCGGACGAGCGGTCCACGATCTTGTAGGACGCGGCGTCGTCGGCCGGGTCGGACAGGGCCCGGGCCAGGGCCTCGCCGTACTCCAGGAGCGGGGGCACCACGGGGCGGTACGCCCACAGGGCCAGGGTGTCCAGGACCGTGCGTCGGGCCTCCACGAACCGGGCCGCCTCCTCGGGCAGGCGGTCCGCCACCCCGCTGGGCAACTCCCGGTGGCGGCCGGAGCCCCCGGCCGCCGCGGTTGGATCGTTCACGTCGCCGGTCCGGTCACAGGTGCGCCTGGGTGACGCTCAGCACGTTGGGCAGCCCCCGAAGCTCGTCGATCACCGCGGCCGGCACCTCGTCGTCCACGTTCACCACGGTCACGGCCCGCCCGCCGGGCGCTTCCCGGCCGAACTGGAGCTGGCCGATGTTGATCCCGTGGTTCCCGAGGGTGGTGCCGATGCTGCCCACCAGCCCCGGCCGGTCGTAGTTCCAGAACACCAGCAGGTGGCCCCGGGGGATCGCCTCGATGCTGATCCCGTCGATCTCCACCAGCCGGGGTTCCTTGCGGCCGAAGATCGCGCCGGCCAGCCCGAACGTGCCGTGCGCGATCTCGACCCGCATCCGGATCAGGGCCGTGTAGTCCTCGCCGTTGGACGCGGTGGTCTCCTTGACCCGGACGCCCCGGTCCCGGGCCACCACGGGCGCGTTCACCACGTTGACCCGGTCGCCCAGGCTGGCCGCCAGCAGGCCTGCCAGGGCCGCGGCGGTGAGCAGTTGGGTGCGCCCCTCGGCCGTCTTGCCCGAGTACTCGAGTTCCACCGACCGGAGGCCGTCGATGCCGAGTTGGGCCTGGAGCCGGCCCAGGCTGCGGGCCATCTCCAGGTACGGCCGCATCTGCTCCATGGCCTCGGCCGACACGCCGGGCACGTTGATCGCGTTGCGGATGGTGCCGGTGGTCAGGTAGTCCGCGATCTGCTCGGCCACCTGCACGGCCACGGCCTCCTGGGCCTCGGCCGTGCTCGCGCCCAGGTGGGGCGTGCAGATCACGCGCTCGTGGGCCACCAGGGGCGTCAGGCCCGGCGGCTCCTCCCGGAACACGTCCAGGGCGGCGCCGGCCACGTGGCCCGACTCCAGGGCCTCGAGCAGGGCGTCCTCGTCCACGATGCCGCCCCGGGCCGCGCACACCAGGAACACCCCGGGCTTCATCTTGGCCAGGGTGTCCCGGCCGATCAGGTTGCGGGTCTCATCCATGAGCGGTACGTGGACCGTGACGATGTCGCTACGGGCGTACAGGGTGTCCAGGTCCACCAGTTCGGCGCCGATCTTGGCCGCCCGCTCCTCGGTGATGAACGGGTCGTACGCGACCACTTTCATCTTGAGTCCCACGGCCCGGTCGGCCACGATCGAGCCGATGTTGCCGAGCCCGATCACGCCCAGGGTCTTGCCGCAGATCTCCCGGCCCTGGAACCGCTTCTTCTCCCAGCGGCCCGCCTTCATGCTGTGGGCCGCCTGGGGGATGTTGCGCACGAGGCTCATCATCAGGGACAGGGCGTGCTCGGCCGTGGTCACCGTGTTCCCGCCCGGGGTGTTCATCACCACGACCCCGCGGGCCGTGGCCGCGGCAACGTCCACGTTGTCCACGCCGATCCCGGCCCGGCCCACCACCTTGAGCTGGTCGGCCCGGTCCAGCAGGTCGGCCGTCACCTTGGTGGCACTGCGGATCACCAGGGCGTCGTACTGGCCGATGATCCCGGCCAGTTCCTCGGGCGCCAGGCCGGTCTTCACGTCCACCTGGATGCCGGCCGTGGCCTCCAGGATCTCCACACCCCGGGCCGACAGGTTGTCGCTCACCAGCACCCGCTTCATGCGCCACCCCCCAGCACCTGCTGGGCCGCGGCCACGCCGGCGCCCGGGGCCACCGGGTGGCCCAGCCCGGCCAGGGCCATCTCCAGGGCCGAGATCGCGGTGATCACGTCGAATGTGTCCGCGTATCCCAGGTGGGCGATCCGGATGATCTTGCCCTTGGCCTGGTCCTGGCCGCCGGCCACGGTGATCCCGAACCGGTCCCGCAGGGCCTTCTTGAGGGCGACCCCGTCCACCCCGTCGGGCACCCACACCGCGGTGGACGCGTCGCTGGGCGCGTCCGGGGCGAACAGCCGCAGGCCCAGGGCCCCGAGCGCGGCCCGGGTGGCCCGGGCCAGGCGGGCCGTGCGGGCGAACACGCCCTCCAGGGTTTCGCGCTGGATCCGGTCGAGCACCGCGGCCAGTCCCACCACCAGGGACACGGCCGGGGTCCACGCGGTCTGGTTGTCCCGCTGTTTTTTGCGTTCCGTGGCCAGGTCGAAGTAGAACCGGGGCAGGTCCGCGGTCTCCATGAACCGGTCCGCCTTCTCGCTCCACGCTGCGAACGCCAGCCCCGGCGGCAGCATCAGCGCCTTCTGGCTCCCGGTCACGAGCACGTCGATGCCCACGACGTCCATGGGCAGGTCGAACACCCCCACCGCGGTGATCCCGTCCACCACCAGGAGCACGTCGGGCCGCTGGCGGGTGATCTCGGCCAGGGCCTCCACCGGGTGGCGCACGGCCGTGCTCGTCTCGCTGGCCTGCACGTACACGGCCCGGATCGACGGGTCCGCGTCCAGGGCGGCGCGCACCGCGTCCGGGTCCACGGCCCGGCCCCACGCCACCGGGATCTCCACGGGCTGGCACCCGTACGCCCCGAGGATCTTGCCCCACCGCTCGCCGAACTTGCCGCCGTTCACGTACAGGGCCCTGTCCCCCCGGCGCAAGAAGTTGGTCACCGCCGCCTCCATCGCGCCGGTGCCCGAGGACGCCAGGATCACCACGTCCCGCTCGGTCTGGAACAGGTACTGGAGGCCGTCCCGGCACGCCTGGAAGATCGGTTGGAACTCGGGCTCCCGGTGGTGGATCGCCGGCCGGGCCATGGCCAGCAGCGCGTCGGCCGGCACCGGCGTGGGGCCGGGGGCGAGGAGGTAGGTCTTCTTCACGGTGGATCCTCCCGGGCAGGAAGTGAAAGTGGTCACGAGCCGGCGGTCCGGGCGCACCCGGACGCTGGAAAACGCCGCAAGCTACCAAACGACCCGAAAACGAGTCAAGGCGGAGCCCCGGTTCCCGGCCGGGGTCAGGACGGATCGGGCTCCGGCTCGGCGGCCTTTTTCTTCCGGGTGCGCCGGGCCGGCCTGGCCGGTGCGCCCGGCTCGGCGGCTTCGGCCACGGGCCCGGTTTCCGGGGGTTCTGGCGCTGCGGACGGGGCCTGGTCGTCCCCGGACGACTTCTTCCGCCGGGCGGGCCGGCGTTTGCGGGGAGCGGGAGCCTCCTCCCCTGCGGGAGCCGCCGGCTGGTCCGGTTCGGCCGGGGCCTCGCCGGCCGGTTCCGGGGCTGCCTTCTTCTTCCGGGGCGCACGCTTTCGCTTGGGCTTGCCGGGTTCTCCGGCGCCCGCGGTTTCTTCGGCCGGCGCCGGCCCGGCCCCTGGGTCCACGGCCGGGAGGGGTGCTTCCTCGGCGGGCTCGGGCGCCGCCAGCTTCTTTCGCCGGCGCGGGGCGCGCTGGGGTTTTTCGGCCTCCGGCTCCCCGTCCGCGGCCGGGCCGGGCCCGGCCGGCTGCTCTCCGGCGCCCTGCGGGGCCGGGGCCGGTGCGGCATCCGGCCCGCCGCCGGCATCCGGGGCACCCCCGGCCTCGTCCGGAGCGTCGTCGACCTTCTTCTTCCGGCGCCGGCGCCGGCGTTTCTTCCTGGGCGCGCCGTCCTCGGTTTCGTCGGCCTCGGCAGCGTCCCCGGCCGGTTCCGCCTCGGGTTCGGCCGGTTCCTCGGCCTCGCCGCCGGCCGGCTCGTCCCCTTCGGCCGGCCCTTCTGCCTCGCCCTCGGGTTTTTTCTTGCGCCGCCGCCGCCGCCGGCGTTTCTTCTTGGGCGCGCCGTCCTCATCTGCTTCCGCGTCGGAGCCGGCGGGCTCCCCGGACTCCCCGGACTCCTCCGGCTCGGGCGTCTCGTCCCCGGCGCCGCCCTGCGCCTCCGGCTCGGCCGATTCGGCCGCTTCGCCCTCGCTCTCGGGTTTTTTCTTGCGCCGCCGCCGCCGCCGGCGTTTCTTCTTGGCGGGCTCGTCCCCGTTGTTCTCGGGGGACCCGGCCGTGCCCCCGGCCTCGTCGGGCGGTTCGGCCGGTACGTCGATCTCGGGCAGGGGCTCGTCCTCGTCCCCCTCCGCCGGCAGGTACGCCGTGAGCCGGGTGGGGGCCTCGGGCAGGTCCGGCAGGCCTTCGGGTGTGCGAAGGCCGTCCCTCGGGGTCTCGGCCGGCAGGTTGGTGTCCACCCGCCTGGTGTCCCCGCTGAAGTACTCGATGTAGTACTGGCTGGGCAGGAGCACCGGTTCAGGGAACACCACGATCCGCACCCCGAACGTGGTTTCGAACGCCGCGAGCTTGTCGCGCTTGCGGTTGAGCAGCAGGGTGGCGGTCTCGGCGGGCACGCCCACCCGCACCTCGGTCAGCTTGCCCCGGGCCAGCTCGGACTGGATCATCCGGAGCACCGACAGGGCGAAGCTCTCGGCCGACCGAACCTTGCCCGACCCGCCGCACAGGGGGCACTCGTCGGTCACGGCGACGGTGGCCGCGGGCTTCAGCCGCTGGCGCGACAGTTCCAGCAGCCCGAACTTGGAGATCGTGCCCACGTCGGTGCGGGCCTTGTCCTCCTTGAGGGCCTTCTGGAGTACCTTGCGCACCTCGCTCCGGCCGGCCGAGCTGCGCATGTCGATGAAGTCGATCACCACCAGCCCGCCCAGGTCCCGGAGCCGGAGTTGGCGGGCCGCCTCCAGGGCGGCCTCCTTGTTGGCCGTGAGCGCGGTCTCCTCGATGTCCCGGCCCTTGAACCCGCCGCCGGAATTGACGTCCACGCTCACCAGGGCCTCGGTCTGCTCGATCACGATTGACCCGCCGGACGGCAGCTTGACGCTGCGCTCATAGATCGACGCGATCTGGGCCTCCAGGTTGTACTTGGCGAACAGGGGCGCTTTTTTCTGGTACCGTTTCACCCGGCTGGTGTACCACGGCATCACGGCCTGGAAGAACGACCGGACCTGCTCGTACACCTCGGTGTTGTCGACCCACACCTCCCGGATCGACGGGGTGAAGTAGTCGCGGATCGTGCGGATCACGATGCCGCTCTCGTGGTACAGGGGCGCCGGCCCCTTGGCGGCGTCGTAGTCCTTCTGGATCCGGCGCCACAGCCGCAGCAGGTACCCGGCGTCCCGGCTCAGCTCCTGCTTGGTGCGGCCCTCGGCCGCGGTCCGGGCGATGTAGCCCATCTCCTCGGGGATGCCGGTGGCGTCGAGCACCTTGCGGAGTTGCTTGCGGGTGGCGTCGTCCTGGACCTTCCGGGACACGCCGCGCTTGTTGACGAACGGCATCAGCACGAAGTACCGGCCGGGCAGGCTGATATAGGTCGTGAGGGCGGCGCCCTTCTGGCCCAGTTCGCCCTTGCGCACCTGGACCATCAGGTCCTGGCCCCGCTTCAGTCCCTGGATCGTGCGCTTGCCGTCGGCCAGGTACCGGCCGTGGACGTCCTGGATCGGCAAGAACCCGTTGCGCCCGGCGCCGTAGTCCACGAACGCGGCGTCCAGGCTCGGGATCACCTTGTCGACCCGGGCCTTGTAGATGTTACCCTCGATGCGCTCCCGGCCCGAGGTCTCGATCGAGATCTCCTCCAGGAGCCCGTCGGAAACGATCGCGATCCGGTGCTCCTCCGGGTTCGCGACGTTGATCATCATTACCTTGGACATGCAATCCTCTTGGAATCCGGCCCGGGGCCGGAGCGAAAAGTCAAAGACTGCAAGGTTATAGCAGACCACCGATGATAGGAGAAGCACGGAGTCCCGCGGCCCGGTGCCGCAACCACCCGGTGGTGGCCCGCCTGGCCGCCGCCTGTGCCCCGCTCGGGCCGGCCTGGCTGGTGGGCGGGGCGGTGCGCGACGCGGCCCTCGGCCGACTGGACCGGGTCACCGACTGGGACGTGGCCGTGGCGGGCGGCGGCGCCCGGCCGGCAGCCGCCGTGGCCGCCGCCCTGGGCGGCACCGCGTTCTCCCTGGACGCGGCCCGTGGCGCGTGGCGCGTGGCCGCGGGCCGCCACACCGTGGACGTGGTGGCGCTGCGGGCGCCGTCCATCGAAGCCGACCTGGCACTGAGGGACTTTACGGTCAACGCCCTGGCCGTGCCCCTGGCCGGGCCGGAGGAACTGCTCGATCCCCTGGGCGGCCTCGCCGACCTGGCCGCCGGGGTGCTCCGGTCGTGCTCGGACCGGGCCGTGGCCGACGACCCCCTGCGCGCCCTCCGGGCGTACCGGCTGGCCGCCGGCCTCGGGTTGTCCCTGTCCGGAGAACTGCGGGGGCAGATCCGCGCCGGCGCGGCCGGCCTGGCCCGGGTCGCGCCCGAGCGGGTGAGCACCGAGTGGTTCGCCCTGCTCGACCGGCCCGAGGGCGCCGGCCGGCTGCGCGATCTGCTGGCCGACGGCGTCCTGGAGACCCTGCTGCCGTTCGTCAGGGAGTGGCGCGGGCTCGACCAGGGCAGCTACCACGCGTACGACCTGCTGGAGCACAGCCTGCGCGCGGCCGAGGCGGCCGGCCGGCTCGCGGCCGCGCCCGACGGGTTCCCCGAACCGGCCCGGCTCGCCGCCCACCTGGACGAGGAACTGGAACAGGGGCTCACCCGGCGGGCTTTGCTGGTGTGCGCGGCCCTGCTGCACGACATCGCCAAGCCCGAGACCGCGTCCTGGGACGGCGACCGGCGGCGGTTCATCGGCCACGAGGCCCGGGGCGGGCACCTGGCACGCAAGGCGCTAGAGGGGTTGCGGGCTGGCCGCCGGGCCCGGGCCGCGGCCCAGCGGATCGTGGCCGCCCACCTGCGGCTGTTCCACCTCGCCACCCAGCCCAGCCCCACCCGCCGGGCCCGGCTGCGGTACCTGCGGGACCTGCGCACCGAGGCGCCCGAGGCGGTGCTGCTGGCCGTGGCGGACGAGCGGGCCACCGGGCCCGAGCCCCCGTCCCTCGCCGCGGTGGAGCGCACCGCCCGCGAGGTGCTGGCCCTGTACTGGGAACTGGCCGACGCCCGGGAGATCCCGCCCCTGGTGCGCGGCCGGGACCTGGTGGAGGAACTGGGCCTCGCGCCCGGCCCCCGGGTGGGCGCCATCCTCCGGGCCCTGGCCGAGGCCGAGGCCCGGGGCGAGGTGGGCACCCGGGCCGACGCCCTGGCCCTGGCCCGCCGGTGGCTCGCCAGCGGGGGGGGCGGGCCGCCTTGACACCCTGGAACCGCGTGTCTACACTACGAAATCGTACCGATCCCCTCAGGAAGGAGGTGACACCGATGAAGCGTTTCATGATCCCGCGCGTGGCCCACTGCAGCGAGGGCTGCCCTAGGCGGTCCTGGGCACGACGCTAAACTGCCCGACGACGAACGGACCGGGGCGGAGGCCGAGAGCGGCCTCCGCCCCTTTTCTATGCGGGGTGCTGAAAACCCCCGTCCATTCCCGGGGTGCACCGCAGGCCGCCTGTTGCCGGCCTGCTGCCGTTCCGCCTGGGGCGCTGCCGTGGCCGGCCGGGTTTCTTTCCCAGGGGGGGAGTGGCTGCCCCGTGTGCGCAGCGGGGCGTTTGCCCCGCGGGCTCTGGTATGGATAATGGGGGCGAGCCGCGGACACGGGCGCCGGCCGGTCCTGCCAGAGATCTTCGAAACCGCCAACCAAGGGGGTAGTTCCATGCGGATCCTCCACACGGCCGACTGGCAGCTCGGCCTGAAACTGCACTTCGTGCCTGGCGACGCCGGCGCGCGCCTGCGGGCCCAGCGGTTCGACACCGTGCGCGCGATCGCCGGCTTGGCGTGCGACTCGGGGGTGGACGCGGTGCTCGTGGCGGGCGACGTGTTCGACGACAACGGCGTGGGACCCGACACCCTGCAGCAGGCCCGGGAAGCCCTGGCCGCGTTCCACCCCCTGCCGGTGGTTCTGCTGCCGGGCAACCACGATCCGGCGGATCCCGGTTCGGCCCTGGCCAGGCTGGGCGACCTAGACCACGTCGTCGTGGCCGCCGGGTTCGGCCCCCTGGAACTGCCCGGCGGGGTCGTCCACCCCTGTCCCCTGACCCAGCGCCACAGCCCCGAGGACCCCACCCGCCGGCTTCCGCCGAAGCCGTCCGGCCACGGGCGCGTCCACGTCGTGCTGGCCCACGGAGGCGTGCTCGACTTCTCGGAAGACACCGAGACCCCGAACCGGATCGACCTGCGCGCGGTACTCGACAAGGGGTACGACTACCTGGCGCTGGGCGACTACCACTCGCCCATGCGCCTCGGCCCCCGGGCCTGGTACGCGGGCACGCCGGAGGGGACCCGTTTCGCCGAGAAGGATCCGGGGCATGTGCTGCTCGTCAGCATCGAGGCTCCCGGCGCCGAACCGGTCGTCGAGCGGGTGGCCGTGGGCCGCACCCGGTGGGTGACCCACACCGCCCGGTTCCACGAAGACGCCGACGTGGAACGGCTCGCCGCGTGGTTCGACGGGTTTCCCGAGCGTTCCTGGACCCTGGTGCAGCTCCGGCTGGAGGGGGAACTGAGCCTCTCCGGGCGCGCCAAACTCGACCGGCTCCTCGACGACGAGCGGGGCCGGCTGTGCCACCTTCGTGTCGCGGCCGACGAGGTGGTCGATGCCCCGAGCGACGAGGACCTCAGGGTGCTGCAAGCGGAAGGGTTCTTGCGCGTCGCGGCCGAATATCTGCGCTCGGATTCCGCTCCCGAGGCCCGGGACGCCGTGCGGCTGCTCCACCGCATGCTCGCGGAGGGGAAGCAATGATCCTGACGGGCCTCCACGTGAAGAACTGGCGCGGCCTCGACGAGGCCTGCCTCGAGGATCTGTCCCCCCGCCTGAACCTGATCGCCGGACCCAACGAGAGCGGCAAGTCGCGGTTGTTCGAAGCCATGCGCTTCGCCCTGTTCGAGTCCCACAAGGGAAGCGCCAGGCACAAAAAGGCCCTGCAGGGGTGGGGCCAAACCGGGGCACCCTGGGTCGCGCTGGGTTTCGCCGTGGGCGGCGACGCGTACCGGATCGAGAAGACCTTCCTGAAGGGCGCCTCGGCGCTGCTCCAGGGGGGCGGGCGGACCTGGCGGGATCAGGAGGCCGAGGACCGGCTGGCCGAACTGCTGGGCCTCGACGGACCGCCGGGCCAGCGGGCCGACCCCGCGAGCCTCTCGTTCTGGCCGCTGCTGTGGCTCGGCCAGTTTGCGGCGGGCGACCCGCCCAGCCGGGACCTGAACGAGCCCGCCCGCTCCCGCATCCAAGACCTTTTGGGCGCCGAGATCGGGGAAGTGGCCGCCGGGGCCCTGGGGGATCGCGTCCTGGCCCTCGCCCGGGACGGTGCCGGGCGGTACTGGACGCCCACCTTCCGCGAGACGGGGGAACTGCGCGAGGCCGTCGAGGCCGAAGCGCGCGCCCGGGAGGAACTGGAGGCCGCCCGCTCGAAGAGCCGCGAGCTGCGGGATGTCAGTGCCGAACTCGCAACCATCGAGGAAGAACTGGCCCGGATGGGCGAACGCCTGGCAAAAGCGCGCGAGGAACTTCGGCACGCGCGCCAACGGGCGGCCCGGGCGCAGGAGGTGCGCCTCCTGATCGAACGCCAGCAGACCGACGTGCAACTGGCCCAGACGGGCAAGGAAGATGCCGAGCGCGCGGCCGAGCTGCGCCGCGAGCGGGTCGCCTCCCTGGCGGAACGCCGCCAGGACCTGGCCCGCGTGGAGGAGCAACTGCGCGAGACGACCGAGAGGCTCGAGGCCCGGCAGGCGGAGCGCCGGGAGGCCGAGGACCGGCTCTCCCGGGCCCGGGATGCCGCGCGGGCGGCGGACGATGCCCTGGCCCGGGCCCACCGCCGGCAGGAGCGGACGGCCGCGTTGCAGGAGCGGGAGACCCTCCGGCGCGGCCTGGACGAGGCCGAGCGGGTGGAGGCCGAACTGCGCCGTCTCGAGGGCGAGGCCCGTAACATCCGCGTGACCCAGAAGCGGTTGACCGAACTGCGCCGGGTGGTCCGGGAGTGGACGCGGGCCAAGGCGCGCCTCGAGGGGGCGGCCGCGCGCCTGCGGATCACCGCCCGGGCCGAGGTGGCCGTGGACGGGGAACCCCTTGCGCCGGGCCGGGCGAAGGAGTGGCTGTGCGACGCCCTGACGAGCGTGCAGATCGGGAACGTGGCCGAGATCGAAGTGCTCCCGGGGGGAGAGGACCTGCCCGCCCTGCGGGACGAGGTGGAGCGCCTCGGCGCCGTCCAGCACAAAGCCCTCGAGGCGTGCGGCGCGCGCTCCCCGGAAGAAGCCGAAGAGCACTGGGAGCGGCTGCGCGATCTCAAGGGCCGGATCGCGCGCTCTCGCGAACGCGTTGCCGAACTTTGCCCGGAGGGCAGGGCGGAGCGGGAAGCGGCCCTGGCGGCCATCGAGGCGCGCCTGGAGGTCCTCGGCGGCGACGACCCCGAAGCCCCCCCGGTGGACGCCGCCCGGGACGAGGCCGCCCGAGCGGCCGAGGCCGTGGACTCGGCCCAGGCCCACCGGGACGGGGTGGCGGAACGGCTGGCCGATCTTCGGAGCGCCTGGTCCGGTCTGGACGGCCGCCGCCGGCAACTCGAAGAAGAGGCCTCCCGGCTCCGGGAACTGGTGGACGACATGCCGCCCCAGGAGGACCTCGACCGGCGGGTCGCTGAAAAGGCCGCCGCCTGGCAAGCGGCCCTGGCCGGAAAAAGCGGGCTCGAACAGGAGTACCGCAAGGCCGGCGGAGACGGAGCGGCCGGGGACCTGGAGCGCGCCGAAGCCGCCCTGCGGCGGGTGGAGCACCGGGAGTCGGAGTACCGGGACCGCCGGAGCCGGCTCGTGGGCACGCTCCAGACGCTCCAGGGCGAAGCCGTCCACGAGCAGTTCCTGGAAGCCGAATCCCGGTGGGACGAGGCCCGCGAGCACCTCGAACGCACCCGGCGGTGGGCCGAGGCGTACCGGTGCCTGCTGCAGACCCTGGAGCGGGCGCGGGCCGAAGTGCAAGAGCGCCTGACGGCGCCCGTGGCGGACCGCGTGGCCCCGTATCTGGAAAAGATCTTCCCCGGCTCGCGCCTGAAACTGTCGGAGACCCTCGACCTGGAAGGCCTGCACACGGGCGGACTCCCGGAACCCTTCGCAGCACTCTCGGGCGGTGCCCGGGAGCAGGTGAACGTCATCGTCCGCCTGGGGCTGGCCGAACTGTTCGCGGGGGACGACACCCTGCCCGTGGTCCTGGACGATGCCCTGGCCAACACGGACTTCGCCCGGATCCGCCGCATGCACAGCGTGCTCTACGAAGCTTCCCGGAAACTCCAGTTGATGGTCTTCACCTGCCACGAAGAGGCGTTCGACGGCCTGGGCGCCGAACGGGTGTACACGCTGCGGGGAGGGCGGTCCGCGGGATAGCGGCCCTTCGGGGGGCGGGGGACGTAGGTCCGAAACGGTCGCAACCCGGAGCGGCGAAGGGCCTTCCCGTTTTCGGATGGCCGGCCCAAAGCCTCGCAAATCGGCCGGGCCCTCTCGGAGACCGGCCGTACGCGTTGACGCTCAACGGTTTGCGGGAGGGTGTTCCCCGCCCCTGTGGTTCCA
>JAJRUI010000023.1 GCA_024277875.1 Deferrisomatales bacterium
CAACCATGAGCGCCCTCACCAGGCTCTCGACTGGGACACGCCGGCCGAGCGGCGGACCAAGAAGCTCGGAATCCAAGCGGCAGCATGATCACTCACGAGGGGTTTTCTCCGACGAAAAGTGTCTTGACTTATCCGGGACACTACAGAAGTCCGTACGGGATCGACTGCTTGACTGCTTTGGCAGGTTGCGGAAAACCCACGGACGGGGTTTTTCGGTATCCAGTTAGTTCCTTCGGAGGAGCCGCTGAATGGATGCGTTCCGTGAGATGAGAAGGCAGGTACAGGCCACCGTGGACGAGGCTCTGGGAGGGACATCCAGGTGTGCATGGGTAGATTTTCCGGATTATACCAACGTCGGGGACAGTGCGATTTGGCTTGGGGGACTGGATTGCTTGCGAAGAAGGCGGATATCCATTTCTTATATGGCAGATATCCATAACTACAGCCATGCTTCCCTGAGAAAGTCCGGTCCTCATGACTGTATAGTTTTCCAGGGAGGGGGAAATTTCGGGGACCTTTGGCAAGATTTTCAGTTGACTCGCCAATCCATTATTGGCCAGTTTGCCGAGTATCCGATCGTTCAATTTCCGCAATCCATATACTTTCGATCGATCGACAATCTTGAAAAGGCCAGTACGATAATCGGGGGCCATCCGTCCTTCGTTTTGATCGTCCGGGACTACAAAAGCCTCGAGACGGCCAAAGATAGCTTCGATTGTGATGTTCGACTTTGTCCGGATATGGCTTTTGCGATGTCACCAAAGAGGATCGACAGGTTTTCCGCGTCACCATCTGTAGAAGTGGTTTATTTGTCGAGGTCGGACAAAGAATCCTGTGAGAAGCACCCGTCGAAATACCCGGATGGGATGGTGGTGGCAGACTGGGTCGGAAAATATAAGGCGAGATTCCATAGGTGTTATAAAATGATAAATGGAATCGAATCAAGAAGAGAGCTCTCCGGGCGGTTCCCACTGTACTGGCTGCTGTCCAGGGTTGCCGAGGTGGTTGCAATGGACCGCCTTGGTATGGGGTGCAGGCTCCTGTGTCAAGCTGAAAAAGTGGTAACGGACCGGTTGCATGGCATGATCATCTCTTCCTTGTTGGGCCTGAAGGTGTTCGCTTTCGACAATTCTTATGGGAAACTGTCTGCCTACTATGAAACTTGGCGAAAGTGGCTGCCGTCTGTGGTGTTCTGCCGGAACGAAGGGGAAGCGATCGATGCCGCGTTTTCCTGACTTCTTGTTGGAGGGGTGCGCCATCACAGTCCGGCGGGACAGGCGTGGTCGGTTGGGGTCTTCGGCAATCGGGACCGGTCGGGGCGGTTGATGCGAAAGGTCTCTTTGGAGCAGCGCAACCATTTCCTCGTGATCCAGCTTCGCCAGATCGGGGACGTGGTGCTCACCACGCCGATCCCACGGATCCTCAAGGAGGCGCGGCCGGGATGCCGTGTGTCGTTCTTGACGGAGCGGCCGAGCGACCAGTTGCTGCGGGGGAACCCCCACATCGACGAGGTCCTGTTGAACGACCGGAAGGCGCCCTGGTGGAAGACCGTGGCTCTGGGGCTCGACCTTCGGCGCCGCCGGTTCGGCGTTGTGCTCGACTTCATGGGGAACCCCCGGTCGGCCCTGCTCGCGTTCTTGTCCGGCGCGCGGGTGCGGATCTCGTACCCGGCGCCCGGCCGGGGGCTGCTGTACACCCACCGGGTCGAACCCACCCGGGAGTACGCCGTGGCGATCAAGAAGCGCCTGCTCGCGCCCCTGGGGATCGAGAGCGGCCTGGACCGGCCCGAGATCCACCTGGCCCCGGACGAGCGCGCGTGGGCCGAGGCCGAGCGAGAACGGCTGCTCCGGGGGCGCAGCCGGCTGGTCACCGTGGACCCCAGCCACCGCCGGGCCACCCGGCAATGGCCGGCGCAGCACTACGGGGCCCTGTGCCGGCGCCTGGCAACGGCGCTGGACGCCGCCCCGGTCGTGCTCTGGGGGCCGGGGGAAGAGGCGGTGGCGGACGCGGTGGTGGCGTCGTCGGACGATGCGGCCGTGCGGGCGCCGCCGACCCGGCTGCGGGAGATGGCCGCCCTGATCGGCGCGGCGGCCCTGCACGTGGGAAACTGCTCGGCCCCCCGGCACATCGCGGTGGCCGTGGGCACCCCCACGTTCACGGTGCTCGGATCCACCAGCGCGGGCTGGACCCACCCGTCGGCCGCGCACACCCAGGTCGCTCTGGGCCTCGACTGCCAGCCGTGCAACCGGAACACCTGCGACCGGGACCGGGCGTGCCTGGTGGACCTCCCACCGGACCGGGTGTTCGAGGCGCTCGAGGGCTGGGCGGCGGGCACGCTGGGGTGGGGGGCGGGATGAGGATCGCCCTGGTCCAGCCCAAGTTCGACCGCTCGGGCGGGGCCGAGCGGTACGCCCTCGGCCTGGCAGCCGGCCTGGCCGCCCGGGGCCACGAGGTCCACGTGTTCGCCCGCCGGGTCGAGGCGCTCCCGGAAGGGGTCCGGTTCCACCGGATCCCCTCGGTCCCGTTCGGCCGGGCCCTCAAGACCTACAGCTTCTGGCGGCTGTGCGAGCGGCGGGTTCGGCGGGACCGGTTCGACGTGGTCCAGGGGTTCGGCAAGACGGCGTGCCAGGGCGTGCACCGGACCGGGGGCGGGGTCCACCGGGCGTACCTGGAACGCCGGGGAATTGCCGGTTCCACGGCCTACGACCGGGTGGTGCTCCGGATCGAGGACCGGTTGTTCGCAGCCCCCCATCTGCGGGCCGTGATCTGCCCGTCCCGGTGGGTGGCCGGCGAGGTCGCCCGGTTCTACCCGTCCGCAGCCGGCCGGGTCCGGGTGGTGCCCAACGGGGTGGACACGGCCCGGTTCGCCCCGGAACGGCGGGAGGCCGACCTGCAGGCAGTGCGCCACCGGTTCGGCGTCCCGGCGGACGCCCCCGTGCTCCTGTTCGCGGCCACCAACTTCCGGCTCAAGGGGCTCGACCGGGCCGTGGCGGCAACCGGCGCGGTGGCAGGGGCCCACCTGGTGGTGGTGGGGGGGGACGACCCCGCACCGTTCCGGGCGCCGGCCGTGGAGGCGGGGTGCGCGGACCGGGTGCACTTTGCCGGCGCCCAGGGCGATCTGGCCCCGTGGTACCGCGCCGCGGACGTCCTGGTGCACCCCACCCGATACGACCCGTTCGCCAACGTGTGCCTCGAGGCCCTTTCGTGTGGCACACCCGTGGTGACCACCTGCTCGGACGGGGCGGCCGACCTGGTGGCGCCCGATCCGGCCGCGGGGCGGGTAACCGGCGGGGAACCAGGCGAGGTGGCAGCCGCGGTGCAGGCCGTGCTGGCCGCCGGCAGCGGGGCACGGGCAGCGGCCCGCGCCCTGGCACAGGGCCACGACCTGGTAGCCCACGTGGCCGCGGTGGAGGCGGTGTACCGGGACGTGACGGGGGCCGGGCCGTGAGCTCGGTTCCCGTGCTCACCTACCACAGCGTGGCGCCGGGGTCGCCGATCGATCCGGAACGGCTCGGGGCCCACCTGGCCGCGGCCCGCGCGTCGGGGCTTCCCGGCCTGGGCCCGGCCGACCTGGACGGGGGCCGGGCCGGGTTCCTCGTCACGTTCGACGACGGGTTCGCGGACCTGTGGACCCACGGTCTGGCGGTCCTGGAGGCCCAGCGGGTTCACGCCGTGGTGTTCGCGATTCCGTCCCGGTGCGGGGACGGACAGCCTCGGCCCCGGGGCGAGGCGGCCGTTCCCGGGCCGGCGTCCGGGCTGATGGCGCAGGCGTCCCGCCGGGACGGGGCCCACCCGGGGTTCCTGCGGTGGAGCGAACTGCAGGCGCTGGAGGACACCGGCCGGGTCACGGTCCAGTCCCACTCGTTCTCCCACGCGGCCGGCTGGGTGTCGGACGAGGTCACGGGGTTTCACCTGGGACGGGTCCACTGGAGCCTGGCCCAGTGCACCGGCGGCGACGACCGGCTCGGCATCCCCCTGTACCGCCGGGGCTCGGCCCTGGCCCACCGGAAGTACCGGGACGACCCGGGCCTGCGGGACCACCTGGCCCGGTGGCTGGAGGCCCGGGGCGGGGAGGCGTACGTGGCCGAGCGGGGGGCCGAGGCGGTGCGCCGGGAACTCCGGGAGGAGCTGGAGCGGTACCGGGGCCGGCACGGGGGCCGGGGGGCGTGGGAGACCGACGGGGAGCGCCGGCAGCGCACCGTGGAGGACCTGGTTCGCGCCCGGGAGGCGCTGGAGTCCCGGCTCGGGGGCCGGCGGGACGAACTCGCCCTGCCGTGGGGTCAGTACGACGCGATGACCTTGGCGTGCGCGAGGCGGGCCGGGGTCCGGCGGGTCTACACCCTGGACCGCCGTCCCAACCCGGTGGGCCGGGTGGGGTTCCTGGTGCACCGGTTCGAGCCCCGGCCCAAGGGGGGTTGGTGGCTGCGCACCCGGCTGTGGCTCTACCGCTCCACCTGGCGCACCGCGGTCTACGGCATCGTGTCGGGGCGGAGGAATTTCGGTGCCGGGTGATCGCCTGCGCATCCTCCACCTGGCCCACGTGCGGTGGTTCAACGCAGAGGTCCAGTACGCCCTGGACCTGGCCGTGGAAATGGCCCGGCAGGGCCACCGGCCGGTGTTCTGGGCACAAGCCGGGTCCCCCGGCGCCCGGCGCGCGCGGGAGGCCGGGTTGGAGACCGTGGAGGAGGCCGGGCTGAACGCCAAGGGCCTGGCCGCGCCGTTCGGTGCGCTGCGGGCCGCGGCGCGCCTGTCCCGGCTGCTGGCGTCCCGGCGGTTCGACCTGGTGGAGGCCCACCGGCCCGAGGGGCTGCCCCTGGTCGCCTGGGCGTGCCACAGGGCCGGGGTGCCGCTGGTGCGGGTCCGGGGCGACATGCGGCCCGTGCGGGCCGACCCCCTGAACCGGTGGTTGTATACGCGCTGGGCGCGGGCCGTGGTGGCGTCGAACACGGCAATCGACCGGTCGCTCCGCCAGCGTCTCGGTCCCGGCCTCCGGGTGGTCACGATCTTCGGGGGCGTGGACCCGGACCGGTTCGCCCCGGACGGCCCGGCTGCCGACGTCCGCGCCGAACTCGGGTTTCCCCCGGGCTCGTTCCTGGCGGGCATCCTGGGCCGGCTGGGGGCGGTCAAGGGCCACGACCACTTCCTGGCCGCGGCCCGGCGGGCTCTCGGGGCGGTGCCGGGCGCCCGGTTCGCGGTTCTCGTCAAGGAGCCCACCCCCCGGCAGGACGAGCTGCGCGGCCGGGTGGACGCCGACCCGGTGCTCCGGGGCCGGGTCGGGTTCCTGGGGCGCCGGGACGACCTGCCCGCGGTCCTGCGGGCGTTCGACCTGGGGGTGGTGGCCAGCACGGGAAGCGAGGCGAACTGCCGGGTGGGGCTCGAGTGGATGGCGTCCGGCGTGCCCCTGGTGGCGACCCGGGTCGGCGTGCTGCCCGACCTGGTGGACGACGGCCGCACCGGGTTCCTGGTGCTGCCGGGCGACCCTTCCGCCCTCGGCGAGAAGATCGTATACTGCGCCGGCCAGCCGGCCCGCACCCGGGAGATGGGGCGGGCCGCTCGCCTTCGGGTGCTCGACCAATTCACCCTGGACCGGTGCGCCCGCCTCCACGCGGGCCTCGCCCGCACCCCGCTTCCCGGGAGCCGACCATGACCGATTCCGTTGCCGCGGCCCGCGAGGCGCTGGACGCCCTGGACCGTCGCCCGGTCCGGGTGGTCGTGGTGGGCGACGCGGTGCTCGACCGGTTCCTGTACGGCGCGGTGGACCGCATCTCCCCCGAGGCGCCGGTTCCGGTGGTGGACGTGGAGCGGGAGGTGTTCCGGCTCGGCGGCGCGGCCAACGTGGTGCACAACCTCCGGGCCCTGGGCGCGGACGCCGGGCTGGTGGGCGTGGTGGGGGACGACGCCGAGGCCGGGTGGCTGCGGGCCCGGCTCGGGGAACTCGGGGTCGATCCGGACGGCCTCGTTGTTGCGACGGACCGGCCCACCGCGGTCAAGACCCGGGTGATCGCCCAGCACCAGCAGGTGGTCCGGTTCGACCGGGAGCGGCGGGGGCCGCTGGGCCCCGGATCGGCTCGCCGGCTGGCCGCGGTGCTGGGCGCCGCGCTGGCCGCGGCCGACGCGGTGATCGTGTCGGACTACGGAAAGGGGGTGGTGGACGCGGCGCTGATGGACGGCCTGGTCCCCGCGTGCCGGGGCCGGAAGGTGTTCGTGGCCGTGGATCCCAAGCCGTCGAACCGTTCGTGCTACCGGGGCGCGGACCTGATTACCCCCAACGCCCGGGAGACCGAGGCCATGGCCGGAGCGCCCGTGGGCACGGACCAGGAGGCGGTGGCCGCCGGCGAGGCGCTCCGGGACGCCCTGTCCGTGGGCTCGGTGCTCGTGACCCGCGGGGAGCGGGGGATGACCCTGGTGGCCGGTGAAGGCCCGGCCGTGCACATCCCGGCCCGGGCCCGGGACGTGTACGACGTCACCGGGGCGGGGGACACCACCATCGCGGTGCTCACCGCGGCCCGTGCCGCGGGCGCGTCCCTGGCCGCGGCCGCCTGCCTGGCCAACCTGGCCGCCGGCATCGTGGTGGGCAAGCTCGGCACCGCGGTGACCACCCGGGACGAGCTCGCAGCGGCCGTGGCCGCCGCCCGTGCCGCGCCGTGAGGCGGGCGCCTTCCTTCACGCAACTCGCGAGGACGATCCGATGATCCGGAGCATGACCGGGTTCGGCCGGGCCGAGGGCCCGGTGGCCGGCCGCCGCCTGGCGGTCGAGATCAAGACCGTGAACCACCGGTTCCTGAACTTCTTCTCCCGCGTGCCGGGCGACCTCCAGCGGTTCGAGGGCCAGATCCTCGCCCTGGTCAAGGCCCGCCTGCAGCGGGGCCAGGTGAACGTGTTCGCGGCGTGGGACGGGGGCGGCGCGGACGGCCCGGCGGTGGCGGTGGACCTGGAGGCGGCCCGACAGGCAGCAGACGCCCTGCGGCGGATCGCAGAGGCTGCCGGTGCCGACTCGACCATCACCCTGGACCACCTGCTCGCGTTTCCCGCGGTCACGGCGGCGCCCGCGGCAGGGCTCGACCCGGACGCGTTCTGGGCAGAGCTCGAGCCCCTGTTCCGGACCGCCCTGGAGGACCTGGACGGGTTCCGGGTCCGGGAGGGCGCCGACCTGGCCGCGGACGTGGCCGGCCGTCTGGGGGCGATCGCGACCCTGGTGGACCGGGTCGAGCTTCGCCGGCCCGAGGTGGTGCGGGAGTACCGGGAGCGCCTGGCCCGGCGCGTCCGGGAACTGGCCGAGGAGGTGCCGTCCGAACTGCTGGACGACCGGGTCGCGGTGGAGGTGGCCGTGATGGCCGACCGCAGCGACGTGTCCGAAGAGATCGTCCGTCTGCGCAGCCACCTGGCCAAGTTCCGGGAACTCCTGGACCGGGGCGGGGTGGTCGGCCGCAAGCTCGACTTCGTGCTCCAGGAGATGAACCGCGAGACCAACACGATCGGGTCCAAGGCGTCCGACGCGGCCGTGGGCGAGGCCGTGGTCGAGATCAAGGCCGAACTCGAGAAGATCCGCGAGCAGGTCCAGAACGTGGAATGATCGGTGACCGGTTCCCGGTGATCGGAAACCTCGAACCTCGAACATCGAACCTTGAACATTGAACCTTGAACATTGAATCTTGAACCCGCCCCCCTGGAGTCCCATGCACCACGCGCGCTTCGTACACCTGCACGTCCACACCGAGTACAGCCTGCTGGACGGGGCGATCCGGCTGCCGGATCTGTTCGACAAGGCCCGGGAGCACCGGCTCCCGGCCGTGGCCGTCACCGACCACGGCGCCATGTACGGCACGGTGGAGTTCTACAAGGCGGCCCACCAGGCGGGGGTCAAGCCGGTGTTCGGGTGCGAGACCTACATCGCGCCGGGCTCCAGGTTCGACCGCCGGCCCAATGCCCACGGCGAGACCAACTACCACCTGATCCTGCTGGCCCGGAACCAGGAGGGCTACCGGAACCTGTGCCGGCTGGTCACCGCAGGCTACACCGAGGGGTTCTACTACAAGCCCCGGATCGACAAGGAGATCCTCCGGGAGCACGCGGCGGGGCTGATCGGCCTGTCCGCGTGCCTGAAGGGCGAGGTGCCCCGGGCGGTGATGCGGGGGGACCTGGACGCGGCACGGCGCCTGGCCGAGGAGTACGCGGGGATCTTCGGGGAGGGCAACTACTACTTCGAACTGATGGAGAACGGGATCCCGGAGCAGCGCCAGGTCAATGAGGCCCTGATCGACCTGGGCAGGAGCATGGGCATTCCTGTGGTGGCCACCAACGACTGCCACTACTGCAACCGGGACGACGCCAAGAGCCACGAGGTTCTCGTGTGCATCCAGACCGGCAAGACCCTGGACGACGAGAAACGCATGAAGATGGCGACGGACGCGTTCTACCTGAAGAGCCCCGAGGAGATGGCCGAGGCGTTCCAGTACTGCCCCGAGGCCGTGTCCGCCACGGTGGAGATCGCCGAACGGTGCAACGTGGACCTCGACCTGAAGACCCACCACTTCCCGGCCTACGAGACCCCCGAGGGCGAGTCCCTGGCCGACTGCCTGGAACGGCTGGCCCGGGAGGGGCTCGAGGACCGGCTCGCCGGGTTCGTGTTCGACGGGCCCGAGCACGAGCAACAGGTGCGGGCCCGGTACCGGGAGCGGCTGGAGAGCGAACTCGAGACGATCCGCCAGATGGGGTTCCCGGGGTACTTCCTGATCGTGCAGGACTTCATCAACTGGGCCAAGGACCACGGCGTGCCCGTGGGGCCGGGCCGGGGTTCGGCGGCCGGCAGCCTCGTGGCCTACGCCCTGAAGATCACCGACATCGATCCCATCCCGTACAACCTCCTGTTCGAGCGGTTCCTGAACCCCGAGCGGGTGAGCATGCCCGACATCGACGTGGATTTCTGTTTCGAGAACCGGGACAAGGCGATCGAGTATGTCACCGGCAAGTACGGAACGGATCGGGTGGCGCAGATCACCACCTTCGGGAAGATGCTGGCCCGGGCCGTGATCCGGGACGTGGGCCGGGTGATGGGGCTGAGCTACGGCGAGGTGGACCGGATCGCCAAGCTCGTGCCGGCCCGGCTCGGGATCCGGCTCCAGGAGGCCCTGGACGAGGAGCCCCGGCTCCGGGAGGCCATGGACGCCGACCCGCGGATCGCCGAACTCGTGGCCCACGCCCTCAGGCTCGAGGGCCTGAACCGCCATGCGTCCACCCACGCGGCCGGCGTGGTGATCGGCAACCGGCCCCTGGTGGACTACCTGCCCCTGTACAAGGGGCAGAACGGCGAGCTGGTGACCCAGTTCGCGATGAAGAGCGTCGAGTCGATCGGGCTGATCAAGTTCGACTTCCTGGGCCTGAAGACCCTCACCGTGATCACCGACGCGGTCCGCATCGTCAACCGGGGCCGGCCCGAGGGCGAAAAGCTCGACATCGACCGGATTCCCCTGGACGACCCCGAGACCTACGCGCTTTTGTGCCGGGGGGAGACCACCGGGGTGTTCCAGCTGGAAAGCTCCGGGATGAAGGAGCTGATGATCCAGCTCAAGCCGGGCACCTTCGAGGAGATCATCGCCCTGGTGGCCCTGTACCGGCCGGGCCCCCTCAACTCGGGCATGGTGAAGGACTTCGTGCGGCGAAAGCACGGAGAGATTCCGATCGCGTACGACCTGCCCGAACTCGAGCCGATCCTCAAGGATACCTACGGGATCATCGTGTACCAGGAGCAGGTGATGATGATCGCCCGGGAGCTGGCCGACTACAGCCTGGGCGAGGCCGACATCCTGCGCCGGGCCATGGGCAAGAAGAACCCCGACGAGATGGCCCGGCAGAAGACCCGGTTCCTGGAGGGGACGAAAAAGAAGGGGATCGACCCGGCCACGGCAGAGAAGATCTTCAACCTGATGGCCCAGTTCGCCGAGTACGGGTTCAACAAGTCCCACAGCGCCGCGTACGCCCTGGTGGCGTACCAGACCGCCTACCTGAAGGCCCATCATCCGGTGGCGTTCATGGCCGCCCTGCTCACGAACGACCGGGCGAACACGGACAAGGTGGTCAAGGACATCGCCGAGTGCCGGGAGATGGGGATCCCGGTGCTCCCGCCGGACGTGAACGAGTCGGACCTGCACTTCACGGTGGTGGGCGACGCGATCCGGTTCGGCCTGGCCGCGGTCAAAAACGTGGGTGAGTCCGCCCTGGAGAGCGTGCTGGCGGCCCGGCTCGACGGCGGGCCGTTCCGGGGCCTGCTGGACTTCTGCCAGCGGGTGGACCTGCACAAGGTCAACCGCAAGGTGGTGGAGAGCCTGATCCTGTGCGGCGCGTTCGACTCCCTGGGGGGCAACCGGGCCCAGTACCTGGCCTACCTGGACCGGGCCCTTGAGCGGGCCGTGTCGGTCCAGCGGGACCGGGCCCGGGGCCAGACCAACCTGCTCGACCTGGTGTCCGGCGCCGGCGGCGGGGCGGGGGACGCCGTGGACGAGTTGCCCGACGTGGCCGACCTGCCCGGGGGCGAGCGGCTCCGGGCCGAGAAAGAGGTGCTCGGCATGTACCTGTCGGGCCACCCCCTGGGCCAGTGGGCCGACCTGCTCGAGACCTACACCGACGGCCCCCTGGTGGACCTCAAGGACCGGCCGGACGGCGCCGCGGTGACCGTGGGCGGCATGGTGGCGGGGTTCAAGGCCCACGTCACCCGCACGGGCAACCGGATGGCGTTCGTCACCCTGGAGGACCTGGGCGGCATGGTCGACGTGGTGGTGTTCGCCGACCTGTTCGCCCGGTGCGAGCCGGTGCTCAAGCCGGATGCGGCCCTGGTCGTCCGGGGCCGGCTCGAGAAGGGGGAGGAGTCGGCCAAGATCCTGGCCGAAGAGGTGCTCCCCCTGGAGGCGGCCCCGGAGCGCCTGACCAGCGCCGTGCACATCGAGGTGAACGGGGCTCTCCACGGCCGGGAGGACCTGGAAGCCCTGCGCCGGCTCCTGGGGGCGTCCGAGCACCGGGGCGACACCCCGGCGTTCGTCCACATCCTGGTGCCCCAGACGGCCGACGTGGTGATCCGCCTGCCGTCGTCCCTGGGCCTGCGTGCGAGCCCCGACCTGAAGGCCGCGGTGCGCCGCCTGATCGGCGCGGACGTGGTGCGGTTCCGGTGAGGCCGCTGTGGCGGCCCCACCGGGCGCGCCGTCAGAAGTGGAGCCCGGCGGCCAGGTACGGACCGGCCTGGACGTAGTCGAGCACCAGGCCGGCCTCGTCCACGTCGAGCTGGAAGTACCGGTACCCGCCCGCGATCTCCACGAACGGGAATACCGTGAGCACGAGTTCCCCGTAGGCCTCCACCGCCCGGTTTCCGCTGTACGCGATGCCCGCACCCCGGGCGCGCAGCTGGAGGATGTCGGCCAGCAGGCCCACGTGGAGCCCGAGCCCGACCAGCGGGACCGGCAGCTGGAACGACTCGGTCTCCTCGAGCCCCGAGGTCTCCTCCTTCAGGCGCACCTCGCCGTCCAGGTACTTGAGCTGGACCAGGGGGCCCACGGAAAACCCGGCCAGGACGTTCTCCAGGTCCAGCAGGTCGAACTGGTACGCCAGGTCGAGGGCGGTGTACTCCAGCGACGTCTTGGTCTTGCCGTTGAACGTGGAGCCCCCGAACGACACGCCGCTCAGGGCCTTGCTGCCCGAATAGTCCACGCGCTGGGCCCCGAACGTGAGGTGGTGGCGCCCGATCCACAACCACGCGTCCACGAACGGCACATACTCGTCGTCGATGCCCAGGTCGTCGTCCAGGGCCAGGGTGTCGCCGTCCACGCCGTTGTCCAGGCGCACGTCGCCCGACAGGACCGGGGCCCACACCGCGGCCCGGGCGCCCACCTCGAACGCGGCAGCCGGCGTGGACAGGAAAAGGAGCAGGGCGGGCAACGCGATCCACCGTTTCATGGGTCCTCCTTCCGTCGGGTCTGGGGGTGTTGCCGGCCGGGCCCGGCGCGTGGTGCGGCCGGGCGCCCGTCCGGGTGTCTCCATCTAGCAGGATGCTGAAAAACCCCGTCCATGGGTTTTTCAGCCACGGCCTCTCGGGGACGGCCCCGTGACTCGCCCCATCCATGGGGCTCGCCCGTTGGGCGTTTCTGTGAAACGTCCGATTCCGCTGTCCTGCGGAATCGTCGAGGTCTTTCAAGTCACTTGGGTTTTCAACCCTTGTGATTTGGCACCCCCTCCGTGGGGTGCGCGCAGGCCGCTTTTTCTGCGGCCTGCTAGCCTCTCATCGGCCGCAACGCCGGGTTCCATGACCGCTGGACGGACCGTCTCATGTCTCCCCCCGAAGCGGCCGATACGCGGCCCCGTGGGGGGGACGGTTCCGAAACCCGTTGCGATGAGGTGGCCGATGGCACTGCTGGACCTGGACGAGAAACTCCTCGAGATCGTGATCCGCAGCACCGAGGCGGGGCTGCAGATGGCCGGGGTGAAGCCCAACGCGGTGGGCTACTCCCTGATCGCGCCCCGGCCCCAGCAGATCGCGGTGGTCGTGGGTCTGGTGGGGCGCCGCAACGGCACCGTGACCCTGGGCCTGTCCGAGATGGCGGTGCTGCACCTGGCCAACCAGTTCCTCCAGGCCGAGCTGGACAGCCTGACCCACGAAGCCTACGACGCGGTGGGCGAGGTGGTCAACATCGTGGCCGGCCGCCTCAAGGGCGAACTCGGCAGCGAGGACTACGGGATCACGAGCATCTCGTGCCCGTCCATCGTTGTGGGCGGGGACTACCGGATGTACCAGTTCCGGGGGTTCCAGACGGTGTCCGTGGAGTTCGAACTCGACGGCCTGCCGATGATGTTCCTGCGGGACCGGCTGTTCAGCACCACCCTGTCCCTGAGCCGGGGCTAGGGCCGCCACCCCTCCATCACCCCGAGGCACGCCTCGAGCAGTTCGGCCGCCCGGGTCTCGGAGTCCGCCTCCACGTAGCACCGGAACTCGGGGGCGTTGCCCGACGGCCGCAGGTGCACGATCTCCCCGCTGTCCCAGGACACCCGGAGGCCGTCCGTGGTGTCCACGCCGGCCACCCTGCCGCACAGCCGGCCAAACGCCGCCTCCAGGGCCGGGGCGCCCCCGGCTGCCAGGGCCTCGACCCGGGCCCGGCTGGCCTCGGTGGGGAACTCCCGGAGCCGGCCGCTGGCCGTGAACCGGCGCGGGAGTTCGGCCAGCAGCCGGCCCACCCCGACGCCCTGGCGGGCCGCCCGGAGCAGCACGGCCAGGATCACCACCATTGCGTCCCGGGTGGGCAGGGGCGGCAGCACCCGGCCCTCCACCGTGCACGGCGTCTGGATGAGGAACCCGCCGTTGGCCTCGTAGCCCACGACCCGGGCGCCGTCCCCGGCTGCCCCGGCCATGCCGGCGATCACGTAGGGCGACCCGATCCGGGTGCGCACCACCCGCCGGAACCACCCGCACCGCTCCACCGCGGCGTTGCAGCTGACCGGCGCGACCACCACGTCCGCGCCCAGCTGGCGGGCCGTCAGGATCCCGGCCACGTCCCCCCGCAGCCACTTGCCGGTCTCGTCCGCCACCAGGGGCCGGTCGCTGTCCCCGTCGGCCGACACGAGGGCGTGCAGCCGGTGCTGCCGGGTCCACCGGCGGGCCAGGTCCACGTCTTCCGGGCGGATCGCCTCGGTGTCCACCGGGACGAACCGGTCCGACCAGCCCAGCGACACCACCTGGGCGCCGAACCCCTCGAGCAGTTCGGGGAGCAGGTCCCGGGCCACGGCCGAGTGCTGGTACACCCCGATCCGTCTGCCCTCCAGGAACCCGGCCGGAAACGCGTCCCGGTACCGGGCCAGGTACCGCCGGACCGCCTCCGGGTCTGCCGGGCCCAGGTCCGGGGCCTGCCCGTCGGCCAGGGCGCCGTCCGGACCGAACCGGCCGGCCGGTATCTCGACCCGCTGGGCGCGGATCGCGGCCTCGTCCTCCTTGAGGATCTCCCCTTCGGGCCGGGTGTACTTGATCCCGTTTCGGTCCTCGGGGATGTGGCTGCCGGTGACCATCACCGTGGGGATCCGCTCCCCGATCCCGTAGAGCGCGAGCGCCGGGGACGGCAGCCGGCCGCAGTACACGGGCACGCAGCCCCGGTCGCCCACCGCCGCCGCGACGGCCCGGAGGATGCGCGGGGTGCTCGGCCTCAGGTCCCCGCCCAGGGCCACCCGGCGGCCCGCAGGCAGGCCTCCCGCCGCGTCCAGGTGCTGGAGGAACGCCGCGGTGTACGCGTAGCACACGAGGTCGGTCATGTGGTCGGCCAGGCCCCGGGCGCCGCTGGTGCCGAACTTCACGCCGGTGCGCTCCATCAGGGTGTCGATCGCGATCGTGGTGTGTCGGTCGGGCATGTCCGCTGCTCCGGAAAGCGTGTCGGGTCCGGCGCCTATCCATGGGGCCTCCCGCGCCGGATGTCAAGGACCGTTGTTGACCCGGGGCCCCCGGCTCCGTACCCTCGCTGCCATGGCGACGATCGAACCCATGGACGGGCTGTTCCTGTACTGCCGGCCCGGTTTCGAGGCCCCGTGCGCCGAAGAGGCGGCCCGGTGGGTCCGGACCCGGGGCGGGGCGGTTGACTGCACGGCCCGGGCCCGGTCCGGGTACGTGCTGGCCGCCAACCGGGCCGGCACGCCCGTGCCCGTGCCCGGCTTCCGGGATCTGGTGTTCACCCGGCACGGGTTCCGGGCCGTGGCCCGGGTGTCCGGCGGACCGGTGGACGCGGCGGGTCTCGTCTGGGCCGCCCGGCCGAGCCCGGGGGACGGGTGGTGGGTGGGGGCTCCGGACTCGGACGCGGGCCGCCCGCTCTGGTCCCGGGCCGCGGCCCTGGCGCGGCAGCTGGGGGCAACGGCGCGGGCACGGCGCCGCCGGTTCCACGCGGCGCTCCTGGGGCCGGAAGAGGCGGTCGTCGGGGTGGGGGATCCCCGGCTGGACGGGCCGTGGCCCATGGGGATCCCCCGGCTCCGGCTGCCTGCCGGCGCGCCGAGCCGGTCGGCCCGGAAGCTCGAGGAGGCGCTCCTGGTGCTCCTGGACGGCCGGGAGCGGGACCGGTACCTGAAACCGGGCGCGACAGCGGTGGACCTGGGGGCCGCGCCAGGGGGGTGGTCGTGGCTCCTGGCCCGCCGGGGCGTGGTGGTGACCGCGGTGGACAACGGCCCCCTGGCCCCGGCCGCCCTGGATACCGGCCTGGTGGAGCCGGCCCGGGCGGACGGGTTCACCTTTCGGCCGCCGCGGCCGGTGGCCTGGCTGGTGTGCGACATGGTGGCGGCGCCGGCCCGGGTGGCCAAGCTGGTGGGGGTGTGGCTGGGGACCGGCCGGTGCGCCCGGGCCTTGTGGAACTGGAAACTGCCGGGCCGGGATCCCCTGGCCGAACTCGGCCGGGCGCGGGCCGCCCTAGCGCGTGAACTGGCCCGCCACTGGTCGGACGCCGCGGTGCGGGTGAAGCACCTGTACCACGACCGGGCCGAGGTCACGGCCTACGCCGAGCGCCGGGGGCGGGCTCGGAAGCCCGCTCCCCGAAACCGGCGCCGCCGCCGGTGACGCCCGTTCACGCCCGGGGCGACAGGATCTCGTCGGCGATGTCCGGGTACAGCGCCCGGACGCAGTCGTTGCACAGGCCGTGGGAGAACAGGGCCGTCCCCCGATCCTCGAAGTACGCGTCCACCGGCACCCACCGGTCGGTTCCGTCCGCGTCTTCTACCCGGATCTTCTTGCAGTTGGCGCAGATCGGGAGCAGCCGCTCCAGGGCCGCCACCGTCTCCTCCAGACGGTGCATCCTGCGGTACAGCCACGCGGACACGGCCAGGGCCACGGCCACCACCACCGCGGTCAGGATGCCCCCGAAAACGAACGCCTGGGTGAACCGGGCCGCCACCGAACCGAAGTCCTGGTACGCCTCGAACACGTAGTGGCGGCCGCCCGCACCGGTCGGCGCGAGGGGGATGTACGACTCCACGGCCACGTCCGGCCCGTCCGTGCCGTACCGGTCCCGGTAGGCCAGCGGATCGATCACCTCGGACACCGTCTCCCCCCGGCTCGCCCGTTCCACCTCGGGATGCCCGGGCACCGAGCGGCCCACCAGGGACCGGTCCGTGGCGTAGAGCACCGTGCCGTCCGGCGCGTAGACCTTCGCCCGCAGCAGCCCCACGGTGCGGAGCTTCGACCGGATCAGGCGGTCGAAATAGTCGTACAGCTCCGGGTCGCCGAACCCCTCCAGCAGGGTGGGCAGGGGGAAGGACGACGCGAGTTCGTTGCGCAGGAACGCGGTCATCCGGGCCGCGTTGTCCTCGGCGGCCTGCACCGCCTCGGCGCGCAGGAACACCCACTGCACTGCGAGGACCGCGCCGTACAGGGCGAGGAACACCGCGGCGATCCCGGGCAGGAAGTACCTGCGGCTGCGTTTCGTGCGGCCGGGTCCGGTCATGGTCGGTGTGCCTCCAGCGCCCGGGCCATCAGGACCATCTCCGACCGGGTGAACACCCGCTCCAGCACCGGCCGTTGGGCCGCGAACATGCTCTGCCCGCCGGCCTCGCTGCTGTCGAAGCACCGGAGCATGTCCCGGTCGTACCGGCACCACGGGGTGGAAAAGAAGTCCATGTTCTTCACGGTGGTCACCACCCGCACGCCGCCGATCCGCACCAGGTCCAGGGGGAACAGGGCGCAGTCGAACGGCTTGTCCCCGTGGACGGCGCACCGTCCGCCCACGAGGTGGACGCACCGGACCTGGACCTTGCAGCACAGGTTCGGCCCCAGCAGCGGCCGGCACCGGTCCGGGTCGCACGACCACGGGTCTGCCAGCATCGGGTCCACGTACAGGTCGCGCCGGACCCGGACCAGGGTCTCCAGGAACCGGGCCAGGTCGCCTGTGCGCGGCGCATCGGTGAAGATCTCGTCGGTGTCGGGGTCGATGCGCATCGGATCCAGGCCTTGCCCGTTGCCGCGCCCTGGGGTAAACGCAGCGGCTGAAGAGAAACCGAAACAGGAGGCGGTGCCATGGAACGCAGGTTCGGCAGCACGCGGCTCGTCCTCGTCCAGGGGGACATCACCCGGCAGGCGGTGGACGCCGTGGTCAACGCGGCCAACGGTTCGCTCCTGGGCGGGGGCGGCGTGGACGGCGCGATCCACCGGGCGGGCGGCCCGGCCATCCTACAGGAGTGCCGGGAGCTCGTGAAGCGGATCGGCCGCCTGCCGCCGGGCCAGGCCGTCGTCACCACGGCCGGCCGGTTGCCGGCCCGGCACGTGATCCACACGGTGGGGCCGGTGTGGCGGGGCGGGGACCGCGGGGAACCGGCCCTGCTCGCGAGCGCGTACCGCGAGAGCCTGGCCCGGGCCGAGGAGGCCGGGTGCCGGACCGTTGCCGTGCCGTCCATTTCCACGGGCGCGTACGGGTACCCGGTGGACCTGGCGGCCGAGGTCGCCCTCGGGGCCGTGGCCGGCCGGCTGGCCGCCGGGAGCCCCCTGGAGGAGGTGCGGTTCGTGCTGTTCTCGACCGGGGACCTGGCGGCGTACGAGACCGCCCTGGACCTGCTGGAGGTCGCAGGCGGCCGTTGACCCGGAAACCAAACGCCCGCGGGCTCGTCCGGCAGGGCTTTTGAACGTCTCCGTAGGTGGTACGCCCGTCGCCCTCCCGACCACGGCGCCAGGGCGCCTTCCAGGGTGCCGGGTCAGCAGCGCGTGGCGCCGGGCGGGTCGAACAGGAGCGACAGGTCCACGGCCCGGGCCGAGTGGGTGAGGGCGCCGGCCGAGATCAGGTCCACCCCGGTTTCGGCGATCGCCCGCAGCCGGTCCTCGGTGACCCCGCCGGACGCTTCCAGCACGGCCCGGCCCCCGGTGCGGCGCACCGCCCGGGCCAGGGTGCCCGGGTCCATGTTGTCCAGGAGCACCGCGTCGGCCCCGGCGTCGAGGGCCTGGTCCAGTTCGGCCAGGTCGGTCACCTCCACCTCGACCCGCAGGGTGTGGGGCACGCCGGCCCGGGCCGCGGCAACGGCCGCGCCGATGCCCCCGGCGGCGCGGATGTGGTTTTCCTTGATCAGGACGCCGTCGAACAGGCCGGCCCGGTGGTTGGCCGCCCCCCCCACCCGCACCGCGTACTTCTCCAGGGCCCGCAGGCCCGGCGTGGTCTTGCGGGTGTCCACCAGGCGGGCCCGGGTACCATCCAGGTGCGCGGCCCATCGGCGGGCCTGGGTGGCCACCCCGGACAGCCGCTGGAGCAGGTTCAGGGCGGTGCGCTCGCCCGTGAGGAGCACCCGGGCGTCCGCGTCCACCGCCAGCACCGTGGCGCCGGCCGGCACGTCGTCCCCGTCCCGGAACGCGACGTCCCACGCCGCGTCCGCGGCGCCCAGCAGCTCGAACACCCGGTAGAACGCGGGGAGCCCGGCCAGCCTCAGGGGCTCGCGGGCCACCAGCCTCGCCCGCACCCGGATCCCGGCCGGGACCGTGACCCGGGTGGTCACGTCGCCGGTGCCCACGTCCTCGTCCAGGGCGGCCCGGATCACCCGGTCGGCCGCCTGGGCCGGGAATTCGGCGTGGAAGTCCCGGCGGGGCACCTACGCCGCCCCCCGCACCCGCTCGAGGCTGGCCCGAAGTTTCTCCAGGGCCTCGCGCGCCTCCTCGGCCTTGGCCCGTTCCTTGGCCACCACCGCGGCCGGGGCCCGCTCGAGGAACTGGGGGTTGGCCAGCTTCTTGGCGATCCGGGCCTCCTCGGCCTCGAGCCGGGCGATCTCCTTGGTGAGCCGCCGTTCCTCGGCCGCCAGGTCCACCACGCCCGCCAGGGGCACGAAGATCTCGAGCCCGGGGGCCACGGCCGCGGCCGACTGGGGCGGCCGGGGCGCGTCCCCGCCGAGGAACGCGAGCCGCCCGAGGCCGGCCAGGGCGGTCACGGTGTCCGCCTCGGACCGGAGCACGTCCACTGCGGCTGCGTCCCCCCGCACGTGGGCCTCGAGCCGGCGGGACGGGGGCACGTTCATCTCGCCGCGCACGTTGCGGATCGCGGACACCGCCGCCTTCACGGTCTCGATCCGGTCCCGCGCCGCGTCGTCGGCCGGCATCTGGTCGGGCCGGGGGAACGGCGCCGTGATCAGGCCGTCGGGCCGGTCGCCCAGGAACCCGGGCCACGGCAGCCGGTGCCACAGCTCCTCGGTGACGAACGGCATGAACGGGTGGAGCAGGCGGAGCACGCCGTCGAACGCCCGCACCAGGGTCTGCTGGGCGGCCCGCCGGGCCTTGGGCGCGTCACCGGCGTACAGGGGCCGCTTGGCCATCTCGATGTACCAGTCGCACAGCTCGTGCCACAGGAACTGGTACACGGCCCCGGCCGCCTTGTCGAACTCGTACCCGTCCAGGTGGGTCCGGACCGCGGCGGTCGCGTCCCGCAGGCGGGTTAGGATCCACCTGTCCGCGGCCGACAGGTCGTCCAGCGCCACCTCGGGCGCGGCCGGGTCCAGGTCGGCCAGGTTCATCAGGGCGAACCGGGCCGCGTTCCACAGCTTGTTCACGAACCGGTGGTACCCCTCGATCCGGTCCACGGACAACCGGATGTCCCGCCCTTGGGCTGCGAACGCCACCAGGGTGAACCGGAACGCGTCCGCGCCGAACCGGTCGATCACCTCCAGGGGGTCGATCACATTCCCCTTGGACTTGGACATCTTCTGGCCCTGTTCGTCCCGGACCAGGGCGTGGATGTACACGTCCCGGAACGGCACCTCGTCCATGAACCACAGCCCCATCATCATCATCCGGGCCACCCAGAAGAACAGGATGTCGAACCCGGTGACCAGGGCGCTGGTGGGGTAGAACTTGCGCAGCTCCGGGGTGTCGTCGGGCCAGCCCAGGGTGGAGAACGGCCACAGGGCCGACGAGAACCAGGTGTCCAGGACGTCGCTGTCCTGGGCGAGGTCAGTCGCGCCGCACGCCGGGCACGCGTCCGGGTCCTGGCGGGCCACGGTCAGCTTGCCGCACGCGGCACAGGTGAACGCGGGGATCCGGTGGCCCCACCAGATCTGGCGCGAGATGCACCAGTCCCGGATGTTCTCCATCCAGTGGAAATAGGTCTTCTCCCACTGGGCCGGCACGATCCGGGTGCGGCCGTCCCGCACCGCTGCGATCGCCCGGTCCGCCAGGGGCTGGATCCGGACGAACCACTGGCGCGACACCAGGGGCTCGATCACGGTGTGGCACCGGTAGCACTCGCCCACCGCGTGGGCGTGGTCGTCCACCCCCACCAGGTGGCCCCCGGCCTCCAGGTCGGCCACCAGCCGCTCCCGGCACGCGTACCGGTCCAGGCCCGCGTAGGCGTCCCCGGCCTCCGGGGTCATGGCGCCGTCCTCCCCGATCACCCGCACCAGCGACAGGCCGTGGCGCTCGCCCATGGCGAAGTCGTTGGGGTCGTGGGCCGGGGTCACCTTGACCGCGCCCGTCCCGAACGCCGGGTCCACGGCCGCGTCCGCGATGATCGGGATCTCCCGGCCGACCACCGGGAGCACAAGGGTCCGGCCCACCAGGTCCCGGTACCGGTCGTCGTCGGGGTGCACGGCCACGGCCGTGTCGCCGAGCATGGTCTCGGGCCGGGTGGTGGCCACGGTGACCCCGCCGCCGCCGCCCTTCAGGGGGTAGCGGATGTGCCACAGGTGGCCGTCCGCGTCCCGGTGCTCCACCTCCAGGTCCGACAGGGCCGTGTGGCACCGGGGGCACCAGTTGGTGATGTAGTCCCCCTGGTAGATCAGCCCCTCGTCGTACAGCCGGCAGAACACCTCCCGGACCGCCCGGGACAGCCCCTCGTCCAGGGTGAACCGCTCCCGCTCCCAGTCGCACGACGCGCCCAGCCGCCGGAGCTGGCCGATGATCGTGCCGCCGGACTCCTCCCGCCACTGCCACACCCGCTCCACGAACGCGTCCCGGCCCACCTCCTGGCGGGTGGTGCCCTCGCCGGCCAGCATGCGCTCCACCACGTTCTGGGTGGCGATGCCCGCGTGGTCCGTGCCCGGCTGCCACAGGGCCTCGTACCCGTCCATCCGCTTGTACCGGACCAGGGCGTCCTGGAGGGTGTTGTTCAGGGCGTGGCCCATGTGCAGGCTGCCCGTCACGTTGGGGGGCGGGATCACGATGGCGTACGGCGGTTTGGGCGAGTGGGGGTCGGCGTGGAACCGCCCCTCCGACTCCCACCGGGCGTACCACTTCTTTTCGATCGCGTGGGGATCGTAGGAACCGAGTCCGTCGGTCGGCTGGCTCATGGTGCGGGTGCTCCCTCGGAGGATCGCGGAAATACGGCCCGTTCGGGCGGGAAAGAGGGCACAGTGTACGAGCGCGCCCCGCCCGGTGCAAGGTCCGGCGCACGAGACGAGGGCGCCCGGGGGCGCCCTCTGGAAGGTCGGATCGGCCCGGGTTCAGGCCGGCGGCGGCGCCTCCTTCTGCAGCCGCTCGATCGCCTCCTGGATCAGGCGTTCGGCCAGTTGCGGCACCACCTCCCACACCACGCGCTCCACCGTGGCCTGGACCACCGGGGTGAGGGCCTCGGCCGACAGGCTCTGCTCCAGCGCCTTGCGCACGGTCTGTTCCACCGGGTCGGCAGCCGCCGCGGGGCGCTGCGGACCGTACGGAGGGGCCTCCTCGTCCCACACCTGGGTCCCCTGGCCCTGGGCCGGCTCGCCCGTCCAGGACGGGTCCTGGGCGGGCTGGTCCGGCTCCCCGGCGGGTTCTGCCGCCGGGACGTCCGGCTCGAAGGCGGGCGCCCCGACCGGCTCTGGCGCCCGGTCCGCTTCGGGGAGGGGCGGCTCCGGCCGTGGGCGGGCGTCCGGTTCGCCGGCCGTGCCGGCCGCCAGCAGGTCGGCGAACGGGTCGGTCCCGGACGGGGCGGCGTCCGGCTGGTCGGGCGCGGGCTCTGCCGGCGCTGCCAGCGGGCTGTCGGCCCGGAGTTCGTCACCGGGTCCGGTGGGGGCGGAAGCCGGTTCGGGTTCCCCTGGGGACGCGCCGGCGGCCGGGGAGACCACGTCGTCGAACAGGGAGTCGAACCCGGCGCCGTCCGGGGGCGGTTCCCCCTGGGCCTCCGGTTCGGGCGTCCCGTCGACCGCGGCGGGCGGCACGGGTTCGTCCAACGCTCCGGCGGCATCGATCGCCGGTTCCACTGCTTCCCCGGCCGGCTCGGCCGCCCAGCCGTCCCCAGCGGACGCCCCGGCTGCGCCGGCCGCCGGTTCTTCCTCCGGTCCTGCCGGGAACGCGGCGGGCCCGGCCTCTGCCCCTGGCAGGGGCTCGTCCGTCCCGGACGGGGCGGCGTCCTGGTACGGCGCCTCCGCTCCTTCGAGCGGCTCCACGGGCTCCTGCGCCGCCGGGGTCTCGTCCACAAGGGGGCCCAGATCCAGCTCACCCAACGCCTCCGGGGCGCCGGCGTCCAGGGGCTCGGGCGCCTGTGCCGCCGGGGCTTCGTCTTCAGGGGGCCCCAGGTCCAGGGCACCGAACGTCTCCGGGGTGTCGCCGGCCAGGTCCGGGGCGCCGGTGTCCACGGGCTCGGGCGCCACCGGCTGGAGGTCGTCCAGCAGTTCCAGGTCCCCGAACTCGTCTTCCCCGGCCAGGTCGATCACCTCCACCTGCTCGCCCAGGTCGGCGTCCCCGGCCGCGGGCTGGGCCACCGCCTCCGGGCTCAGCAGGAACTCGTCGCCCAGCCCGCCCAGATCTTCCGGGGTCGGGGCGACCGGGCCCGGGCCGGGAGGCGCGGCGGGCTCGACCTCGTCCGGTCCCGGGTCGAAAAGGCCGCCGTCCAGGGTCGCCCGCAGGGTGTCCGCCAGCTCTTCCGAGGAGAACGGCTTGGGCAGGGCGCCCGCGGCTCCGGCCTCCAGGGCGGCCGACTCGTCCACCTCGGCGCCGCTCAGGATCACCGGGATCGACGAGCCCTCGGCCGTGGCCCGGATCGACCGGCACACCGCGTACCCGTCCTCGTCCCCGAGGGACGCGGCGCACAGGACCGCGTCGGGCAGGTGGGAGCGCAAGCGTTCCAGGGCCTCGGCCCCGGACGCGGCGCCGACCACGTGCCAGTCCTCCCCGGTCAGGGCCAGGCGCGCGGCCTCCTGGATGGTGATGCTGTCGTCGACGACCAGCAGCGTACGGGGCATGGATCCCTCCCGGTGCGAGCAATAACGCGACGCTACACTTTTCGGCGGACCAAAGGAAAACTCAAGCGCAAACCAGCCTGCCGGCCGGGCCTGCGGACGCTCACAGCGAACGCCACGGCTGGGGCATGAACAGCCGCTCGTACAGGGCCAGGGCGTACCGGTCGGTCATGCCGGCCAGGAAGTCCGCGGCCAGGTCCTCCACGGCCTCGCCGGGCAGGGGCTGGGCCAGGGTGTCCCGGAACCACCCGGGCCGGGCCAGGAAGTGGGCGAACAGCTCTTCCAGGATCTTGCTGGCCTTCACGAAATCGCCGTGGACCTCGGGGTTGTCGTACACCCGCTCGTACAGGAACTCCCGGAGCACCACGGCCGCCTCGTGGACCGGCGGGCTCAGGACCACCACCTCCCAGTCCCGGTCCATGGACGCCCGGATCACGTCCCGCACCATGGTGCCGATCCGGTCGCCGTGGGTGCGGCCCAGCGTGCGCACCACCGGGCCGGGCAGGTCTTCGGTCCGGATCACCCCGGCCCGCACGGCGTCGTCCACGTCGTGGTTCAGGTACGCGATCAGGTCCGCCACCCGGACCACCTGGGCCTCCAGGGACGCGCCGCCCAGCAGGATCTCGCCCTTTCCCTTGGAGTGGTGCACGATGCCGTCGCGCACCTCGTGGGTGAGGTTCAGCCCCCGGCCGTCCCGTTCCAGCAGGTCCACCACCCGGAGGCTCTGCCGGGCGTGGTGGAACCCCCCGGGCCGGAGCCGGCGCAGCACGGTCTCGCCCGCGTGGCCGAACGGGGTGTGGCCCAGGTCGTGGGCCAGGGCGATCGCTTCCACCAGGCTCTCGTTCAGGCAAAGGGCCCGGCCGATCGTCCGGGCGATCTGGCTGACCTCCAGGGTGTGGGTCAGCCGGGTGCGGTAGTGGTCCCCCTCGGGGTCCAGGAACACCTGGGCCTTGTGCTTGAGGCGGCGGAACGCCTTGGCGTGGACGATGCGGTCCCGGTCGTGCTGGAACGCGGGCCGGATGTCGCACGCCGGCTCGTCCCGGGGGCGCCCCCGGGTGTCCCGGGACCGGACCGCCCGGGGGTGGAGGAACCGGTCCTCCTGGTCTTCCAGCAGTTCTCGGATCGCGTGCATCGCCGTTCCCTGGGTACGGGGGCACCAGGGTAACCCAACGGGTGCCGGCTTCCAAGGGGCGCGCGCCCCGACCGGCCGGATTCCGCCGGATTCCTTGACGTTCTCGAACCCGCTCTGCTACGTTCCGGACACCGGACCGGCCGGAGTTCTCCCGCCCGCCGCAGCCTTGTGCGGCCCCCTCCCGGACACGCCATGACCCAGGACGACCGCCACGCGATCCTGTTCGAGGAGGGGCACACCTACAAGGTGCGGCTCGACGGGTTCGAGGGGCCCCTGGACCTGTTGCTGCACCTGATCCGGCGGCACCGGTACGACATCTACGACATCCCGATCGCCCGGATCCTCGAGGAGTATCTCGGGGTGATCGAACTGCTGCACGAGCTGTACCTGGACGTGGCCGGGGAGTTCCTGGTGATGGCGGCCACCCTGGCCGAGATCAAGTCCCGGATGCTCCTGCCGTCGCCCCGGGAGGACGGGGAAAGGGGCGCGGAAGAGGGCGAGGACCCCCGGGCCGAACTGGTCCGGCGGCTCGTGGAGTACGAACGGATCCGGGCGGCGGCCGAGCGGCTGGAGGAGCGGCCCCGGCTCGGCCGGGAGGTGTTCTCCCGGCCGTGGCGGGCGCCCGACCTGGACGGGCTGGACGTGCCCGAGGCGCCCGTGGACGCGGACCTGTTCCAGCTCCTGGTGGCGTTCAAGGAACTGGTGGACGAGTCCCCGGCCGAGTTCGTGGAGGAGGTGGTGCGCCAGCGGATCTCGCTCCAGGAGGCGATGCAGGACATCCTGGAGCAGTTCCGGCGGGTGCCCGGGGCCGGCCTGTCGTTCCGGGAGCTGTTCCCGCCCCGGCCGCCCCGGGAGCGGCTGGTGGCCACCTTCCTGGCCCTGCTGGAGCTGGTGCGCCTGCAGGCGGTGCGGGTGGTCCAGGCAGCCCCGTTCGGGGAGATCCGGTTGTACGCCGTCGCGGGCGACGAGGAGGACGCGGGTGGATGAGGCGACCCTGACCCGGGCGGTGGAGGCCGTGCTGTTCGTGTCCCCCGAGCCCGTGCCCCTGGCCCGGCTCGAGGTCGTGTTCGGCCCGGACGGCGCCGACCGGGCTGCCCTGCGCGCGGCCCTGGACCGCCTCGGCCGCAGCCTGGACGGCCGCGGCGTGGAACTGCGGGAGGTGGCCGGCGGGTACCAGCTGCGCACCCGGCCCGACCTGGCGCCGGTCCTGGCGCGCCTGGAGGTGCCCCGGCCGGTGCGCCTGAGCCGGGCCGCGCTGGAGACCCTGGCCCTGGTGGCGTACCGCCAGCCCGTGACCCGCGCCGAGGTGGAGGACGTGCGGGGGGTGGACACCGGCGGCGTGCTCAAGACCCTGCTCGAGCGGGGGCTGGTGCGGATCCTGGGCAAGAAGGACGTGCCCGGCCGGCCCTTGCTCTACGGCACGACCCCCCGGTTCCTGGAGGCGTTCGGCCTGGCGTCCCTGTCCGAGCTGCCGAGCCTGCGGGAGATCGACGAACTGCTCGGCACCCGGGGGGAGGGGGAAGACGATGGCGGCTGAGCGGCTCCAGAAGGTGCTCGCCAACCGGGGCGTGGCGTCCCGGCGGGAGGCCGAGGCGTGGATCCGGGCGGGGCGGGTGCGGGTCAACGGCCGGGTGGTCACCGAGATGGGCGTGCGGGTCGACCCGGACCGGGACGCGATCGAGACCGACGGCCGGCCCCTGCCGGCCGCGCCGCGCCGGCTGGTGCTGGTGCTGAACAAGCCCGAGGGGTACGTGACCACCGTGCGCGACCCCCACGCGGACCGCACCGTGATGGACCTGGTGGGGGACGCCCCCGGGCGGGTGTACCCGGTGGGGCGCCTCGACCGGGAGACCAAGGGGGTGCTCCTGTTCACCAACGACGGCGACCTGGCCCACCGGCTGCTCCACCCGAGCCGCGGGGTGGACAAGGTGTACGAGGTGGTGGCTGCCGGCCGCCTGGGCCCGGCGGCCGTCGACCGGTTGAAACGGGGGGTGGACCTGGACGACGGGCGGACCGCCCCGGCCCGGGTGTGGGCGGTGCGCCGGGAGGCCGGCCGCACCCGGTTCCGGATCGCCCTGCACGAAGGGCGCAAGCGCCAGGTGCGGCGCATGGTCGGCGAGGTGGGCGGCCGGGTGCTCGACCTGACCCGGGTCGCGTTCGGCCCGGTGGAGGCGGCCGGCCTGGCCGAGGGCGCGTGGCGGCCGCTGCGGCCGGCCGAACTCGCGGCCCTGGAGCGGGCCGCCGGGCTCCGCTCCGCTCCGGCCCGGCGCCGGCGCGGCAGGGGGGGGCGGCGGTGAGCCGGAAACCCGACCTGGCCGACCTGCGGCGCGAGATCGACGCCCTCGACGACCGGATCCTCGAGCTGCTCAACGACCGGGCCCGGGTGGCCCACCGGGTCGGGCAGCTCAAGCGCCGGGCCGGCGCAGCCGCCTACGCCCCGGGCCGGGAAGAGGACCTGGTGCGCCGGCTTCGCGAGCGCAACCCGGGCCCGTTCCCGGACCGGGCGATCCGGCCGGTGTGGCGGGAGATCATCTCGGCCTCCCTGTCCCTGGAGGCTCCGCTGACCGTGGCCTACCTCGGGCCGCCGGCCACCTTCACCCACCAGGCGTGCCAGCAGCGGTTCGGCCTGTCCGCCCGGTACGCGCCCGCGGGCACGATCAGCGAGGTGTTCGAGGTGGTGGAGAAGGGCAAGGCGTCCTACGGCGTGGTGCCGGTGGAGAACACGACCGAGGGCGCGGTGACCCACACCCTGGACATGTTCGTCCGGTCCGACCTGCAGATCGTGGCCGAGGTGTTCTTGCCCGTGGCCCACCACCTGATGAACCGGTCGGGCCGGCTCGAGGACGTGGAACGGGTGTACTCACATCCCCACGCCCTGGCCCAGTGCCGGCGGTGGCTCGAGGCGCGCCTGCCCGGGGTGCCGGTGCTGGACGCGCCGAGCACGGCCCACGCCGCGCGGCTGGCGGCCGAGGAACCCCGGGCCGCGGCCGTGGCCGGTGCCCTGGCCGCGGACCTGTACGGCCTCGAGACCGTGGAGGCCCGGATCGAGGACGACGCCCGCAACGTCACCCGGTTCCTCGTGATCGGGCCCCACCGGCCCGCGCCCAGCGGTCGGGACAAGACCTCGCTCCTGTTCGCGGTCCGGGACGAGGTGGGCGCCCTGTACCACATGTTGCGGCCGTTCTACGACGCCGGGGTCAACCTGACCAAGATCGAGTCCCGGCCCCTCCGGGGGGAGGCGTGGCAGTACGTGTTCTTCGTGGACTGCGAGGGGCACGTGACCGAGCCCGGCCTGACCCGGGCCGTTGCCGAGCTGGAGGGACGGTGCCGGTTCCTGCGGGTGATCGGCTCGTACCCGTGCGCCGCGCCCCCCCACCGGGACGGGCCGGGGTAGGGCGGATCCGCCCCGGGGCTGGACTCCGGGGGAGGATCGGGCTATACAGAGCGTTTCTTTTCAACCCCGATTCGGGAACCTCCCGCCATGAGCGAATCCCCGTTTTCCGGGCTGGTCAGCCCCCAGGTCCTGGACCTCGAGCCGTACGTGCCGGGCAAGCCGATCGACGAACTCCGGCGGGAGCGCGGGCTCGAGCGGGTGGTCAAGCTCGCCAGCAACGAGAACCCCCTGGGACCGTCCCCGGCCGGCGTGGCCGCCCTGGAGGCTGCCGCAGCCGGCGTGCACCGGTACCCGGACGGGTACGGGTTCGCCCTGAAAAGCGCCCTGGCCGCGTTCTGGGACCTGCCCCCCGACCACTTCGTCCTCGGCAACGGGTCGTCCGAGGTGATCGAGATGGTGGTGCGGCTCCTCGTGCGGCCGGGGCGGTCCGTGGTCCTGGCCAGCCCGTCGTTCAGCATCTACGAGATCGCGGTCCGCGCCCAGGGGGGACGGGTCGTGAAGGTGCCGCTCCGGGACCACGCCGTGGACCTGGACGCGGTGGCCGACGCGGCCGCGGGAGCGGCCCTGGTGATCCTGGGCAACCCCAACAACCCCACGGGTACGATCTTCCGGCGGCCGGAGTGGGAGCGGTTCCTGTCCCGGGTGCCGGCCGGCACGGCCGTGCTCCTGGACGAGGCGTACGCCGAGTTCGCGGTGGATCCTGGCTTTCCGCAGGGGCGGGACCACCTGGCCGACGACCGGCCGCTGGTGGTGGTGCGCACCTTCTCCAAGGCGTACGGGCTGGCCGGGGTGCGCATCGGGTACGGGATCGCGCCCCCGGGCCTGGTGGACTACTTGAACCGGCTGCGGCTGCCGTTCAACGCCAACGGGCCGGCCCAGGCCGCGGCAGCGGCCGCCCTGGGAGATCGTGCCCACCTGGGGCGGTCGGTGGCGGTGGCCCGGGCCGGCCTGAAGCGCCTGTACCGGCTGTTCGACGCGGCCGGACTCGGGTACGTGCCCAGCCAGGCGAACTTCGTGGTGGTGCGGGTCGGGGACGGCGACTGGATGTACCGCGCCCTGCTCGAGCGGGGCGTGATCGTGCGCTCGGCGCGCAGCTTCGGCATGCCGGACTGGATCCGGGTCTCCGTGGGCCTGCCCGAAGAGTTGGACCGGTTCGAGGCCGCGCTGGACGAACTGCTGTAGCCGGTTGCGGAAATAGCAACTCGCTACGCGCCCCACGGAAGGGGCGCCAAATCACAAGGTTTGAAAAACCGAGTGCTTTGTAAGGCTTCGACGGGGCCGTCCCCGAGAAGCCATCGCTGAAAAACCCACGGACGGGGTTTTTCAGAATCCTGGTAGCCCGGGGCGTTCCCGGGCGGAGAGGGAGGATGCCTTGATCATCGTGTTGAAGCCCGGCCACCGGGAAGAGGACCGGCGCCAGCTCGTCCACACCCTGCGGGCCCTGGGCCTGTCGGTGCACGAGTCCAAGGGGGCCAAGCGCACCCTGATCGGCGCCATCGGCGACGAAGACGTGCTCCGGGACTTGCCCCTGGCGTCCATGCCCGGGGTCGAGCAGGTGATCCCGATCCTCAAGCCGTACAAACTGGTCGGCCGGGAGTTCAAACCCGACCCCACCGTGGTGGACGTGGCCGGGGTCCGGGTCGGGGACCGGGCGATCCAGGTGATCGCCGGCCCGTGCTCGATTGAGGACCGCCAGCTGCTGCTGGAAACGGCCCACGCGATCCGGGAGGCCGGGGCCACCCTGCTGCGGGGCGGCGCGTTCAAGCCCCGGAGCAGCCCGTACGCGTTCCAGGGGCTCGGGGAAAAGGGGCTCGAACTGCTGGCCGAGGCCCGGGAGGCCACCGGCCTGCCCGTGGTGACCGAGCTGATGGACCCCCGGGACACCGTGCTCGTGGCCAAGTACGCCGACGTGGTGCAGATCGGCGCGCGCAACATGCACAACTTTCGGCTGCTCAAGGAGGTGGGCAACCTGACCAAGCCCGTGCTGATCAAGCGGGGCCTGGCCGCGACCCTCAAGGAGTGGCTGATGAGCGCCGAGTACGTGGCCAGCCAGGGAAACCACCGGATCATCCTGTGCGAGCGCGGGATCCGCACGTTCGAGACCGCCACCCGCAACACCCTGGACGTGTCCGCCGTGCCCCTGCTGAAGCTGGAGACCCACCTGCCCGTGGTGGTGGACCCCAGCCACGCGGCCGGCCGGTACGACCTGGTGGAGCCCCTGGCAAAGGCCGCAGTGGCCGCGGGAGCCGACGGCCTGATGATCGAGGTCCACGCCCGGCCCGAGGAGGCGCTGTGCGACGGCAACCAGAGCCTCAAGCCCGACCGGTTCGCCCGGGTGGTGGCCGAGGTCGCGGCCGTGGCCCGGGCGGTGGGGCGCGACGTGGGGGAGCGCCCGTGACCCGGACGGTCGGGATCGTTGGACTCGGCCAGGTGGGCGGCAGCCTGGCCGCGGCCCTGCGCAGCGGCCGGGACGGGTGGACCGTGCGCGCGTTCGACCGCCGGCTGTCCGGGGTGGCCGCGGCCCGGGACCGCGGGTGGGTGGACGCGGTGGCCGAGACCCCCCGGGAGGCGGCCGAGGGAGCCGACCTGGTGGTGCTGGCCGCGCCGGTGCGGGGGATCCGCCAGCTGCTGCGAACCCTGGCCCCGGCCCTGGTCCCGGGCCAGGTGGTGACCGACGTGGGCAGCACCAAGGCCACGATCCTGGCCGAGGCCCGCAAGGCGTTGCCCGAAGGGGTCGCGTTCGTGGGCGGCCATCCCGTGGCCGGCACCGAACGCTCGGGCCTGGACAGCGCGTCCCCCCGGCTGTTCGAGGGACGCTACTGCGTGCTCACCCCCGAGCCCGACACCCCGGCCGGCGCCCTGGAGACGGTGGCCGGCCTGTGGCGGGCGGTGGGCTCCGAGGTGGTGCTGCTGGAGCCGGAGGTGCACGACCGGGTGTTCGCCTACGTGAGCCACCTGCCCCACGCCGTGGCGTTCGCCGCGGTCCAGGCCGTGCACGACGCCGTGACCCCCCGGCAGGTGAACCTCGGGGGCGGGTCCCTGCGGGACCTGACCCGGGTCGCCACCAGCTCGCCCGAGCTGTGGCGGGACGTGTGTCTGGAGAACCGGACCGCGCTCCTCGAGGCCATCGACGACCTGGTGGACCGCCTGGGCCGGCTGCGGGAGGCCGTGGACCGCGCGGACGAGCGCGAGATCGAGCGGCTGCTCGTGCCGGCCGGCCGCGCCCGGAGGACGATGTGGACGCCGTGACCGTGCCCGCGGCCGGCCCGGGCCGCGCGTGGGACCTGGAGGTCCCCGGGGACAAGTCGATCTCCCACCGGGCCCTGATCCTGTCCGCCCTGGCCGACGGCACCGCCCGGGTCTGGGGGCTCCAGGCCGGGCTGGACGTGGCCGCCACCCGCCGGGTGCTGGGGCGCCTCGGGGTGCGGATCGAGCCCGACGGGGACGGGTGGCGCGTGGAGGGCCGGGGCGTGGGCGGCCTGGCCGAGCCGGACGGGGTGCTGGACTGCGGCAACTCGGGCACCACCATGCGCCTCGCGGCCGGGGTGCTGGCCGGCCACGGGTTCCTGTCGGTGCTGGCCGGGGACGCGAGCCTCCACGGCCGGCCCATGGCCCGGGTGCTGGACCCCCTGCGGGAGATGGGCGCCCTGGCCGTGGGCCGGGCCGAGGACACCCTGCCGCCCCTGGTGCTCCGGGGCGGCACCCTGCGGGCCCTGACCTGGACGTCCCCGGTGGCGAGCGCCCAGGTCAAGGGCGCGGTGCTCCTGGCCGGGCTCCACGCCCGGGGCACCACCCGGGTCGAGGAACCCGGCGCGTCCCGGGACCACACCGAGCGGATGCTGGCCGCCCAGGGCGCGTCCGTGGCCACGGGCCCCGGCTGGGTGGAGGTGGCGGGCCGCCCCCGGCTGCGGGCCCGGGACCTGGCGGTGCCCGGGGACCCGTCCGCTGCCGCGTTCTGGGCGGCGGCGGCGCTGCTCGTGCCGGGCGGCCGGGCCGTGGTCCGGGGGGTGACCCTCAACCCGACCCGCACCGGGCTCTTCCGGATCCTCCGGCGGATGGGCGCGTCCGTGGAGCTGGTACCCACCGGCGAGGCGTGCGGCGAGCCCGTGGGCGACGTGCGGGTCGAACACGGCCCGCTCCAGGGGGTCGAGATCGGGCCGGACGAGGTGCCCGCGGCCATCGACGAGTTCCCGGTGCTGGGCGCGGTGGCCGCCGTGGCCCGGGGCGAGACCGTGGTGCGGGGCGCGGCAGAGCTGCGGCACAAAGAGTCCGACCGGATCGGCCTGTTGGCCGGAGAACTCGCCCGGGCCGGAGTGGCGGTGGACACGTTCGCCGACGGGTTCCGGATCCGCGGGGGCGGGCCGCTCTCGTCGGCCCGGTTCCGCAGCCACGGCGACCACCGTCTGGCCATGGCCCTGGGCGTGCTGTGCCTGGCGCTGCCCCAGGGCGGCCGGGTGGAGGGCGCGGCTGCGGCCGACGTGTCCTACCCCGGGTTCTGGGCGGCCCTGGCCGGCGGGGCCCGGCCGTGAAATTGGCGGGCACCACCCCGAGCATCCCCGAGCGAGAAGAGCGGCTCCGGCGAAACTTTCGTTGGTTTTTATACTAAGGCCTGCAATTGTATTGCCAGGAGTGCGGGGTGGGCGCCTGGTTCCGGCCGGGCGCCAGTAGCGGCACCCGATCGCCGCGCCTTGTGATGCCGCTGTTTGCCGGCCGGTCCGGGCCTCGACCTCGGAACCCTCGGCGTCCGGAGACGATCCGGACGTTCGAACGGCGCGGCGAGTCAAGGGGCCGCACCCGGCGCTCCACCAGACCCCCACCCCGCACTACCCAAGGGGAAGGG
>JAJRUI010000024.1 GCA_024277875.1 Deferrisomatales bacterium
ATCATCGCCGCGGCCAAGGCCGTGGAACTGGGGGTGCCCCTGGTGGTGCGGCTCCAGGGCACCAACGTGGACCTGGGCCGCAAGATGCTCGCCGACAGCGGGCTGCCGATCATCACGGCCGAGACCATGAGCGAGGCCGCCGAAAAGGTGGTGAAAGCGGCCGGGAACTAGAGGCGACAAACCGGAAGCTGGGTCCCGGCCTCCTGGCCTCCTAGCCTTCCGGCCTCCCAACGTCCTGACGTCCCAACGGAGAGCGACGATGAGCATTCTGGTCAACAAAGACAGCCGGGTGATCTGCCAGGGCATCACCGGCGCCAACGGCAAGTTCCACTCCGAGCAGTGCCAGAAGTACGGCACCCGGCTGGTGGGGGGCGTCACCCCGGGCAAGGGCGGCACCGAGGTGCTGGGCGTGCCGGTGTTCGACTCGGTGGACGAGGCCGTGCGCCAGACAGGGGCCGACACTTCGATGATCTTCGTGCCGGCGCCGTTCGCGGCCGACGCGATCCTGGAGGCGGCCGACGCCGGGATCCGGGTGGTGGTGTGCATCACCGAGGGTATCCCCACCCTGGACATGGTGCGGGTCAAGCGGGCCCTGTCGGGCCGGGACGTGCACCTGGTGGGGCCCAACTGCCCCGGTGTGATCACCCCGGAGGAGTGCAAGGTGGGCATCATGCCCGGCCACATCCACAAGAAGGGCCCGGTGGGCGTGATCAGCCGGTCGGGCACCCTGACCTACGAGGCCGTGGACCAGCTCACCAAGCTCGGCATCGGCCAGACCACCTGCATCGGGATCGGGGGCGATCCGATCATCGGCACCACCTTCATCGACGCCCTGTCCCTGTTCAAGGACGACCCCGACACCGAGGGCATCGTGATGATCGGGGAGATCGGGGGGGCGGCCGAGGAGGAGGCTGCCGCGTATATCCGGGACAACATCGACGTGCCCGTGGTGTCGTTCATCGCGGGCCAGACCGCGCCCAAGGGCAAGCGCATGGGCCACGCCGGCGCGATCATCGCCGGCGGCAAGGGCACGGCGGCCGACAAGATGGCGGCCCTCGAGGCGTGCGGCGTCACCGTGGTCAGCAGCCCGGCCGACATCGGCTCGGCCATGGCCGGCCTGCTGTGACACCGGGACGGGGAACCCCATGAAACCCGAACTGCACGCGGTGGACCGGATCATCGACGGGTACGGGGCCGATCCGGAGGCGCTGATCCAGATCCTCCTGGACATCCAGAAGGCGTACCGGTGGCTGCCCCGGCCGGCCCTGGAACGCACGTCCGAGCGCCTGGACGTGCCCATGGCCCACATCTACAACCTGGCGACGTTCTACAAGCACTTCAGCCTGGTGCCCCAGGGCCGCCACTCGGTCCACGTGTGCGTGGGCACGGCGTGCCACGTGCGCGGGGCCGAAAAACTGGTGGAGCGCGCGTCCCAGACCCTGGGCATCCGGCCGGGGGAGACCTCGGCGGACGAGCGGTTCAGCCTGAACACGGTGAGCTGCCTGGGGTGTTGCGCCCTCGGGCCGGTGATGGTGGTGGACGGGCAGTACAAGAGCAACCCCACGGCCCGGGAACTGGAGAAGATCGTCGAGGCCTGCGAGTAGCGGCCCGGCCGTCCGAGGAGGCACCATGCCCAGACTGCGATCCGTGGCCGACCTGGAGGCCCTGCGCCGGGACATCCTGGCCCGGCGGGACCCGAACCAGCCGTGCGTGGCCGTGTGCTCGGGCACCGGGTGCAAGGCGTACGCCAGCGAAAAGGTGGTGGAGGCCCTGGAGGCCGAACTGGCCGGCCGCGGCCTGTCCGAACGGGTGGCGGTGCGCCGGATGGGGTGCCACGGATACTGCGAGCGCGGGCCCGTGGTCCAGGTGTTCCCGGAGGAGATCTGCTACTTCCGGGTCCAGCCCGGGGACGTGCCCGAGATCGTCCGCACCACCCTGGAGGACGGCGGGGTGGTGGAGCGGCTGTTGTTCGAGGACGCCGGCGGCGAGCGCCGGGTCCACGAGAACGACATCCCGTTCTACAAGCACCAGAACCGGATCGTATTCGGCATCAACAAGCGGATCAGCCCGTACAGCATCGAGGACTACATCGCGATCGGCGGATACGGTGCCCTGGCCAAGGCCCTGTCCGAGATGACCCCAGAACAGGTGATCGAGGAGGTCAAGCGGGCCAACCTGCGCGGCCGGGGAGGGGCCGGGTTCCCGGCCGGCCGCAAGTGGGAGACCACGCGCAACGCGCCCGGGGACGAGAAGTACGTGATCGTCAACGCGGACGAGGGCGACCCGGGCGCGTACATGGACCGGAGCATCCTGGAGGGCAACCCCCACGGGGTGCTCGAGGGCCTGCTGATCGGCGGGTACGCGATCGGCGCCCGGGAGGGGTTCGTGTACGTGCGCCAGGAGTACCCCATGGCCGTGGACAACCTCGAGATCGCCATGGACCAGATGCGCGAGTTGGGCCTGCTGGGCGAGGACATCCTGGGCACGGGCTTTTCGTTCGAGGTCACCATCCACCGGGGCGCGGGCGCGTTCGTCTCGGGCGAGTCCAGCGCCCTGATGAGCGCGATCGAGGGCAGGGTGGGGGAACCCCGGCCCAAGTACGTGCGGACCTCGATCCGGGGACTGCGGGACAAGCCGAGCAACCTCAACAATGTGGAGACCTGGGCCAACGTGCCCCTGATCATCGACCGAGGCGCGGACTGGTTCGCGGGCATCGGCACCGAGGGCAGCAAGGGCACCAAGATCTTCTCCCTGGTGGGCAAGGTGAACAACACCGGCCTGGTCGAGGTGCCCATGGGCATGACCCTGCGGAAGATCATTTTCGAGATCGGCGGGGGCATCCGGGAGGGCAAGAAGTTCAAGGCGGTCCAGACCGGCGGCCCGTCCGGCGGGGTGATCCCGGATGAGATGCTGGACCTGCCCGTGGACTTCGACGAACTGACCCGGGTGGGGTCGATGATGGGCTCGGGCGGCATGATCGTGATGGACGAGGACACGTGCATGGTGGACGTGGCCAAGTACTTCCTCGAGTTCCTGGCCGACGAGTCCTGCGGCAAGTGCGTGCCGTGCCGGGAGGGGATCACCCAGATGCTCCACATCCTGGACCGGCTGTGCGCGGGCGAGGGCCGGCCCGGGGACGTGGACACCCTGGAGGACCTGGCCGACACCGTGCAGGTGGCGTCCCTGTGCGCCCTGGGCCAGAGCGCGCCCAACCCGGTGCTGTCGAGCATCCGGTACTTCCGGGACGAGTACGAGGCCCACGTGGCGGACAGGCGGTGCCCGGCCCGGGTGTGCAAGGCCCTCACCGCGTACTGGATCGACCCGGAGCGGTGCATCGGGTGCGGCAAGTGCCGCCGGAACTGCCCGGTGGAGGCGATCTCGGGCGAGAAAAAGCAGCCCCACGCCATCGACCAGGCGCTGTGCACCAAGTGCGACACCTGCTTCCAGGTGTGCCCGGCCAGGGTGTCCGCCGTGACCAAGCTGTCCGGCGAACCCGTCCCCGAGGCCCCGGCCGCCACGGCCGGGTGAGGAGCGCGACCATGCCAGAGGCAACCGCCACCGTCACCCTCACCATCGACGGCCGGGAGGTCACCGCGGCCGAGGGCGCCTCGATCCTCCAGGCGGCCCGGGCCGAGGGCATCGAGATCCCGACCCTGTGCGCCCGGGAGGGGTTGCCCGTGTACGGGTCGTGCCGGTTGTGCCTGGTGGAGATCCGGCGCGGGGACTGGTCCAAACTGGTGGTGTCGTGCGCGTACCCGGTGGAGGCGGGGCTCGAGGTGGCCACCGAGAACGACCGGATCGCCAAGCACCGCAAGGTGGTCCTGGAACTGCTGGCCACCCGGTGGGACCACCTGCCGGACGACCTGATGGCCCGGTACGGCGCCGACCCCCACCGGTTCGAGAAGAACACCTGCTTCTGCATCCTGTGCGGGCTGTGCGTGCGCCACTGCGCCGAGGTCAGGGGCGAGCACGTCCTCGGGTTCGTGGGCCGGGGCACCGAGCGCCAGGTGGTGATCTACCCGGACCGGGCCGAAAAGGCGTGCCCCCGGTGCGGGGACGGCCAGGCCATGGAGTGCCTCGAGGTGTGCCCCACCGGGGTGATCTCGAGCGAGTTCTCGGTGGCCGGCCTGACCCCGCCGTCCCGGCGGCCCCTGGCCTACCCGATCTGCATCCGGGAGGACGACAATCTCCAGCAGATCGCGGACCTGGTGGGGGACCGGGGCGAGTAGCCCTCACCGCCGCCCGGCGCGCTCCAGGCCGTCCACCGGCCGGAAGAACGCGACCCCCAGGCTCAAGCCCCGTCCGGCCCCGCCCCCCGGGTCGGCGGGCCGGCTCCACCGCACCGCCCCGGCCGCCCGGACCGGGCCGTTCGCGGTGTACAGGGTCAGGACCACCCGGTCCCGCACCCGGTCCACCCCGTCGGCCCGGAGCTGGACCCCGCTGGCCGACACGTCCCGGGCGATGGCCCGGATGCCGCCCGGGTCCAGGCGCACGGCGAACTGGAGCCGGTGGCGCTCGGCCCGGCGCCGGTCGGTCCGGGGCCCGGGGCCCCGCCGCCCGCCGGCCCTGGGCAGGGGCGCCCGCCCGTGCCCAGGGCTCCCGCCCCCCTCCGCCGCCAGGAGTTCCTCCCGGTTGGCCCGGGCCATGCGCAGCAGTTCGGTGGGGGCCGGCCGGGTCGTGGGGATGCCCTGGCGCTCGAACCGCAGCAGGGCCCGGGCGTGGGCCTCGATCGCGTCGCACAGGGCCGGGTCCGGCCGGCCGGTCCCCCCGTAGCGAAGCCGGATCAGGGCGTCCTTGATCCCGGCCTCCCGCCGGGCGATCTCGGCGCTCACCGAGGGCTCGCACGCCCGGCACACCCCCTTGCGTCCGCTCCCCGCCGTCCACATCGCGCGTCCGCACTGCTTGCACCGCATCCTGCGGGTTCCCTCCTGTCGTCGCCGGCCCGCCCCCCAGGGAAGGGTGCGTCGAAAACGATACGGTATATTCTTTCGGAAGGAAACGATTATACCATATTTTCCCGATCCGTCCGGCCTTGACGCCGGACCGGGAACCCAAGTAGGTTTGACCCTACCAACCGATCGGACGATAACCGCCTTTTCGGGCAAAGGAGGCGTGCCATGCCGCTGCGACAGATCTCGATCTTCCTGGAAAACGCTCCCGGCCGGCTGTACGAGGTGACCGAGGCCCTCGGCCAGGCCGGCATCAACCTGCGGGCCCTCAGCCTGGTGGACACCGCCGGGTTCGGGGTGCTCCGGCTGCTCGTTTCCGACGTGACCCGGGCGCGCCAGGTGGTGATGGGGCTGCACCTGCCCGCGCGGATCGACGAGGTGGTGGCGGTGGAGATCGAGGACCGGCCGGGCAGCCTGGCCCGGGTCCTCAAGCCGCTCAACGACGCCCTGGTGAGCGTGGAGTACATGTACGCGTTCACCGGGTTCGCGTCGGACCGGGCAGTGATGGTGTTCAGGTTCGGGGACAACGAGCGCGCCAAGTCGATCCTGGCGGGCAACGGCGTCAAGATCCTCGATGCGAACGCGTTCGGGATGCTGGAAAACACCTGATCGATAGCGACAGAAGGAGGGAGCCCATGAGCCCAGAAGCTGATTTCAGACCCGGGAAGTTCGCCGTGATCGGCGCGGGCCCGGTGGGGTGCGTGGTGGCCGCGTACCTGGCCCGGGGCGGCTTTGACGTCACCCTGTGCGACATCGTGCCCGACCTGCTGGCCCCGGCCCTCGACCCGGGCATCGTGCTGGAAGGGGTGGACGAGCTGACCCAGAAGGTGACCCGCACGGTCACCGCGGTGGACGCCCTGGCGGACGACCCGCCCGACGTGATCTTCGTCACCTCCAAGGCCACGGCCCTGCCCCTGATCGCGTCCGCGATCCACGGGTTCCACCGGGACGGGATGTACGTGGTCAGCTGGCAGAACGGCATCGACACCGAACTGGCCCTGGCCGAGGTGCTGGGCCGCCGGTGGGTGCTGCGGGCGGTGGTCAACTTCGGCGTCGGCCTCGCAGCACCCGGCAAGGTGCACGTGGCGTTCCACCACCGGCCCCACCACCTCCAGGAGCTGGAGCCCGGCGCCCGGGACGCGGCCGTGGCCGTGTGCGACGCCCTGACCCGGGGCGGCCTGGACACGGCCCACACCGACCAGATCGTGAACATGGTGTGGCGCAAGACGATCATGAACGCGTCCATGAACCCGGTGTGCGCCCTGACCGGCATGACCATGGCCGAGGCCATGCGCGACCCGTTCGTGTCGGACACGGTGGACCGGCTGATGAAGGAGGGTATCCAGGTGGCCCGGGCCAACGAGATCCAGCTCGGGTGGGACTACTACCCGTACGGCATGGGGTACATGGGCAACGCGGGCAACCACAAGCCGTCCATGCTGATGGACGTGGAGGCCGGCCGCCGCACCGAGATCGACTACATCAACGGCAAGATCGTGGCCTACGGCGAGCGGGCCGGGGTGCCCACCCCGTACAACCGGATGATCCAGGCGATGGTCAAGGGCAAGGAGCAGAAGCTCTAGGGTGGCGGAACCGACCGGCCCTGTCGCACCCGGCGACCCGGCCGACCGGGCGTGCCGGCTGTACCAGGACCTCGAACGGTTCGCCCGCGGGTTCGTCCGCGCCGCCCGGGGCCACGGCCCCGAGGCGGCGCGCTCGTTCCTGGGCGCGTGGGTCGAATGGCTCGGGGTGGATCTGGCCGACGCGTTCGTGCTGCTGCCCCGGGACCGGTGGGCCGGCGTGGACGCCGTGGCCGACGCCCTGGGCCGCGCGTTCCAGGCCTACCTGGACGCGCCCGGCCCGGACGCGCTGGCCGCGGTGGCGGCCGTGGGGGAGCGGGCGGCCGGCGGAGGGATGCGCTGCACCGCGACCAGGGACACCACGCTCAGCGCCGACGCGGCCACGAACGGGATCCGGTAGTCCACCAGCCACAGGGCGCCGCCCACCACCGGCAGCACCACGGCCGCGATGTGGTTGATCGTGAACCCCACGGCCATGCTGGGCGCGATGTCGGCCGGGTCGGCCACCTTCTGGAAGTAGGTCCGGATCGCGATCGAGAAGTTGAACAGCAGGTGGTCCACCACGTACAGCCCGGCCGCCACCCACCGGGACCGGGTCAGCGCGTACGCGAGGAAGATCACCACCAGCCCGCCGTACTCCACCGACAGCACCCGCCGCTCGCCGTAGCGCACGATCGCCCGGCCCACCAGGGGCGCGGCAAAGTACCCGACCACGTTGTTCAGCACGAACAGGGCGGTCACCTCCCGCACCGAGAACGCGAACACCTTGACGAGCAGGAACACCGAGAACGCGATGAAGATCTGGCGCCGGGCGCCGGCCATGAACGTGAGGAAGTAGAACAGCCGGTACCGCCACCGCAGCACCATGTGCCTGCGCTGGGGCACGGCCGTGCGGTCCACCGGGTCCTGGGTGAGGCCCCACGCCCCGGCCGCCAGCACCACCGCGCCCACGGCCAGGAACAGGGTCCGGTAGTCCAGCACCGGGCTCAGCACGAACACCGCGATTCCCACGGCCACGTTGGTGGCCGCGGACAGGCTGCGCAGGGAGCCGAACACCAGGGGCGCGGTGGCCCGGTCGAACGTCTGGAGGGTCAGGGACTGGTTGGTGGTCTCGTAGTAGTGGAACCCAAAGCTCATCACCAGGGTGGTGGCCGCGAGGCCGGCGTAGGACGGGAACAGCCCGGTCAGGGCCACCCCGACCCCGAGCACCGCGATCGACAGGGCGGACAGCCGGTGCTCCCGCACCACGAGCAGCACCCACACGGCCAGCAGGGCCAGGAACCCGGGCACCTCCCGCACGGCCTGCACCACGCCCACCTGGAACCCGTCCAGGCCGGCCTTCTCGACCGCGAAGTTGTTGAACAGGGTGCGCCACCCCTGGAGCCCGGCCATGGACGCCACGGTGAGCACCAGCAGGAACCGCAGCATCGGCTGTTTGGCCGGCGGGACGCGGGGCAAGGCGGGCAACGTGGGGGGCTCCTCCTACGCCGTCGCCACGGGCAGCAGGCCGGTGGCCCGGACCCCCTCGGGGGTGACCCGGCACCCCAGGGCGTAGGCCTCCACGCCGGCGTCCACGGCCCGGGCCAGGCCAGCCGCGTAGGCCGGGTCGATGTCGCCGGCCGGCTCGAACCGGCTCCCGTCCTCCCGCTGCACCACGTACACCATGGCCGCCCGGTGGCCCTCCCGGACCCGGTCGGCCAGCTCCTCCAGGTGCCGGAGGCCCCGGCTGGTGACCGCGTCCGGGAACCGGGCCGCGCCGCGTTCCACCAGGGTCACGTTCTTGACCTCCACGTAGCACAGGCGGTCCCCGGACCGGAGCACCAGGTCCACCCGGCTGCGCGCGCCCATCCTGCGCTCCCGGAGCACCTCGCCGAACCCGGCCAGGCCGGGCAGGTCTCCGGCCGCCACCGCGGCCTCCACCAGCCGGTTGGGTACCCCGGTGTCCACCCCCACCCAGAATCCGTCCGCCTCGATCGCCTTCCAGGTCCACCGGAGCTTGCGCTTGGGGTTCTGGCTGTCCCACAGCACGGCCCGGTGGCCCGGGAACAGGCACCCGCGCATCGAACCGGTGTTGGGGCAGTGGGCCACGGACCGGGTGCCGTCGGCCAGTTCCACGTCGGCCAGGAATCGCTTGCGCCGGCCCAGGAACGTGGCCAGCACCCGGGGCTCGGGGAACGGCACGAACGCCCGGGTCAAGGGCCCGCCCCCCGGGTCCGATGAGGGGGACGGGGGGCTCACGCGGCGAAAGGGGACGAAGCGATGAAGGGAGTCGGTTGGATCGTCATCCTGCTGGGCCTCCTGGGGGCCGGGTACCTGGTAGCCCGGGACCTGGGGGTGCTCCGGGGCGAGCGCGGCGGCCGGGTGGTGGTGGAGCCCCTGGAGCGGGCCCGGGAGGTCTCCGACCTGGCCCGGCGCGCCCAGGACGCGCTGGGCGACGCGCTCGAGCAGATCGACCGGTAGCCCATCACCCGCCCCGGCCGGTCCGGCCGTCCAGGGCCAGCTCCACCTTGGACAGCACCCCCCGCAGGATCCGCACGTCCCGGGGGTCGGGCAGCCGGCGGGACACGATCCGCCGGATCTCGTTCATCATCCGGTCGGGCCGGTCCTCCTCGAAGAACCCGACCCGGTCGAGCACCCGCTCCAGGTGGCCGTACAGCCCCTCGAGTTCGGCCACGGTGGCCGGCACCCGGCCCGGGCCCCGGGGCCGCGCCCGGGCCCGGGCCGTGGCCACCTCGTACGCGAACAGGCCCACGGCCTGGGCCAGGTTCAGGCTGGGCAGGGCCCGGTCGGTGGGGATCCGGACCAGGGTGTGGCACCGGTCCAGTTCGGCCGTGGTCAGGCCCCCGTCCTCCCGGCCGAACACGGCCGCGATCCGGGCGTCCGGGGTCTCGGCCGCGGCCCGCTCCACGGCCGGCCTGAGGTCCAGCCCGTCCCGCCGCCGCCGGCCCAGCCGGGTCGTGAACCCCAGGGCCAGGTCGGCGTGTGCGAGCGCGTCTTCCAGCCGGTCCACCACCCGGGCGGCCCGCACGATCGCCACCCCCTTGCGGGCCATCGCCTCCAGCCGGGGGTCGTCGAAAATGCCGTCGGCCGGCCGGACCAGCACCAGGTTCCGGAGGCCGAAGTTGGCCATGGCCCGGCCCACGCTGCCCAGGTTGCCCCCGTACAGCGGCTCCACCAGCACCACGGTCACGGCGTCCAGCATGGCGTCTCCCGGTGGTGTGCGCGCCCACGAAAACGGGGAGGCCCTCCGGGGCCTCCCCGCACGGTCGCGCCGGCCCGCGCCTACTTCTTGGCCGGGGGGGCGATGCCCAGGCGCTTGGCCGAGTGGTCGCGGCCCATGTAGAAATTGAGCCACGAGGACGTCCACAGCAGGTCGTAGTCCACCGGGGGCACGTGGTACGCGCCCAGGGTGTCCTCGGCGCCGTGGCTCTTGAGCCGGGGGTACACCCGCACGTAGATGCACTCCTTCTTGTCGGGGTACACCTCGCACCACCCCTCGAAGCTGCCGCCGCACGGCCCGTTGCGCTGGCCCTTGGGGCACTGGCTCATCGGGCACAGGTACGCCAGGTCGAACAGGGCGCAGTCGCCGCAGTGCATGCACTCGTTGGTCATCACCTTCATGAAGTGCTCGACCCGGGTGAACAGGTGCTCGGCCCGGGTGCCGTCCACGGCCTTGGCCAGGGACTGCATCGGCTTGAACAGGAACCCCTTCTTCTCGAACATGGCGTGGTGCAGGGCCTGGAACGCCTTGTACCCCGCGCCGGCGGGCGGCCGGTCCGCGGAACGGTCCACCGGGGTGTCCTTGTTCAGGCCGGTCTCCTCGTCCTTCTCGAAGAAGTACCACCCGTCGGGCTGGGGGTAGTCGAACTCCTTGACCAGGTCGAGCCAGTTGGGCGCGAGTTCCTCGCCCCGGTCCACGATGTACTCCAGGTCCTCGAACGCCATGCCGTGGCCACCGATGTGCACGCCCGCGAACCCCATGCCCTTCATGAACGCGTACATCTTGGCGGCCCGTTCCAGGCGCGCCTTCTTGCCCTTGTCGTCCGAGGCCTCCACCTCGGCCGCCATCTCGGCCACCTGCTTGTCCGTGACCACGCAGCCCGGGATGCCGTTGCGGTTCATCAGCCGCGCGGCGCCCAGGGGCAGCACGTACACGTTGCCCACCACCGGCACGTGCTCGTAGCCCCAGTACTTGACCAGCATCAGGGCTTCCTGGAACTTGCGGGCGTCGTAGCCGAGCTGGGTCACGATGAACTGGGCGCCGGACTCCAGCTTCTTCTTGAGCTTGTAGTACTGGCCCATCTGCTCGGACTCGAGCTTCTTGAACGGGCTCACCGCGGCGCCGGCGAAGAACCCGGTGGGCTTCAGGGTGGTGGACCCCTTGAAGGTGGGCACCTCGAGGCCGGCGTTCAGGTCGGTGATCATGTCGAGCAGCATACTCGGGTCGATGTCGAACACCGGCCGGGCCCGGCCCTTGTACCCGGACACCGGGTAGTCGCCGGTCATGATCAGCAGGTTGTGCACCCTGGACCGGTCCAGGCCGTACAGCAGGCTCTCGAGCTGGTTGCGGTTCTTGTCCTTGCAGGTGAAGTGCACCAGGGGCTCGATGCCGATCTTGTTGATCTCCTCGCCGAGCATCTCGGCCGAGATGGCCGGGTTGCCGCCGGGGTTGTCGGTGATCGTCAGGGCGTGGATCCGGCCGCTCTTGGCAGCCTGCTCCGCGGACGCGATCACCACCTCCTGGGCCTTTTCGAACGCCCCGCGACCGGGGACGAGCTCCCACGTGACGCTGAAGGTGTCCTTGTCGAGAAGCGACTCCTGGAACTTGGTCAGATACTCGGCCACGACGATCCCTCCTCCCCTTCGGGGAAAAAACCGGAACACTCACCGGGAAACAAGCGCGCGGGATTATAGGAGAGCCGGTTCCCAGAAGTCAACGAAGCCGGGGCCGGCGGTTGCGGGCCTGGCCGGGCTGCGGGCCCGGCGGGACGCAAAAGACGGGGCGGACAAAGAAAATCAAACCGATCTTTTTGTGGTAGATTCCTTGACGGCCCCCGGACCCGGTGGGACAATTCGCTTCCGACGGCGCGGCCGCGGTGGCCGGCGCCCGGCGACGACCGAACGGAGGGTTTCGACGATGAAGAAGTTCCTGATCCTGTACATCAGCCGCACCGGCAAGACCAAGCAGATGGCCCAGTGGATCGCCGAGGGCATCCGGTTCGCCGGCCACCAGGCCGACGCCATGCCCCTGCCCAAGTTCAAGGACGTGTCGGCCCTGGCCGGGTACGACGGCGTGCTCCTGGGCTCGCCCACCTACCACAAGGACATGCTGCCGGCGTTCAAGAACTGGCTGTTCAAGGCCCAGCGGGCCGGCCTGGAGGGCAAGGCCGGGGGCGCGTTCGGCTCCCACACCCACTCGGGCGAGGCGCCGGTCATCCTGCACGAGACCATGGAGCACGTGTTCAAGATGAACATGCTCGACCTCGGCCCCCTGAAGATGGAGGAGCGGGTCGTGGACACCGACGACGGCATGCGCGCGTGCCAGCAGTTCGGCAAGTCGGTGGCCGAGCGCGCCGGGGCCTGACCCCCGGGCCCAAACGGCACAGGGCGAGGGCGGCTCCGGCCGCCCTTTCGTGCGCCCGGGGGCCGGGTTGAAAACCCGGAACCCGTGTGCTACGGTCGCGCCGCCCTCCCGGCCACGGGAGAGCGGGAAACCCCAGCGATTCCGGGGGCGGGCCGGCCCGCCCCCGCGCCCGTTCGTGCCCCAGCCGAAACCCAGGAGCGACCCCCCATGGACGTCCGGTACCAGCCCCAGAGCGTCGAGGAGAAGTGGCAGCGCCGGTGGCGCGAGGCGGACACTTTTGCGGTGGGCGAGGACGCCAGCCGGCCCAAGTACTACGTGCTCGAGATGTTCCCGTACCCGTCGGGCCGGATCCACATGGGGCACGTGCGCAATTACACCATCGGCGACGTGGTGGCCCGGTACAAGCGGATGCGCGGGTTCAACGTGCTCCACCCGATGGGGTGGGACGCGTTCGGCATGCCGGCCGAGAACGCCGCGATCCAGCACGGGGTGCACCCCTCCAAGTGGACCCGGGAGAACATCGCGTACATGAAGGGCCAGCTCCAGCGCATGGGGTTCTCGTACGACTGGAGCCGCGAACTGGCCACCTGCGACCCGTCCTACTACCGGTGGGAGCAGTGGCTGTTCCTCAAGATGCTCGAACAGGACCTGGTGTACCGCCGGGAGACCGCGGTGAACTGGTGCGACACCTGCCAGACCGTGCTGGCCAACGAGCAGGTGGAGCAGGGCGCGTGCTGGCGGTGCGGGGACGTGGTGGTCGAAAAAGAGCTGCCCGGGTGGTTCTTCCGGATCACCCGGTACGCAGACGAACTGCTGGACTGGACCGACCGGCTGCCCGGGTGGCCGCCCCAGGTGCTCACCATGCAGCGCAACTGGATCGGCAAGAGCGTGGGCGCCGAGGTCGCGTTCCCCCTGGACGGCCGGGACGGCGAGATCCGGGTGTTCACCACCCGGCCCGACACCCTGTACGGCGTCACCTTCATGAGCCTGGCCGCCGAGCATCCCCTGGTGCCCGAGCTGGTGCGGGGCACCGGCCGGGAGGCCGAGGTGCTCGCGTTCGTGGACCGGGTGCGCCGCCAGGACAAGGCCGAGCGCACGGCCGACGACTACGAAAAGGAGGGGGTGTTCACCGGCGCGTACTGCGTCAACCAGCTCACCGGCGAGCGGGTGCCGATCTACGTGGCCAACTTCGTGCTGATGGAGTACGGCACCGGCGCGGTCATGGCCGTGCCCGCCCACGACCAGCGGGACTTCGAGTTCGCCCGGCGCTACGACCTGCCGGTCACGGTGGTGATCGAGCCCGACGGCGGGTCCCTGGACCCGGCCGCCATGACCGAGGCGTACGTGGCGCCCGGCCGCATGGTCCGGTCCGGCCCGTTCGACGGCCTGCCCAACCGGGATGGCATCGAGCGGGTGATCGCGTACCTGGAGGAGCGCGGGTTCGGCAAGCGGGCGGTCCACTACCGGCTGCGGGACTGGGGCATCTCGCGCCAGCGGTACTGGGGCGCGCCCATCCCGGTGATCCACTGCCCCGCGTGCGGCGTGGTCCCGGTGCCCGAGGCCGACCTGCCCGTGGTCCTGCCCGAGGACGTGGCGTTCCCCGAGGGCCGGGTGCTGCCCCTGGCCGAGATCCCCGAGTTCTACGAGACCTCCTGCCCCCGGTGCACGGGCCCGGCCCGGCGCGAGACCGACACCATGGACACCTTCGTGGAGAGTTCGTGGTACTTCGCCCGGTACGCGTGCGCCGACTTCCAGGCGGGCATGCTCGACCGGGCGCGCACCGAGTACTGGATGCCCGTGGACCAGTACATCGGCGGCATCGAGCACGCCGTGCTCCACCTGCTGTACTCCCGGTTCTACACTAAGGTGCTGCGCGACCTGGGCCTCGTGGCCGTGGACGAGCCGTTCACCAACCTGCTCACCCAGGGCATGGTGTGCATGGAGACCCAGCGGTGCCCCGAGCACGGGTGGCTCCTGCCCGACGAGGTCGCGGACGGCGCGTGCACCCGGTGCGGCGCCCCGGCCGAGGCCGGCCGGGTCGAGAAGATGAGCAAGTCCAAGAAGAACGTGGTGGACCCCGAGGGCCTGGTGGCCCGGTACGGCGCGGACACCGCCCGGCTGTTCAGCCTGTTCGCCGCGCCCCCCGAGAAGGACCTGGAGTGGAGCGAGGAGGGGGTGGAGGGCGCGTACCGGTTCCTGCGACGCGTGTGGCGGCTGGTGGCGGACCATCGCGACTGGCTGCCCGGGACCGAACCGTTCGCCGGGGGAGCCCCGGACGGCCCGGCCCGGGACCTGCGGCGCAAGGTCCACGACACGATCCGGCGGGTCACCGCCGACATCGAGGAGCGGTTCCACTTCAACACCGCGATCGCCGCGGCCATGGAACTGCTCAACGCCCTGGCCGGGTTCTCACCGGCCGACGAGCCGGGCCGGCAGGCGTTCCGGGAGGGGGTGGAGGCCCTGCTCAAGGTGCTCCACCCCATGGTGCCCCACATCACCGAGGAACTGTGGGAGATCCTGGGCGAGCAGACGCCCCTGGCCGACACCCCGTGGCCCGGGTGGGACGAGGCCGCCCTGGTCCGGGACGAGATCACCGTGGTCGTCCAGGTCAACGGCAAGGTGCGCGGCCGGGTCCAGGTGCCGGCCGGCGCGGACGGCGGCGCCGTGCGGGCCGTGGCCGAGGCCGACCCCAACGTGGCCCGGCACCTGGAGGGCAAGACCGTGGTCAAGGCCGTGTACGTGCCCGGCCGGCTGCTCAACCTGGTGGTGCGCTGACCGTGGTCCGGCTCGCCGCGGCCCTCATGCTCACCGTGGCGGCCGCGGGATGCGGCTACCGCCTGGCCGGCCTCGACACCCCGGCCGGCGGCCCCGGCGTGCGGGTGTGGGTCGCGCCCGTGGACGACCGGGCGTCCGAGCCCCTGTTCGGCGCCGTCCTGGCCCGGCAGATCGCCCGGCAGGTGGCGGACCGGCCGGGGGTCCGGCTGGTTCCCCGGGACGCGGCCGACCGGGTCCTCCGGGTACGCCTCGACCGGGTGGAGGAAGAGGGCGCCGCGTACCGGGTGGGGGACGAGGTGCGCGAGTACGTGCTCACCGGCTCGGTCACGGTCACCATCACCCGGCCCGACGGCGAGGTGGTGTGGCGCGCCCCGGGCGTGTGGGCCGACCGGGAGTTCTCGTCCGGCCCGGCCGTGGAGATCACCGAGGCCAACAAGGACGCGGCCCTCGACCTGCTGGCCCGGGACCTGGCCAGCGAGATCCTGCGCAGGCTCGTCCTGGCCGGGGGAGGGCAGGGCGGGTGAGCGCCGCGCCCGTGGTGTGCGTGCTGGGGGACGAGCCGTTCCTGGTGGACCGGGCCCTGGCCGCCCTCGAGGCCGAGGTGCTCGCGGGCGCGGCCGACCCCGGCCTGAGCCGCGAGGCGTTCACCGCCCCGGCCGCCACCGCGGCCAGCGTGCGCAGCGCGGCCGAGACCCTGCCGTTCCTGGGCGGCCGCAAGCTGGTGATCGTGCGCGACGCCCACCGGTGGACCGCGGACCAGTGGAAGCCCCTGCTGCCGTACCTCGAAGCCCCCAACCCGTCCACCTGCCTCGTCCTGGTCGCCGAAAAGCTCGACCGCCGGCTCAAGGCGGGCAAGGCCGTGCTCGCCGCGGCCCAGGTGGTCGCGTGCGACCGGCCCCGGGACGCCGAGCTGGCCGGGTGGGTGCGCCGCCTGGCCGGAGAGCACGGCCTCGACCTCGACCCCCGGGTCGTCCAGGCCCTGGTGCTCCGGGTCGGGCCCGACCTCCAGCTTCTGGCCCGGGAGGTCGAAAAGCTCCGGGCGTTCGCCGGCGACGGCGGCTCGGTGTGCCTGGAGGACGTGGAGGCCCTGGTGGGGGAGAGCCGGGCCACCACCGTGTTCGCCCTGTGCGACGCCCTGGGCGAGCGGCGGATGGACCGGGCGCTGGGCGCCCTGCGGCGGCTCCTGGCCCTGGGCGAGCCCCCGGTGCGGCTCCTGTACATGATCGCGCGCCACTTCCGGCACCTGCGGGCGGCCCGGGACCTGGCCGACGGCCCGGGCCGGGCCGGGCCGAAACAGGCTGCCAAGGTGCTGGGCGTGCCGCCGTTCGTGGCGCGCAACGTCCTCCAGCAGGCCGGCCGGTGGGAGCGGGCCGACCTGGACGGCGTGCTGCTGCGGCTCGTCCGGGCCGACCTGGCCCTCAAGTCGGGCGGCGGCCGCGAGGTGCTCGAACAGCTCGTGCTCGGTCTGTGCGACCCCCAAACGAAACGCCCCAGCCGGGGCCGGGGCGTGGGTCGAACCGCGTAGGTCTGGCGCTCGGGGTCACGCAGCCTTCTTGAGCGCCTCCACCTGCTTGGTCAGGCGCGAGATGTGCCGCGCCGCCTTGTTACTGTGGATCACCCCCTTCGACGCCGCCCGCTGCAGATACGGCGCGGCCTTCTTCAGGGCATCCTCGGCCTGGGCCGCATCGCCCGACTCCAGGGCGAGCCGCACGGCCTTGATCAGGTTCCGGTAGCGGGTGCGCACGGCCTTGTTGCGCAGCCGGCGCTTTTCGTCTTGGCGGGCCTTCTTGAGGGCCGACTTGTGATTGGCCAACGTGATCCTCCCGACAGCATCGTCGACGGTGGTTGCGGGTCCGGGGCGTGCGAAACACGCTTTGTACCACCCGCCGCCGCCGGGTGTCAAGCCGGACTTTTCCGGGTTCCCGGCCCGACGCGCCCCTGTGGGGCGCGAAATCGTGCTTCCGCCGCCCGCCACCAAACCTCCCTTGATCCCTCCGCCCCGCCCGGGTTAGGGTTGGCGGCAACGGGAGGGCGCGATGCACCGGCACGCGAAACAAAACCGGCTCTCAAGGCACGGCCGCGGCACCCGACCGGTGTCCGCGGCCGGTTTCGTTCTGGGGGCGGGGGTTGGAACGGTTCTCGGTTGACCGGTGGCGGCCCGAAGCCTGCAGGGCTCCGCCCAGAAACTTGCGGGAGGGGGTGTTGTGAAAGGGTTTAGTCATATAATCATCAGCGTTATCATTGTTTGAGATCCTGGGGAAAGAAAGGTTCAGGGGGCACATCGTAAAGAACCAGAAGGCAAAAAGGAATCTATACAAGAAGAGGCCCTCCTGGTACAAGGTTTCTACCCAGAAACCCCTGCAAAC